>JBJTPZ010000769.1:0-6816 GCA_046075365.1 Planctomycetaceae bacterium
ATCTGCTGATAGCCTTCCGCTGACGGATGTACGCCGTTGTTCAGTCGCCGCACCTGCTGCACTGCTCGCCCGTTCGCCGCCTCAGTCACCGACGGATAATTGTTCACGCAATCGAGGTTCAGATACACGGGTACCACAAAAATCCGCTCCGCCTCACGTTCCCCAAATCGCTCCAGCAGACGCTCAAGCAAACGATGCTGATTGCGGCGGTACTGCCAGCGAGTCTGGCCGCTGCCGTAATTGGCACCGAACGCATCCTGAGTCGCAGCAGGGGGGACCGGCAGCATCACCGCAAACTTCACTTCCGGCCCGCACTCACGCACCATCTGCAGCAGCACCTCAAACTGCGCCACAATGTCCTCGACACCCGCCTCCAGTCCTGCCTCATTCAGCGCAAATACGTCATTGGGGCCAAGAAACACGGCCACAATGTCAGGCAGGACGCCGCCATTCACATCCGCGCAGTAACGGCGAAAATCAAGCTGCGGCTGACCTGCGGCATCCGCATACAGAAACGGACTGCCCCGCTGACGGTAATCGCCCTCACGAGCCTTGCCGGTGAAATGGGTGGCGAACCGCCGGGCGGTCCAGCCACCATAACCCTCATGACGCACCGCCCCCAAAATCTCGCCAGGACCATGGCTGCCCACCAGCGTCAATCGCGGATTACCCGGCGCGTCACACAGCTGCAGCAGATGCTGAGGGTATACCGAAGCATGAGTCAGACTGTCGCCAATCAGCAGCAAAGAAATCTTCTGATTCGAAGCGGCGTCCGCCGGGATGACCCGCAGACGAGTCGCAGCGCGAGCCACGACCGAGTTTGACTGATCTCTGACTTCCAGCTGCAGGTCATGCAAACCCACATCAGTCGGTGCAGCCGTCAGTGTCCAGCGATCTGCCTGCTGTCGACCCCTGGCACAAATCACATCAAATGCGTAGTTCGCGGGATTCAGCACCAAAACAAGATTATCAAAGTAAAGATTCAGCTCGAGCCCCACGACGGCCGGGATTTCCCGAGGCAGCACCAGACGCACGGGCCCCGCCACATTGACAGCATCCGACGATCGCTCTTCCTGCGGTGCACAAAACGCCATCAAATCTGCTGCCGGCAGCAGCCAGACGGCCACTGCTGCGATCGACAGCCACAACCGTCGCTCTGTACGCATGCCCGGGATCCTTGTCCGATTACAGTACCGCATAAATCAAAATCTGAATTCCCAGCGCCACTGCAGCACCCAGACGCAGATCCGCATCCCAGCGATACGGCACTCCCGGCGGCAGTACACGCTCGCGAGGCAACCGCAGCACCCAGATCAGCAGCAGCACAGGCAATGCCAAAAACAGAGCACGCACAGTGCCAGGGGAAATTGTCAGGAGCACTCCGCGGCACCAGTCACCGACTGCATGCAGGAAAGTCATCAGTACCGCCCTATGCCGCAAATTGCACACCATCCTCGACAAGATACCTCGTCAGTCTAGTCGAATTTCCCAGGACAAGAAACATACGCGGCAACTTCAACTCAGTGTTCTGCCAGGAATCCAGTCCGCAGCTCGGCATCGTTCCAGACGCGAAGGACCAAATGCAGCCTGGGCTTTCCAGCCCGAGACCTGCCCCTGGCGTGCGAAACGTCCGACGAATGAACTTGAGTCCAGAGCAGCCCCTGGCCCCACGGATGCACCGCAGACAGCAGGTCTCACGCGAAGCCGCGAACGGCTGAAAGCGAACCGGCGGCACCCATGCCGCACTCCCATGCCGCACACCCTGGCACCGCCGTGCCCGGCTCGCCTGAACGCTCGCCTGCACCCCCCCTCCCCGTAGCTCGGGCTTTCCAGCCCGAGATCTGCCCTCAGGCACCACCAGACGGCTCAAGCCGGGTCGCAGGCCGCAGGCTGGCTGGCCACATGCCACTCGCTCGCGCGGTCCGCAAATCCCGGCCCGACATCAATCGCAGGCCCCCACCATCCGCCTCGCGGCGACTGCCCCTAACACCTGGCAGCCGGAAATGGCAGCACCTCCGCCAGCTCATCACTGCCCGCCGCGACCATCACCAGTCGGTCAAAACCCAGTGCCACGCCGGAACAGGCCGGTAAGCCGTGCTCCATCGCCTGCAGCATTCGCTTCGCTCCCGGCAGCACTGACCCCGCTCCGCAGGCCCGCGTTTCATTCTGCCGCTGGTCCCGCCGCCGCAGCTCCGCCGGATCCGTCAGCTCCTGATACCCGTTACACAGCTCCAAACCGCGGATGTACAGTTCAAACCTTCGCGCTACCGCCGGGGCCGTTTCAGTGGTCACTGCCAATGCCGCCTGACTGGCCGGATAATCACACAGAAACTCCGGTCGCTCCTGACCAGACCGCTGCCCAAGGCCCGCCTCAATACAAAATCCCAGCAACAGATTCAGTAACTCGTCCCTGACCATCGCCTGGCCCCCAGGGATCGGAATACCTCGCGCCTGGGCTGCCGCCAGCAGTTCATCGTCGGTCGCTGCAAACACCGCTAACCCCAGCTCACGCTTAAACGCTTCTGCATAAGTCGTCAGAGCAAATTGCTCAGAACCCCAGGCCGGCTGAGAACGCCCCAGACTGCGGCAGCCCGCCAGCACGACCTGACGCACCAGCTGCTCCGTGAACCACAGCTGATCCCGCCAGTCCGTCCCCACCCCGTACCACTCCAGCATCGTAAATTCCGGATTGTGCCGGGCACCGCACTCTCCCGCACGAAACACACGACTGATCTGAAAGATTGAACCGGCACCAGCCGCCAGCAGCCGCTTCATAAACGCTTCAGGTGACGTCTGCAAATACCAGTCCTGCTCACCCTGCCGCACCTTCAGCGGCTCCAGCCACGCATCGACAACCACGTCCCGGGACAGACACGGAGTCTCCACCTCCAGATAACCCCGCGCTGTAAAAAACTGTCGCACCGACGCCAGCATGTCCGCTCGAGCTCTCAGCATCGGCAGGGAACATGCAGGACGCCAGTCTGGCAGCGGATCACTCATCATCCTCAGCTCATACTCAAAAGACAGAGAAACGCCGTGTCATTCAGTGCTGCCCCGAAAGTGCCCAGCGCACTGCATTCGCCAGACGTCGCATCCCCTCGCGAATCCCGTCCGGACCCTGCACCCCAAAACTCAAACGCATCTCACTGCGAGGACGCTCAGACCAGTCCTGCGGATAACATAACTCACCCGGTACATACATGACCTTGTCCACCTGAGTCGCCCGGCGAAACAGCTCACTTTGAAAACCCGTCGGTATCTCATCCGGCAGACGCATCCAGACATACATCCCGCCTGCGGGCCGATACCACGACACCCCCGGCAGGCTGGCAAATTCCCGATCAGCAGCCTCCAGCATCGCGTCCCGCTTCATGCGGTAATTGTCCCGCACTCGCTGTACATGCTGATGATAAGTCCGCTCCTTAATCGCACGCGCCACCACATGCTGGTTCAAATGCGCCGATCCAAAATCCTCGTTGCCCTTCAAATCCGACAAAGGCTTCACCAGCGATTGCGGAACAACACCCAAACCCACCCGGATGCCCGGTGAAAAACTTTTGGAAAATGTCTGAGCCAGAATCACAGTGTCGCGGTCCCGATCATGTGACCAGATACTGGCCGGTGAAACTCCGTCATACCGCAGTTCCCGATATGCGGCGTCCTCCAGCAGAAAAATTCGCGACTCACGAGAAAACTCACGGGCCAGCGACAACAGCTCAGGTCGCCGCTCACCCGACACACTCACCCCCGACGGATTCTCAAAATCACTCACCACATAAATCAGACGGACTCGCGCAAGACGACCGGACTGCTCCAGACGCTCAAGCGCCGCACGCAGTGCCGCAGGACACATGCCCTGCTGATCCGATGTCACCGGCACGATGTCAGCACCCGCCGCCTGCAAAACCCCCAGAAACACAAAATATGTCGGCGCTGCCACCAGACAAATGTCTCCCGGATTAAACAGCGCCTGCACCAGCAGTGCCAGCAGCTGCTGCGATCCCGTCGTCAGAAACAGCTGCGATAATGGCAGATCCGCCAAACGGTCTGGCCGCTGCTCCAGCTCCGCCAGATAATCCCGAAAAATCCGCCGCAGCGGTTCGGGCCCCTGAGTCGTCCCGTATTGCAGCAGACGACGTCCCGATCCCGACTCGCCCAGCACCTCACCCACCGTCTCTCGCACCAGATCCACCGGCAGCGTCGCTTCATCCACCAGCCCGGCCGCCAGTGAAATACAGTCAGCGTTCTCTACCGCCTGCTGCATCAAAAAACCAATCGCCTGATCGGCCGATCGCAACGCCTGATCACTCAGCCTGATTACCGGATGACGCATCCCCCAACACTCCTCGCTCGGATCCGCTGCCGAATCCCTGATACCTGATACCTGATATTCCCGCCAAAAAAAATTTCAGCACCCGCGCCGACTCAGCCTCGCCTGCCGCCCTGCGCCGCCGGCCCGGATACTGCATCCCCAATCGCAATCCGTACCTGCTGCTCAACCATCGCGCGATAACGACCGCCACTGGCCATCAGCTCGGCATGAGTCCCCGTTTGCAGAATCCGACCGCCCTCCACCACACAAATCACATCGGCCGATGCAATCGTGCTCAGCCTGTGAGCAATCACGAAGCAGGTTCGCCCCCGCATCAGTCGACCCAGACTCTGCTGAATCAGCTGCTCGCTGTCCGTATCCAGATTGCTGGTCGCTTCGTCAAGGATCAGCAGGCGAGGATCAGCGAGGATCGCTCGAGCAATCGCCAGACGCTGCCTCTGACCACCGCTCAGCCTGACACCACGCTCGCCAATCACCGTCTGCAAACCCAGAGGCGTACGCTGAATGAACTCCAGCGCGTTGGCTGCCTCCGCCGCCGCCAGAATCTGCTGCTCCGACGCATGCCGACAGCCATAAGCAATGTTCGCCGCAATCGTGCCGTCAAACAGGAACACATCCTGCTCCACCACGCCCAGCAGCGATCGATAAGACTCCACGTCAAAACTTCGCAAATCCTGACCGTCCAGCAAAATGGCGCCCTGCGAAGGGTCATAGAAACGAGCCACCAGGTTGCACAAAGTCGTCTTGCCAGCACCGCTGGGCCCCACCAGAGCCACCGTCTGACCAGCCCGCACCCGCAACTCAATGTCACTCAATGCCGGCTGACCGGTGCCCGGATACAAAAATGTCACCCCCCGAAACTCAATGTCTCCCCGCACTCCCTGCCGATCGACCCGCAGCAGCGTGCCCGCTGACTGCATTTCCATCGGTTCAGACAGCATGTCCAGAACGCGGTCCAGACCGCTGAGACTGTTCTGGAACTGAGTCGCACTGGTGGCCAGCGCAGCCAGCGGCTCCAGCAGCATCACCAGATACACCAAAAACATCATCAGATCACCGGCCGTCATAAATCCCGTCGTAACCCGCCACCCCCCGTAAAACAGCAGGCCGGCAGACGCAATCGGAATCAGAGCCTCCCAGACAATTTCCACCACCCGCATCCACCACCACGCATAGAGTTCCTGTCGAGCCATCACGTTGTTTTCCAGCGAAAACCGCCAGGCCTCACGCCGCTGCCGACTAAACGCCCGCACAATGCGAATCCCCGCAAATGATTCCGCCGCACCCGCATCAATCTGCTCACGCTGCTTGCGAATGGCCCGGAACTGCGGACGGATACTGTTGATCCAGGCGCGATGAGTCACAAAGACGGTGGGCAGCAATACAATCGCACCCAGTAACAGCGTCCAGTCCACCCACGCCAGGACCGCGAAACTGCCCGCCAGCTGAATCACCGCTCGCCACGGATTGTACAGCAGCCCAAACACCAGCTCGCCCACACTGCCGCCATCCTCACGCAGGATCGATGCCACTCCACCAGATCGCAGCTCCTGCACACGATGCAGCGGCAGACGTATCGCGTGCTCAAACACACGCCGCCGAATGTCCAGCTGAATGATTTTGGAAATTCGAGTCGCATGCCAGCGGCCCCAGACATGAATCACAATTCGCACCAGCGAAACAACAGTCACCACCAGCACTACGGCACCCAGAAGACGTACCGGAGTCGCCAGGGAGGGAAATGCCTGCAGCCAGGCAGGCAGCGGACGACCGCTGAGTGCATAATCGATGACAAACTTCGTGCCGGCAGGCGGCAACAGACCCAGCAGCGTGGAGATGGTGACCGTCACCAAAGCCAGCGCCAGACTGCGACGGTAAGGACGCAGCAGCCCCAGAAATTCACGCACCAGAGTTCCCGAAGAACGCACTCGGTCCCTGGCCGAACGCGCTTCACCCACCGAATGCACACTGCCGCCAGGCAGCTGACGCAGCCGCACCTTCTGACGATGCACAAAGAAACGCGACCGACTGCTGACAGGAACAGCAGGCGGGGCAGAGACTGAAGGTTCAGGGGAGACGACGGTCGGCGGTTTGATGCTCATGCCGGATTCTAAGCGATGAGCGGATTCGGTCGATAGTGGCCGGACCGATTCCAGGAACTCGCCCCAGATCTTCGATCGTGGCAAACGGACCGTGCACCTGCCGATCCGCCACAATTCGGCTGGCCAGAGCCGGGCCAACACCCTCCAGCTGCATCCATTCCACCCAGCCCGCCTGATTCACGTCGATCAGAAAACCCGATTGCGACTGAGTGCCCCGCTGCACCACCAGCGGCTGCGGACGGCGACTGCTGGTCCAGAACCACTGCACCAGCAGCAGCAGACAACTGACCCCGATCAGCAGCCGAAAACCGGGCGAATCTCGCTGCAGCGAACGCCCCTGAGCCGAACCTGACGCCGGCAATCCGGTGGACTGTGACATAG
>JBJTPZ010000770.1:0-3620 GCA_046075365.1 Planctomycetaceae bacterium
TCCAGCAGTGCGGGGATAAAGGTTTTGACTTCGGCCATTGCAAGTGTGCTGCTGAGTCCGTCCGTGACGGAGGCGAATGTGCGACGTTCGTTAACCGCGAAGGCTCCGTCACCCGCAGTTCCGGTCAGCTGATCGATCGCCAGCCACGTCCCGATGCTGAAACCGTAATTGGTGGGAGCAAACTGTACTCCGGCATCAGGTCGCAGGCCGTCCCGAGGATCGCTGGGGCAGCGAAACAGCGGGATCCGTGTGCCACAGATGGCCGGCTGAGCAGCAAAACTAAGGTTGTAGTCAATTTGGGAGTACAGACTGGCCTGATCAATCCACGGCAGAATGCGGGCGTGAGCAGAAAAGCCGGAGAATGTGCTGCCCGGGCGGAACGTGGCCTGCAGCGGCAGTGCAGAACAGGACTCGTGATAGTTGTGAATCGCCAGTCCCAGCTGTTTCAGATGATTCAGGCAACTGATGCGTCTGGCTGCTTCCCGGGCCTGCTGGACCGCCGGCAGCAGCAAGGCAACCAGAATGGAAATAATGGCAATCACGACCAGCAGTTCAATGAGGGTAAATCCGCGGCGAAATGCTGGCTGGGACATGGACGTGGCTTTCGGCAGTCAGGGCTTGATCCGGCAGGTGCAGAGAGATCGCACGGCATGCCTGTGAAGAGACTGATGGCCTGACAGATTGTTTAAGCAAACCGCCGGAATCAGTCGGCTGAGGGCTGATTCCGGCGGTGGTTAGTGACGGCACGGGGTAAGCAATTCGTTACGGATTCTTCGCGGCGGTATCTCGGATGCAGAACACATGGCTGCCGACGCGAATCAGCAGGCTGCCGCTGACTGCAGCGGCTGCGTACTGGGTGGGACCTGAGAACATGGCATTGGCCTGTTTGCGTTCCTGGCTGGTTTCATCTGTTTTGGGTGCACCGTTGTCTGATGGCGGTGCATCGGCCGGCCACAGCTCGTTGCTGGCCAGCTGTTTGAATTCCGGGCCGGCTGCCAGCACGGTCGTGGTGCCTTCCTTGCCAAAGAAGTAGATGCGATCGCCGATCGGGATGGGCGTGGCCCAGCAGGACTGTTTGGTGCGCTGTGCATATTTTTGCTCGCCCGTAGCCACATCAATGCAGTACACGACGCCCACTCGATTCACCCAGTAGGCATAGCCCTGATGCAGAAAGGGTGAGGCCCAGGAAGGAGTGGCTTCGGCGGCCATCCAGACCTTTTCAATTTTCCATGAATCACCGTCCCGACTGACACGAATCAGGGCGTTTGACTTTTTGGCACCTGCTGCATTTTCTCCGCTGCGGCCGGGAGATGCGGCCACGAAGAATGCATCGGGTCCGGCGGGCAGCGGTGTGGTGGCGGTATTGCCGCCGATGTCAGTGTAAGTCCACAGCTGCCTGCCGGTGGCGGGATCCCAGGCGTCAACGGAACCGGCGGAACTGACGACGATCTGAGGCTGTCCGGCGAGTGTCAGCAGTGCCGGACTGCTCCAGCTTGTACGGCTGGTGCGATCTGTCTTCCACAAAACGCTGCCGTCGGCTTTCGACAGAGCAACCAGATAAGACGGGCCTTCATCATCAACAAGGATGATGACCGAGCTGGCTGTCTGAACAGGTGAACTGCTGAGTCCGAATTTGTTGGTGAATTTTCCGTACAGCGTGGACAGTGAGGTTGTCCAGACATGCTGACCATCGTGAGTCAGTGCCACGAGGTCACCGGATTCGAACCAGGCGAACACGTGGCTGCCATCAACGACTGGTGTCGGAGCTGCGCGGCTGATGTACACGCTGTTGGGGTCAGGAGCAGTGGACTGATGTTTGTGATCCCAGACGATTTTTCCGTCGGTCAGTGCCAGGCAGATGGTGTGGCAAATTTCCTTGTTGTCACCTTCGACGGTAGTGACGAAGGCGCGATCGTTCCAGATGACCGGGCTGGACTGTCCGTGTCCGGGCAGTGACGCATCCCAGGCGACATTCTGGGCGGGGGACCAGCTGAGCGGGATGGAGGCGGGCTCGATCGGTGTTGCACCGGCACCGAGGAATCCGGGCCATGCCGGCGGATCGGCCGGCAGCAGCAGTGAAAGGAGCAGCAGCAGACTGGACATGGAACGGATTCCTGAAAAGGGTGACAACGAAAGCGATGGCCGGAATGATAGGCGTTTGTGCTGTGGATTTCCGCTGAGTGGGCTCGGCGACGGCAGCAGTTCCGAAAATCCGTCTGCCCAGGACTGCTCAGTTGTCAGCAGTACCGGAATTCGCAAGATTGCGGCAGCGAAACGATTTCACGTGCCTGAATTCCGCCTGCGGGATGAACGATCTATGCGTCTGGGCTCCGTGCTGACTCCTTTGTCTGATGAAAACCTGCAGCTGGCCGCGCAGTGTGGTGTTACGGATATTGTGCAGCGGTATCCGGGAGCGGACTGGCGGGTGCTGGCGGAGCGGTGTCGCCGGATTGAGTCATTCGGCATGAAGTGTTCGGTGGTGGAAGGTTATCTGCCGATCGAAAACATCAAGCTGGGACGCGACGATGGCTCGGAAGTTCGGGCCCTGCAGGAACTGATCCGCCAGATGGCCGATCAGGACATTCGTCTGCTGTGTTACAACTTTATGGCGGGGACAGACTGGTGTCGCACGGTGCTGGATGCGCCGGAACGAGGTGCGGCGAAGGTGACGGCCTTTCGGCTGGCGGATGTGGAGCAGGCAGTTCTGCTGGGATATCGACCGACTGATCCGCAGGCCGAAGCTGATGCGCAAAGACTGACCCCGGAAGATCTCTGGCAGCAGCTGGAGCGGCTGCTGAATCAGCTGCTGCCGGTGGCGGAACAGTGTGGTGTGGTGCTGGCGATGCATCCGGACGATCCGCCGCTGTCTGCACTGCTCGGCAAGCCTCGAATTATGCACAGCGTTGAGGCTTTTGAGCGGCTGGTGCGGCTGGTCCCCAGTTCCGCCAATGCGATCTGTTTCTGTCAGGGATCATTTGCTTCGATGAATGTCGATATTCCGGCGACGATTCGTCGGCTGGGCCCATGGATCCGGTACGTGCACTTCCGGGATGTCCGGGGAACTCCGCAGGATTTCGCCGAGACCTTTCACGACAACGGGCCGACGGACATGGTGGCTGCGATGCGGGCTTATCAGGAGATTGGTTTTAGCGGGGTCATGCGGCCGGATCATGTTCCCCAGCTGCTGGGCGAAGACGACGGTGAACCGGGCTACACGATGCTGGGCCGTTTGTTTGCGTGGGGCTACATGCGCGGGCTGATGCAGGCAGTAGTCAGTGGGCAGTGATCAGTGGGCAGTGGGCACACCGACGGGTCCAACAGATCTTATGGGACTTATGGGTCCCATAGGTCCTGTGGGTCCTGTAGGATCTGTAAAACTGCAAGACCCCTAAAGTGCATCGGGCGCGCGGGGGGTGTGTGGTTTGGGGCCCTGGGGGCTGGCGGGGTTAGCCGGTTTTGCGGATGCAGCTGCCGGCGGGGATGTGCTGCAGCGGGCCGACGGTGCACTGGTCTTCGATGACCGTGTCGCGTTCGATGACCGTAAACGGCCGAATGACGGTGTCCCGACCAATCCGAACTCCGAAGTCAATGGCTGTCTGAGCGGGGTCTTCGATGGTAAC
>JBJTPZ010000771.1:0-50146 GCA_046075365.1 Planctomycetaceae bacterium
GCCGTCAGATCCTGCGTCGTCGTAAACACGGCCGAAATCACATCGTCAAAACAAGTAATCTGATTTCGCTTCAGAATCTCCTCCATCAGCTCCTTAGCTGCTCCCCGAATCTGATCCGGAGTATCCTCGTCGACCGTAATCGCACCACGAATCCCACGCACACCCATCTGCAACTCCACCTGCTGTTACTTGCTGACAACCGCCAGCATTCTGATAAATCCACACCCCACCGCAAGTGCGAATCCCTGTCGCACAGCAAACTCCCCCAAAACCCTGAATTCCCGCAAATCCCGCCACCACGGCTCTGACCCGCTTGCCAGCCACTTAACAGACCACGAAAATCCGCCCGCCCGCCCGAAATAACGCACATCGGCAGACCCGATCATGACGACAGCACAACACCCCCGCCTGCAGCAGCCAGACACCGGTATACCACTGCAGCCCAGCCTCGATGGCACCGCACTCGTCGACAGCCACGGCACCGTCGCTGCCCCAGTCGTCAACAACATCCCCCGCTTCGTCACCGATCAGCACCTCGAATCCTTCGGCTTCCAGTGGACCCGCTTCAATGTCGCCCACGAAGACGAAGACAAAGCCACATTCCTGGCTAAAACAGGAGTTTCCCCGGATTCACTCCGCGGCCTCTCTGTACTCGACGCAGGCTGCGGCGGCGGACGCTATACGCTCCTCTGCGGATCAGCCGGTGCACTCGTCACCGCCACCGATCACTCCCGCGCCGTCGACAAAGCCGCAGAACTCTGCCGACACCTCCCCAATACCCGCTTCCTGCAGGCCGATCTCAAACAACTGCCACTCCCGGAAAATTCGTTCGACTTCGTTTTCTCCATCGGTGTCATGCATCATGACGCCAGTACCCAGGCCGTCTTCCAGGCCGTCGCCAGACTCGTTCGACCCGGTGGTCGGCTGTCCGTCTGGCTCTACCGCCGCAATCAATGGTGGCAGGAAATCATCAACTCCACACTTCGCGCTGTCACTACACGACTGCCCACACCTGTCCTCCTGCCACTCTGCCACCTCGGTGCCATACTCGGTGGTACCCCCCTGATCAATCGCACACTCAATAAAATCGTCTGCTTCAGTGCTCACCCCTGCTACGAAAATCGCGTCTGCGACACCTGGGACTGGTGGGCACCGCAATATCAGCACCACCACACCGCCGCTGAGCTCGCAGACTGGTTCACCGCCGCCGGTTTCACAGACATCCAGGAACTGCCCCCCGAAAAAACCGGCACCTGGTACCGCCGACTCTGGCAATGGAACCTGCTGCCCGGAAGCGGAGTCAACATCACCGGAATTCGCCGCCCCTGAACACACCACTGCCAGCCCGCAGCCACTCAGTCCAAATTCTCCCAGCGTCGTGCTATACTGCACCCGGTACTCCGCCGGATCACCGCAACTATCTGTCTCCCGCGAGCCCGCTTATGCTGAACTCAACGCGCCTGCTCACCACCCTGCTGCTGCTCATCACCACTGCAGGCTCAGCCATCCCCGCAGCCGTCGCACAGACACGCTCCGCCGGACTCCTGAACTTCAACAGCGATGGCTCACGCTTCGCCTGCTCCAACCGCGACAGCGGCACAGTTTCCATCGTCAGCTGGCCTGACATGAAACTGCAACACGAAGTCCCCGTCGGCCTGCACCCCGAAGGCGTCGCCTGGATCGGTAACTCCAGCAGCCTCGCCTGCTGCGTCTACGGCAGCGACGAAATCATTATCCTCGATGCCACAGACGGCAAAATCACTCGTCGAGTCCCCGTTTTTGATGAACCTTACGGAATCGTGTCCTCCGCCGATGGCTCACGCCTGTTCGCCACTCTCGAATACCCCGGGCAAATCCTCGAACTCAACACCGCCGATGGTGCCCTCCGAAACACATGGCAAACAGGCTCCATGCTCCGCGGTCTCGCCATCTCACCCGCCGGCGACTTCCTCCTCACCACAGAATATCTCACCTCCAAAGTCCTCCAGGTCAGCACCGCTGACGGCAGTATCCAGCGCACCTGGGAACCCGCCTCCACCGATAACCTCGCCCGACAGATCGTCATCGCGCCAACTGCCGATCGAGCCTGGTTCACACACATCCGCTCTCGAGTCACCGCAGCTCACGGCAACGGCTCCATCTTCCCCTACGTCTCCGTCGCCAGACTCACAGGAACAGACGCCGGAACTCGACTGCGAGTCCCCATGGATACCATTCGCGGAACTCGAGTCACCGCAAACCCCTGGGACTGCGACATCACTCCCGACGGTCGCACACTGTGCGTTGCCTTTGCCGGCACCAATGACATGTACCTGCTCAATATCACCGACAATCACAGCGAACTGGACTTCAAAGCGGCCCTGCAGCTGGGCAGCAACCCCCGCGCTGTACGCTGCTCACCAGATGGCGCTGCCGTTCTCGCTTACAATGCACTCGACTTCAGCGTCGTCGCCTTCAGCCTCCAGGACGGACGCGAACTCGGACGTATCGCTGTCACACAAAACCCGCTCAGCGAACAACTGCTCCTCGGAAAGAAACTCTTCTATACCGCACTCCCGCCCATGACCTCCCGCGGCTGGATCTCCTGCTCCAGCTGCCACCCCGACGGCGATGCCGACGGACGCACATGGCAACAACCCGAAGGACTCCGCAATACTCAGCCCATGAACGGGCTGGCATGGACACACCCCCTGCACTGGTCCTCCGACCGCGACGAAGTTCAGGACTTCGAACACACCATTCGCGGCAAACTCATGCAGGGCAGGGGACTCCTCCAGGGCACACTCCCCGCTGCCATGGCCGAACCCATCGCCGGACGCAGCAACGCACTCGATGCTCTCGCCGCCTATACCAACTCACACGGCTTCACACTCAGCCCACACGCCAAACACGGACTCAGCGAATCTGCCAAACGCGGCCAACAGCTGTTCCAATCAGAAAACACCCGCTGCGCCTCCTGCCACAAAGGCCCACTCTACTCAGACTCCCAGCCCGCTCCCGCCGACAAACTGACACTCCATGACGTCGGCACCGGCACTGCCGACGCCACAGAACTCATGGGACCACGCTACGATACCCCCACACTCCTCGGCGTCTACCGCAGCGCCCCCTACCTGCACCACGGCCGAGCCGCCACTCTGCACGATGTACTCACAACCGAAAATCCAGCAGACAAACACGGGAAAACCAGCCACCTCTCAACCTCCGAAATCAACGACCTCGTCGAATTCCTCAAATCCCTGCCATTCGAGGACCCCGAACCGCAAGCCAGCGCCGCCGGACTCAGCAAAATCAATAACGCACCCTGAAAAACCAGCACAACACAGCACCTAAACAAAAGTACACATAAAACAGCCTGCCGGACCGGGATTGAGCACCTGCGAACCACCACAAATTCCCCGGAAATCTGCCCGCACGCGCGTCAGCGACGGATTTGTCTGCGGAATCCAGGTAAACTGCACCGACTTTTCAGCCCTCTCCGTTGACTCACACCCCGCGCTTTCCCGATTCTGCACACCGTCTCGACCTGCCTGTCTGCGTACCAACTGCCGTCACAGCCTGAAAAATCCGGGAAATAGTGATTGACAGTGTTCGCAAGGTCGAAGCTTTTCGTGTCAGGGAAGAAGGTGCGCTCTTTTCAAGCCCGTTTGGTTTTCCAGGCTGGCTCGTCTGGTTACAGCTCTCCAAACCAGAAAAACCGGTTATTTGCGGGCGAATGTTTTCCGAAAGCCGCTTCAGGGACATCTCAGTTATGCGTTCAAACAACCGCCGTCTTTTCAGCAAACTGCAGAATCTGTTTCGCCCGGAAACCGCCGCTCACAGCAAGCGTCGGTCACGGCGTGCTGAAAACGCCGGTCCGGGACTGGAAGCTCTTGAACCACGCCTCGTTCTCTCTGCTCAGTACGTCCCCAATCAGGTCCTGGTCGGCGTTGACCGCCTGTCCCTGAATGACTCAACCGGTCCCGGTGTTGCCGCCGTCATCGAAGGCTCAGAAGTCCGACCGCTGGGCAATTACGGCGTCTTCCTGATGAATCTGCCGGCAGGCGTCACGGTTCCCCAGGCCATCGAACAACTCAAAGGCAAACCCGGCATCCGCTACGCTGAACCAAACTGGATCGGAGACTGGACCAACACCCCCAACGACCCTGATTACTCACGGATGTGGGGCATGGAGAACACCGGGCAGTCCGTTAACGGGACAACAGGTCGCCCGGACGCAGACACCGATGCTGATTCCGCATGGGATCAGACGACCGGCAGCAAGTCTGTTCTTGTGGCAATCGTCGACAGCGGTACCGACTATCGGCATCCCGACCTTGCTGCAAATATTTATGTGAACAGCGGTGAGATTGCCGGCAACGGCATCGATGATGACAACAATGGCTACGTCGATGACGTGAACGGCTATGACTTCGCCGACGGCGACGCCGACCCCATGGACTTCGTCGGTCACGGGACTCACGTGTCCGGCACAGTCGGAGCCGTGGGCGACAATGGCATCGGCACTGTGGGCATGAACTGGAACGTCTCCATTCTCCCGTGCAAGATCGGCGCGGACCTCGGCGGGCCCGTCACTTCCGCTTCGATCGAAGCGATTAACTACGCTGTCTCCATGGGAGCTGTCGTTTCCAACCACAGCTATACGGTCAACCCCACGCAGGCGCTCGAAGACGCCATCATCAATGCTCGCGCCAATAATCACATCGTGGTTGTCGCAGCCGGAAACAGCTCCTCAAACAACGACTTCAACCCCGTCTATCCGGCCAGCTACCCCGAAGACAACATCGTCGTAGCCGCTGCCACCGACCAGAATGATGCACTTGCCGGCTTCTCAAATCGCGGCTTCAACAGTGTCGATATCGGGGCACCCGGCGTCAATATCTGGAGCACGACTCCCACAGCAGGCTCCGCCTTCTACGGACCAGACTACGACTTCAGCGATGGCACCTCCATGGCCTCACCCATGGTCACCGGAGCCATCGCGATGCTCCGCAGCGTCTCGCCCTCTGCCTCCTATCAGACCATCATCCAGGCACTCTACGCCGGTGCTGATCGACTGCCCGCACTCTTCGGACGAGTCTCCTCGGGAGCACGGCTGAATGTCAATGGCGCACTGCAGCAGCTCAAGGCTGTTTCAATGTCCATCTCGAAAAATACTATCTCGGAAAATGACGGTGCCGCCGCTGCCACTGTGACCCTCAGAAAAGTCACCGCACCATTCAACCAGGCCGTCACTGTGACTTTGCTGATCAGCGACGGCACCGAAGCCAGCTCCGGTGGAAAAGTCTCGCTGCCAGTCACCATTCCCGCCTTCCAGCGTCAGGTGACCGTCCCCATCGATGCCGTTGATGACACACTGCTTGATGGCACACAGCAGGTTGTCATCTCCATTGATTACCTCGGCAGCGAGCAGGATCGCGTTATTCTCGACGTCCTCGACCACGAAACGATCTCTGTCCTCGCCACTCCCGACATCGTCTTCGAAGATGCCGGAACAAACGCCGGTACACTCACAATTTCCCGCAGCAACACAGACATCTTTTCTCCCGACCGCATTGTTGCTGTCAATAACTCACTGCGGTTCTTCGACCGTCAGGGACTGCTAAAGTCCACTGTGCCTGTTCCATGGCCTTCAGGTTTCCGCCCGACAGGCCAGACCGTTCGAGACGTCGCCGTGATGGAAGATGGTAAAATTGCCGTCTTCAACGGTACTTCCACCGTGTACATCTCCATCTACAACCCAGGTGACGGCAGCTGGACGCACCAGATCATCAACAACGCCTCCGCCTCCGCCTCCGATGCTGGCACCGGCGGACTCGCAACTTCCGGAACCTCAGTCTACATCAGTGACCTCGAAACCAGCGCCGGTGACGCTTACGGACTCGTCAGATACGATGTCAGCTCCGGTCAGATTGATCGCTTCGGTACCAAAGCTTTTGGACCGCGACTGTTCGGCAGCACATGGCCCGAGTCCGACGTTTACGAACTGGACCCCACAACCGGCGCTTCCATTCGCAACTTCAAGACGCCGGCTTCCGGAGGGGGCTCAGCCGGCTGTGCCTTCGATGGGAAATACATCTGGTTCATCGTCGATGATTCGTCCAACAACCTCTACAAAATCGATGCCGACACAGGCAGTGTTGTTGACACCTTCTTCGTGGGATCCACATCAAACACCGGCTTCGAGGGACTCGCATACCTCAACGGACTCATCTACCTCATGGATGGGTTCATCAAGGATGACATTGTCGTTTACGACCCCGTCCTCCGAACAATCGTCAACGTGCTGGATGTCGACGGAATCAACGGCGGCTTCGGCCTCGACCTCACCGGAGGCCTCGCGCCAAACCCGGCACGAAACTCCCTTTTCGTCACTTCGACTTTCTCCGACACCGTCTACGAAATCAGTGCAAAATCAGGACTGGTACTCTCAAAACCTGACGGCTCTTATCGCACATGGTCCTCAGGTGAATACTGGGAAGGTGGCCTCGCCACTCTCCGCAATGAACTCTACGTCGGGGCGACTGCAGGCGGGAATAAGATCCGAGTCTTCGACCTGGACGGCAACTACAAACGCACCATCGATCAGCCGTTCTTCTTCGGACTCGAATCGCTCGGTGGTGACGGCATCGACGGTCTCGTCGATTCCTCCCTCCGATACCGTGATGTCATCGTTGGATTCGATGGATTCGTTTATGCTCTTGATGTCAACGGCACTGATGTCGGGAAATTTGACCCGCTGACTCTGGAACCCCTCAGCTTCTTCACTCTCTCTACTCCCATAACCACTCTCGCCACAGACACAACAGGCAATTTCTACGGTGGTACAGCCGTCGGCGAAATCGTGAAATTTGGTCCCGGTGGTAATGAACTCTCCCGGATCGTCGGAAATCTCGGCGCCATCTCAGACATTGAAATCAATGTCTCCGGCAGCCTGATCGTTGCCGAACAAAACGGACGGTTTGCATACGGAGACACCAGCCTGGCCACTCTCGCCGAGTACCCTTCAGGCTCAAACAGACCGGCCTTCGCCTCCTTCGGTGAACACTTCACCCGCAACCGCGGCGAACTAAAAATCCGGCTCACAAACTCTGATCCTTCCGAAATCTCCTTCGTACTCGATGTCACCATCCCCGAAGGACAGCAGACAATCGTCATTCCGTTCGATGCCGTCGACGACGCCGAACGCGACGGGGTCCAGATCGTTACAATCACCGCCGACATGGACTCGCCAACAGTTTCCATCCCGCCTGTCTATGTCCCAGGCTCTGAAACTGTCACTGTTCTCGACAAGGAACAGATTCTCGTCAGCGTCGCAGCAGATGCTGTCTCAGAAAGTGCCGGGCCAAACGCTTCGGTCGTCACCGTCAGCCGCAGCGACATTAACGGACCGTTCGATTACGTCACCGAACAGACCTTTAGCAACCCAGCCACAGTGCAGCTGCTGGATCGCGCCACCACTCTGTCCGCAATCACTGTTCCCGGCCAGATCTCTCGAATCGTTGACGTCAATGTTACCGTCAACTTCCGCCATGACTGGCTGGGCGACCTCGATGTGTTCCTCATCAGCCCTTCCGGTCGCCGAGTCGAACTGTTTTCGGATATTACAACCAACGAACGCAACATGATTTCTACTGTGCTGGACGACGAAGCCAGCAGCAGTATTCTCGCTGCCAATGCTCCCTACACCGGTCGCTTCATGCCCGAAGGACAACTCTCCGACTTCATTAACGAAGAAGCCCAGGGGACATGGTACCTGGAAATGACCGACGACAACGTCAACGACTACGGTCGCCTGAACGGCTGGTCGCTCAGCTTTAAAACTGTGGGGCTCTCCCCAGCAACCGTTGTACTTCGGTCCAGCGATACGTCGGAAGCAGCCTTCGGCGGATCCGCGACTCGCACAGTGACCATCCCAGCCAACCAAAGCAGCGTCCAGACCACCGTTGATGCTGTTGATGACACACTGCTTGACGGCACCCAGACTGTCAGCATCGCAGCCTCGTCTGTCAACGTCGTCGGTCTCGACCTGGGAGCAGACTCACTGCAGGTCAATGACAACGAACAACTCGATTTCTCACTAAGTGCCAACTCGATCAGGGAAGATGCTGTCGCTGGCACGGTTACCGGCATCCTCACACGCCGAAATACAGATCTTAGCGCCTTCAGCCTGCGAGTGCTCAGCAGTAACCTGTCTCGACTGGGCTTTGCCGGCTCCGATCCTGACGGCTCACTGCTGGTTACGTTCCCAGCCGGGGTACAAACAGTCACGTTTGACCTCCAGCCCGTGGATAACTCCACCATCGACGGAGACTCGGTCGTCAACATCACCGTCGTGGCCCCCGAATACGGCACCAGCCAGTCTCTGCCGGTCACAGTTCTTGACGTCGAACCCCAGGTCGTCCTCGCACTGCCCGCACAGACCACTCTCCTCGAAAACGGTGGCTCCTTCGTACTCAAGGTCAGCCGCACCAACACCACTGACCTGTCTTCCGATTTCACCGTCAATCTGTCGGTCTCCGGAGATGCATCCGCTGTCTCGCTGCCGCTCTCGGTAGTCATTGCAGCAGGATTCGGAACTACCGACGTCGTCGTAATCCTTAACGATGATACGCTTCTCGGTGATCGTTCGATTGTGATCACAGGCACCAGTGCAGGTGCCATCAGTGGCAGCCTGCCGCTCACAATCGGTGATTACGAAACAATTCAGCTCAGCCTTGGCAAAACTTCGTTCCTTGAAAACGCCGGGGCGAAAGCTGCTGTTGGTACTGTGACCCGCAGCAATTCAGATAATGGTCTGCCGCTGACAGTGACTCTCACCTCCTCTGACCTGTCTGAACTGACTGTTCCTGCCACTGTCACAATTCCTGCCGGTCAGGCCTCTGTTTCCTTCGATGTCGCGGCCGTCAATGACCCGGACCTCGATGGCCCGCAACAGGTCGTCGTCACCGCTTCATCCGCAGGCTACCAGTCAACTTCCGTCAACGTCACAGTCCTCGATCACGAACCACCGGTGATCAGCTCGCCGGCCGCAACAACAACCGCACCTCGGCCCACAATCTCCTGGAATGTTCTCCCAGGTGCCACCAGCTATGATCTGCAGATCGCTGCCATCAGTGCCGGTGTCAACACGTTCATCGTGAAGAGCGGCCTCACAGTCAACAGCTTCACTCCACCGGAAAACCTCGGTATCGGCCTCTATCGGGTCTGGGTCCGAGCCTACGATCAGTTCGAAATCCCCGGCTTCTGGAGCGTGCCTCGCGACTTCTTCGTGCAGACAGCTCCTGCCATTACGGCCCCCAGTCAGACCAACAACGTCGCTTCTGCAGCATTTCCCGAAATCTCATGGACAGCCGTCGCTGATGCCACCCGCTATCATCTCTGGGTCAACAATCTGACCACCGGAAAAGCCCAGGTCATTAACGTCACCAACCTCGTGACCACCAGCTATAAATCCGACGTAAACCTCGGAACCGGCACCTACCGAGCATTCGTCAAGGCCTTCAACTCGAAAAATGAAGGCGGAACATGGAGTCTTGCGAAAGACTTCACGGTTCTTGCTCCTCCGGTTATCACCCTGCCCACAACCGGCAGTTCTTTCGACCGCACTCCGACGTTCACATGGTCATCAGTCGTCGGGGCGAAGTACTACGACCTGTATGTCAGCGATGCTGCCACAAAAGCCGTGGTCCTCAGAAATCAGGCGATCACCGGCACCTCAATTACAGCTGTGCGTGACCTCGCTTTCGGCAATTACGAAATGTGGATGCGAACCATCGGCACCACTCACGTCAGCCCATGGTCCGCCGTTCGCCGATTTTCCATCGGTGCTCCACCGGTCGTTACCTCGCCAGTCGCCAACGCACGCGTCTCGTCAAAGACCACATTCACATGGACGGCTGTTGGCGATACTGAACGTTATGAACTGTGGGTTGCGCCGGCGGCCTCACCGCAGCAGCCTGTGATTCGACTCACAAACCTGACAAACACCTCCTTCACACCCGCCTCCTCGATTCCGGCAGGAACTTACAGAGTCTGGGTGAAGGCTGTCAGCAACATGGGCGAATCCAGTGCATGGAGTGCCGGGGTGACATTCACTATTGTCTCCTCAGACGCCGCACAGCCGATCATGCCCATCGCTGCCGCCCCGCTCAACACCAGCCTCGCACTGCTGACACAGCCGGTTGCTGTACGACGCTCAAATGTCGCAAACGCAAAACCGACAACCACGGCAGCACAGTCCACGGAAACTGCTCCTGTGGCAGTTGCCCGGACAGAAACTGCTGCTCCTCAGCAAAATGGCAGTCGGGATACCGCAACCGTCGATTCCATCATGGAACAGTGGGACGCGGCTGACTGGTGGCTGGCCTCCGATCTGAACACCGTGGCAGCCACAGACTCCACAACAAGTCGTTCCCGCCGACAGATCTGATACTGCGGCACAAACCAGCCAGGGACTCCTGTCGGCAGCGTCAGGAGTCCTTTTTTTATAGCCTCAGGAACCACTGATGCACTGGGCATGGATCGAACAGCTCACAACCGGTGAACTGGTTATTGACGGCCCGGAAGCACATCACCTGCTGCACGTCCTGCGCATGCGAACTGGCAGTTCGCTGGTCCTTTTCGATGGCACAGGCAACGTCGCTGACGCCGTAATACTCGAGACAGGCAGACGTGATGTTAAGGTACTCGCAGCAGAAATCCATCAGCCACAAAGCCGCCTGAAGACACGCCTGACCGTCGCCGCTGCGCCACCTAAAGGCGATCGACTCCGCACCATGGTCGAAAAACTCACCGAACTGGGAGTCCATCGACTGATTCTCCTGGAAACAGAACGATCCGTCACCACACCCGGCGAAGCTCGCGTGGAAAAATTGCGAGCCAGCGTTGTGGCAGCCTGCAAGCAGGCCCGCCGACCCGTCCTCATGGAACTTCAGCCCCTCACCAGTTTCAACAGTCTCCTGCACCAGATCGACCCGGAAAAACTCACACTCTTTGCCGCTCACCCGCACAAAGAACTAAATCCGGTGCCCTCCTGTGACGGCCCTGAACCTGTGCTGCTGATTGGACCTGAAGGTGGCTTCACAACTCAGGAAGTCTCACTGTTGCATTCCGCTGCCGCTCAATTCATGGCATGGCCCGACACAATCCTGCGCACTGAAACCGCCGCAATGGTCTTCGCCACTCTGCTGCTGCATGCGCGATAGAAATCAGTCGACCGCAGACAGCTGCTCTCGCAGCCGCATCGCACTGTGCTCAGGCGACACAGGCACGACATCGATATCCGACAATAACTCCCAGCCAGCCTGACGCGTCAGCCGAGGCATCAGGTCCACAAACCACGGAAAAGCAGTCGGAGCATCCAGACAGGGTTGAACGACCGTCAGATTGAAGGGAAAGCCCGTCCCAATGGCTCCCTCAAGCGATCCTGAAATCCGTCGCACTGCCTCAGCAAGCACAGACAGCAGCCTGTCGCTCGCCAGCCCAAAGCTGACATTACACAGCGGCAACAGACGAACATGCCACGCCGTTCGAGCCGCGAAGGGACACCAGATCGCAAGATCCCCGTCCACCTGAATGATCCGCCGACCATCCCGCTGCTCAGCAGCCAGCAGATCCATCACCAAACAACGACCCGTAAGTTCACGATGCTGACCACTGCGCCGGTGCCGCTCCAGCAGCAACTCGGGTACATAATCCGTCGCCAGAATCTGTGAATGACAATGCGCCAGCGATGCACCCGCACTCGAACCCTCGTTTCGAAATACGGCCACGCAGCGATGCACACCCGACCGCATCAGCCACTGCACCCGATCTCGCCACGCACAAAACACTGAAGAAATCTCGGCAACAGTCAGATCCACAAGCCTCGTCCGCAGATCCGGACACTCGATTACTACCTCATGAACACCACAAAACGGCGCCACCGGGAATAACTCTGCCCCTGCCGCTCCTGCACCCGTCGACCCCTCCACAACCACCGCGGCACTCGGAATGGGATAACGATTCGGGACCACTCGCAGACGCCAGCCACCAGTATTCGGCTCCGTACCGGGCTCGCGAATCGCCCAGACTTCACCCGGAGTCTCCGATTCACTGCCCTCAGCAAAAGGATCTGCTTCAACCGTCAGCGACGGTTCGCTGCTGTATGCACCCTGACGAGCACCACGCTGCACCGCGATAATCGATTGACGGCCACTAAGAACGTCCGTACGAAGTTCCGAACAGTCCATCAATTGCCCCGACTGCTCTGAATATCAGGCCATTCGCAGGGTTCGCAAAGCAGGAGCTTCGGCTGCCGCCGGCGAAAAAGCCTCAGCACCAATCATTCGCACCGCGTCCGCAGACAGCTCCGAACCTGGCCACGCTTCCGTCCAGGCCTGCAGTAACTCACACAGTTGCTGCAGACGCAGCGGCAGACCACGAGTCACCTCGTGTATCGCTCGCAGCGCACTCCCATCCATCTGCTCAGTCTCAATCCCCAGACGCCGCAGCTGCTCAACAGCAAAACCGGCAGATTCCGCCGCAGTAAAACGCTCCAGACGAACCGGCAGATACACATGGTCACCTAACGCCTCCGGAATCTCCGACTCCGTCGCCGCCACCAGACTGACCGAACAGGACCCCGATGCCGCTAACGACACCAGAAATCGCAGCAGTACATCAGTGTCCGCATCAGCACGATGAACATCATCCAGCAGCAGCGTTGTGTGAGTCCCGCACTGGCTTAAACCTGCCAGCTCATCCCGCAGGCGATGCAGCATCTCAGGCCGACGCAGCGAACCAGCATGCACCGAACCTGATGATAATCGACTCACAAGCTGCCACAGAGCCCCCTCGGAATCCAGACCGGCAAGACTCAGCATCAGGACTCGATCACCAGCACGCTTCAGTTCGCGACCCGCCCGATCAAGCACCCGACTGCGTCCACTGCCGTCCGGACCACTCAAAACCGCAACCGGCTCACGACACTCCACCAGATATACCAGCCGATTCACTGCCTCTGCGTGCTTAGCACTGCTGAAAAACCAGCTCGGCTGGGTCTTCTGCCCAAACATTGTATGTTCCCGATCTTTCGGTCTGATCGCCCTGGTGTGTCGCTGCAGCACAAACCCCAACGGCACCTGCAAACAGGCCCGCCAGTGGCGCGCTGCCGACACATTCGGCAAATTCGGCCCATTCAAATCAGAAAAAACGGAAAATTCCCCCGAATTCCAACCTTCGCAATCCAACACCACAACATTTGCCTTCACGCAGCAACGGCTTGACATCCGCTCGCTAAATGCTGCAATTCACCCCGCCAGGGCTCTGCTTCCCACTCTCTTCAACCGAACTCCCAAATGTCAGATCTGACCTACCGATCGGCCGGCGTCGACCTCGAACTCTACGAACAGGCGATGCAGAAACTGCCGGCCCTGATGAGACGCACCTTCACCCCAGGCGTCATGGACCTGCCGGGAGGCTTCGCCGGACTCTTCCGACTCAATGCACTCCGTCAATGGCAGGACCCCGTCCTCGTTTCCGGAACAGACGGCGTCGGCACCAAAATTAAAGTGGCCATTCACGCCGGTGTGTTTAACACCATCGGCATTGACCTCGTTGCCATGTGCGTCAACGACTGCCTGTGCCTCGGGGCAGAACCACTCTTCTTCCTCGACTACATCGCCCTCGGAAAAGACGACCCCCAACTCCTCGAACAACTCGTAAGCGGAGTCAGTGACGGCTGCCAGCAGGCAGGCGCTGCACTGCTCGGTGGTGAAACTGCCATCATGCCCGATCTCTACGCTGCCGGCGATTTCGATATGGCCGGCTTCTGCGTCGGTGTCGCTGAAAGAAGCGACCTCGTCGATGGACGTTATCGAGTCCACATCGGGGACGTCCTCATCGGAGTCCCCTCCTCCGGCTTCCACTCCAACGGATACAGCCTCGTACGAAAAGCCGTTTTCTCTCATGCCGGACTGCAGGTGTCCGACTTCGTACCCGAACTCAACTCCACCGTCGGACAGGCACTCCTGACGCCTACACGCATCTACGCGTCCACCGTTGCTGCCGCCCGCAATGCAGCCACTCCAGGTGGCCTCCACGCCATCGCTCACATCACCGGAGGTGGCATTGCTGATAACCTCGTTCGAGTCCTGCCGGAATACTGCCGCGCTGTCATCGACCGCAAATCGTGGACACCAGCCCCCGTGTTCCCATGGCTGCAGAAACTGGGCGGCATCTCTGAATCAGAAATGTTCAGCGTCTTCAACATGGGCATCGGCATGATCTTCGCCGTCCCGGCTGAATGCGCTCAGCACGTCGTCGCAGCCGTCTCAACACCCGAGTTCCCTGCCACAATCCTCGGCACAGTCCAAAAACAACAGCAGCAGGAAGCCTCCGTGGAATTGATCGGCTGAAGCCCGGCTGTCAGCCACCCCTGTACTGCTGAATCAATGCCTTCGCTTCGCTGACTGCCTGCTTCTGCTTCTCTGCTTCCTTCGGATCCATCTTCGCAAATTCCAGCATTTTCTCCAGAGCATCCAGCAGATGCTTCGACTTGCCGCTGGCGGCCCCCGATGACTTCATCACCGTCAAATACGCTCCCAACTCCTTCTCCACAGACATCATCTGCCCTTTATAGGCTACCACCTGAGTCTTCGGATTAAGAGCCTCGATTGTCTGAATCGCCAGTTCAGTTCGCTTCGCGTATCGGTCATAGTCCGATTTAAACACCTTCAGCAACGGACCAGAGAACCAGAACAAAACCCCCGCCAGCACTAAGCCTAAAACAGCCTTGGCCGGAGTTCCAAACTCCAGACTCATGCCGCCACCAGACGATCGTTTCGGTTTTGCCGGTGCCTTGTAACTTTTCGCTGCCGCCGCTGCCGTAGCACTTACAGCTGAAACCGAAGACGCTGAAGATGCAGCAGGAACTGAAGCGGCCACAGACGACGACATCCCGGATGAAACTCCACGCCGAACAGGTTGCGGTTCCTCTTCAGCAAACACCTCACTCAAAATGTCATCGACCGCAGCCTCTGCCGCTTTTGCTGATTCGCGACCAGCCTTCTTCCGCCCCTTGCCAGATACACCCGATGGCTTCGTCGATGACTTCCTCTCCCCTGAATCAGCAGGCTCCGCCGGCGTCTCTGCAGCCACTTGCGGTGCGGCAGCCGCTGCAGCCTGAACCTGAGCAGCGAAAATCACCGCCAGCTCACTGAACTCCGCTGCCGTCCGCCACAACCGGTCTCCCTCAGCCTGCACCAGATCGGATGCCAGCAAACGACCGCCTGACGCCAGCTGCACCAGTGACTGCAATGGAATCGGACCCAGCGAAACACCCTGAACCTGGTAAAAGTAGCCCACCGGCCCCTGGACCTCAGGAAGCGATTCCGACTGCTCCTCAGCAGCCGCATGAACCGTTCCATACGCCGTCTTCCTCGCTGTCGGACCACTCTCCTCAAACTCAAATGACAGTTCCGACAAATCACTGATCACGTCGTCCCCGGCACCCTGCAGCTCTGCATACGATGATGCTGGCTGCCAGTCGGCAGACTCCACCGGACGCACCGGATCAGACTCGGAAATCGTCCCGTCCTCGATCAGTTCCAGCAACACCTCGGCGGTGACCGGCCCAAATTCCTCACCCAGCAACTGATAGTACCACTGAGACATGGCTGATTCCCGAAGGCACGAAGAGGCGAACAGATTCTTAACATTCTCTCCCACGAAATCCGTATTTTGCCAGGTATCCACTGTCATCCAGTATGATTTTCCGCAGAAAAAATTGCTGGAACCCGCAGGATCCCTGTGTATTTGTCTGCAAACACCCCCCCGCGCCTGCCGCTTCGCACAAATCTGCACGTGACTCAGCCACCCTCAGAATCCATAATCTCCGTACCCATGCCCCGACCCTCCCTGCCGCAAAAACAACAAGCCAGCCTCAATACACCCATGAAGACAATCTCTCCGGCCCGGAAAGTATCGCCCGTACCCCTTGGCCTCCTGATCCTCCTCACACTCTCTCTGCGGCATTCAGCAGTCGCACAGACAGTGACGGACACCGCACCACAAAACACCGCCGATTCCGCTCGCGCTGCACTCTTCGAAACACACGTTCGCCCGCTGCTCGCCAGCCATTGCGCCCGCTGCCATAACGCCGACAAAATGACCTCCGGTATTCGTGTCGATCAAATCGCCGGTATCCCCGAAGATCGACACCTCGCTCTGCTGGCCGATATCCGTAAACAAATCGATTCAGGGGCCATGCCTCCGGAAGATGAACCACCGCTCACAAACGAAGATCGCAGCCGCATTACCAGCTGGATCGATCTCAGCATCCGCGCCGCTCGCGAACAGGGTGCGCAGAAAAATGGCGCTATGCGACGCCTGACAATCGCTCAGTATCGACACAGCCTCACTGAACTCCTCGGTATTCAGGAAGACCTCACCGACTCACTCCCGGCTGATGCCGTCTCAAAAGACGGCTTCACAAACAATGCCGCACTCATGACTCTCTCACCACTGCAGTCCGAGGCATGGTTCGAAATTGCACAGCGAGCACTCGATCAGTGCATCGTTGACGAATCCGCCATTCCAGTCATCCAGACATTCCGTATGGACCTCGGACGAAGCATTAACCCCGAACCCTGCCCAGATAACCTGATCCTCGGCGCAAACAGCGAACTGATCCCCTCCACAGACTTCCTCGTCACTGAACTCGCACCCAATAAGCCATTCCCGTACCAGCCGTGGCTGATGCAAAGAAGTTTCGATTTCATTGAAGGCTACGTCGGAAATGACACCATCAGACAATGGCGACATTTCGACGGTCTCGCACACTCCGTTTTCGCCTGCGTTCGCGGTAATCCCGGATACCCTCGCGGTGCCGCATGGGAAACCACGCCCGACGGACTTCTGCTTCGACCCGCTGTACCCGGCTCCGAAATCTTCGGTGAATCCACCACCTATGGACCTCGGGCAAATTTCAAAATCTCGCTGCGCGAACTGCCCCACCACGGCAACTTCCGAATCACCGTCACTGCCGCAGCAGTCGACGACGGATTGCTGCTCCCGCCGGATTCCACCATCAGCACCAGTCCTGACTCCATCAGAATTCCACTGCAATCCGGAACACAGACCAACGTCAGACTCAGTCAGCCCGAAATCTGCCAGATCAGCATCATCGGACCAGCCGCTGCCGCCGGAAACAGCCTGCAGCTGCAGCTCGGGACACGAAACTTCTCCACAAAAATCGAAGGCGGCAGACAACTCCCCGAAATCAACGTCACCGGCGATCTGCAAGTCAGCCCAATCCTGACCATCCAGCTGCCCGCCGGACAAACCAGCATCCTCGCCACACTCTCTCAGCCACAACACGCCTGCGAACTGCTCGTCACTCCACTCCCAGCCGATCACCCGGCCACTCTCAGCTTCCTGAAATTCCAGGCACGCCGGCCGTGGCTGGGAGCCCACATGGGACTGCGACGCGACTGCGGCAGTACACTCTCGCAAATCGGACAGCCCATCGAAGTCCGCAGTCACCAGCTTCAGCAATACGTCTTCAGCGGTGCCGTTGCTGACTTCCCCGCTCCGGAAGTCGAAAAAAACAACGTAAACTACCTCGCAGGAGTCCGCGAAATCGGAATTCGCAGCGAATACACAGACGGACGAGACCTGCCAAGACTCAGAATCCAGTCCGTTCAGTTCGAAGGCCCGTACTTCGATTCATGGCCACCACAAACGCACCGCACCATCTTCATCGATTCACCGCTGCGTCCGTCACCCGAAGTGCTCGCACAGCCTTTCACTCCCGACAGCCGCAAACTCGAAGAACCCTGGGCTCGCCAGATTCTCTCACAGTTCACAACCCGCGCTTTCCGCAGACCTGTCACCGAAAACGAACTGCAGCTGCTCATCAGCGTCTGGGACTCAGCTCGCACCAGAGGTACAGATTTCTTCCAAAGCATCAAAGACTCACTGCTGGTGGTACTCACCTCACCGGCCTTCCTCTTCATCATCGAAGACAGCCAGGGACCAGAACCAGAGCCACTCACAGACCACGAACTGGCCGCCAAACTGGCGTTCTTCCTCTGGAACTCACCGCCCGATCAAAAACTCACTGCTCTCGCCGAAAACGGCACTCTCCGACAACAACTCCACTCCGAAATTGATCGCCTGATCGATAATCCAAATTTCTTCAGATTCATCAGCGAATTCACTCCGCAATGGCTCAACCTCGACCGCTTCGATGTACTCTCTGTCGATGAAAAACGCTTTCCCCACCTGAATCGCACCGCCCGCAACAGACTGCGACTCGAACCCTCCGAAACTGTCGCCTGGCTGATCCGCAGCGACAGACCCGTCTCAGAACTCGTGCAGGCAGATTACGTCGTCGCCGATGATCAGGTCGCAGCCTACTACGGTCTGGCAGATCAAAGTGAATCCGGTTTCGGATTTCATCCCATCCCGCACAATGGCAATGCCGGAGGACTGCTGACACAGGCAGCTGTACTCGCCGGACTCTCCAACGGACGTGAACCCAATCCCGTTAAACGCGGAGCATGGCTGGCCCGCAAAATTATCGCCGAACCACCAGCCGATCCGCCCCCTAATGTGCCGCAACTTCCCGAATCGGATAACAGCTCTCTGACTCTCCGACAAAAACTCGAAGCCCATAGAAATCAGCCCGGATGCGCCAAATGCCACGCCGGAATCGACCCCTGGGGACTGCCCTTCGAACAGTACGATGCCTCCGGACGCAAACGCTCTGATTCCGTTGATGCCGTCTCCACTTTGCCTGATGGAGCCACCGTGGATTCCGTCGACAGCCTGAAACAGCACCTCGCCACCAGTCGACTCGATCAGATCACCTTCAGCTTCATCAAACACCTCGCCACCTGGGGCAATGGAAGAACACTCGCCTGGACAGAACTCGAACAACTGCAGTCATATTCCCAAAAGCTGACCGCCGAACAAAGAACCTGCCGCAGACTGCTCCACGACCTGATCGACAGCCCCCTCTTCCTCACCAAGTGACGAACACAAAGGACACGATGGACCCCGCTCGCCAATCGCCGACGCAGACAGCTGCACTCCACGAGAAACCGTAATCAGACCCGTCACCAAAACACTGATTGCGGCTACCCGCAGCAGCTTTCTGCGAATGCCGACTGCCGCAAATGAAAACCCAGCCCCTGCAATCAACAGCATCGGTACCGTGCCCAGCCCAAAACAAAACATCAGCAGGGCACCAGCTCCCGGATGACCAGTGCTGGCTGCCAGCGCCAGAAATCCATACACCAGCCCGCACGGCAGAAATCCCGTCATCACTCCCGCCACAAATGCCCCTGCATGCGAACCGCCCAGAAAAAAACGACTAAAAATCGTTCGCGCTGGACAAATCCCCGTACCCCCGCGAACCACCGCACCACGCATCCAGCCCGCTGCACGCAACGCCTGCACAATCAATAGTACGCCAGCCAGAATCGCCAGTCCCGACTGCAGCCAGATCGCATCCTGCTGCAGCCTCAGCAGCTTCGTGCCTGCCGCTGCTGCACACAGTCCCAAAAACACATACGTCACAATCCTGCCAGTCCCCCAAAACATCTGACGAATCAACGCTCCGCGAATACCAGCCGCTCCCAGACTCATCGAGGCTGCAATCGAACCACACATCCCAAGACAGTGCACCGATCCCGCCAGACCACTCAACAGCACAGCGAAAAGCTCCACACGAGCACTCAGCATATGACACCGCCGCTTCGATCACCGCCCATCAGCCGCAGCGAACTGCCTATCACCAGCAAACTGCTCACGATCATCAGACCCGCGGCTATCGCCGGATTCAGCACCCCCGCCGCTGCCAGCAACACTCCAATTGTATTGTAGCCAAAAGACCAAAACAGATTCCGACGAATCACCGACGTCGTCCTCCGCGCCAAACACACAGCCCACGGCGCCCTCGTCAAATCACTCGACAATAAACACACCTGAGCCGAATCCCTCGAAACGTCGGCACCACACCCCATCGCGATACCCGCTTCACACGCCGCCAGTGCCGGCGCATCATTAATGCCGTCACCCACCATCGCCGCACTGCCACCACGCGAAATCGACAACACCACACTCGCCTTTTCACCCGGCTGCAGACCACTCCGAATCTCCGGCAGCTCAACCTGCTCACCCAGCCCGCGAATCCCCGCCGCCGCCGCCAGACTGCTGCGCAACTCCCGACGAAATGCCGCCACTCGACCAGCACGATCCCCCGTCAGTATCACACTCCGCAACCCCAGCCGCTGACACTCCAGCAATGCTGTTGCCGCCTCCGCTCGCAATGATTCACCCAGCACAAATAACAGCCGCGGCACACCATTCACCGAAAACACGGTTATCGGAGCCCCCCGCTGATCTGCCTCCGATAAACCCTGCACAAACCGCTGTCGCACTGACAACGGCATGTCCCCATATCCCGCAAACGCCACACTGCCCAGACGAAGCTCGCTGCCAGACGCATCCAGCGCACGAATCCCCGCACCCGCACGCGATTGCACCTCGCTCAGCCGGACCTCAACACGCTGCACTGCGGAAAAGCCCGCCGGCACACGCGAACCCTGCGGCAAACTCGCTATCGCCACCGAAAATGGATGCCGCGAAGTACCAGCCAATGCTGCGGCAAATGCCAGATCACACTCACTGCTCACCGATTCATCCGACAGCTCAATCACCTGCAGAACTCGCGGAGCACCGGTGGTCAATGTCCCCGTCTTGTCAAAACAAATCACTGAGACTCGAGCCAGTCGCTCAATCGCTTCCCCGCTGCGAAACAACACCTGCCTGCCCGCCGCTGCACTCAATGATGTCCAGACAGCCAGCGGTGTTGCCAATCCCAGTGCACAGGGGCAGGATATCAACAACACACTCAATCCCGCCTGAATCGCCTCGCCAGGACCACGCCACCAGTTAAGCCCCGTCGCCAGCACCGCTGTCAGACACACACCCGGCAAAAACCAGCCACTCACTCGATCCGCCAGCCGCTGATAATGACCACGAGACAACCTCGCCTCCTGCAATACCTGCAGCAAACGACCAAATGAACCCTCTCGAAAACCACAAGTCGCCCGCACCAGTACCATGGACTCCAGATTCACTGTCCCGCCCAGCACCCGATCTCCCATACGCTTGTCAACCGGCTCGCTCTCACCCGTGAATATCTGCTCATCAACCGCACAGCTGTCGCTGATCAGTTCCCCGTCCACCGGAAATCGCCCGCCCGGAAATACCTGCAGCACATCCCCCGCCACGATCTCAGCAGATGACACTTCCAAAGACTCCGAATCCCGACACCTGATCGCCTGCTGCGGCAGCAAACTCGACAACTGATCCAAAGACTCCACAGCACGCTGACGACCCTCCGCCTCCAGCCAGCGACCCAGCGTCACCATCACCAAAACAGCCGCCCCCACCTCAAAATACACCTTCTCTCGACCACGCAGCACCGCCTCCACTGACACCACATATGCCGCCGCCACACCCACCGCAATCAACAGATCCGTTGACCAGATCCGCCGACGCCACGAGTCCACGGCACTCTGCACCATCGGTACACCCAGCAACAACAGCACCGGTAAACTTAATATCATGCTCAGCCAGCGAAACACCTCAAACAACTTCGACTGAAATGCGCTCCGCTCAACCTCATACACGTCCAGTGACCACATCGTCATCGTGAACGCCATCAGATTCATCGAGAAAAAAATCGCCAGTCCCAGTCGCACCACCGTCCAGCGAACTGCACCCGGCTCACCACGCTCACACGTAATCGCATGCGCCATCCGGCAGCCAAAACAACAGTACTCACCACCCGACCGCACAGGCAGACCACACCACACACAGCTGTCATACCGCTCAGACTGGCTCATGGAGGCAACACCAGCTCCGTCTGCAGCGCCGGGAAGAAATATCGAATAATGTACACCACCGTAAAGATCCAAAAGCCCAGCCAGATCACCCGCACATACCACGGTATCTCATTGCCGCGATAATAGTGATACACATGCTCCTGCTCAGGAGTACTCTGGTCCGGACCCAATAACGTTCGCTCAGACATCAGCGTCCAGCTCCTGTTCATTCTTCAGCATGAAATACTTCGGCCGCTCCAGATCAGAAAACATGCCGTTCAGTGCAGCCCACAGCAGCAAAAAGAAAAATCCAGCACTCGCCAGCAAATAATTAATCACCGGTGTCACCGCAAATGCACCGTCCGACAGACCGCCACCCCCACCCGATGAACTGCGCTCGGCAAGCGCTGCAAACTCCAAAAACTTCATCACAAAACCAGCCATGCTGGGAATCAGAATCAATACCCCCAAAGCCACTGTCACACGCCAGGCCGCCGAACGCCCGGATGCACTGTTTCCCGCACCACCCACACCAGTCGCTGTTTCCCTCATTGCCCCTGCTCCCCCGCATCCGCTGCTGCACCCTCCGACACCGGCTCCGGTCGAACCAGCGATGATGGCACATACGCCTCGTAATACGGATAACTTTCCTGCCACGAACCCAGCCACTGAATGTATGTCAGCATCGCCAGACCACGCCGATTCGGCTTGTCCGGATCACCGTCAAAAAACCACGGATACTCCGGCATCGGGGAACCCTCCGATACACTCTCCGGCCTGAAAAAATGCACCGCATGCCAGTCATTCGAACGCCGACCGCCCTCGCGAGACAAATCGGGGCCAACTCGCCGAGTCCCAAACATCACCGGACGCTGCAGCTCGTTCTGGTACTCCTCAGATCGAGACACCGGACCCCACCGCTGCTCCTCATTCGAAACCGGTCGCACAAACTGACTGTGGCAGTGCCAGCAACCTTCTCCAACATACACCTTGCGACCTTCACGCAACGCCTCTGCACACGTGTCATTCCACCACTTGTTGTGCTCAGCTTCACCACCAGGCGGCTTGCCAAACGCCGCCTCAAAACTCTCCGGATACCGACGAGCAAGATCCTCAAACTGATATCGCAAATTCGCATTCACCAGCTGCTCTGCCGTCTGCTCCGGATAACGCTGATACATCAGCCACGGCACTACCGCATTTGACACAAAGGCCAGCGCAAAAAAGCCCAGACCCGCCACATACAAAATGCCCGACTTGCTCTCAAACATGACTCATGTATCCCATTCTTCCGCACACACACTCACTCACACACCCACACCCCGCACTCAAACCACCGCCAGCCGCGTCGGCTCAGCACTCGAATCCACTACCGCACTGCGCAACGTCAGCCAGATGTTCGTCAAAAAGGCCAGCAATCCGCCAAACATCGACAATCCAGCCAAAACACGCAGCACCCAAAATGGCTGCGAAAACTCCACCGAAACATCCCACGGCTCCAGTGCCGCCCACGACCAGCCCTGAAATAGTCCCAGCAGAATCAGATCACCAGCCATCACCAAAATACCCACCGTTGACATCCAGTAATGCCACTCACACAACCGCACACTGGCCCACGGACGATGCAGCAGCCGCGGTATCAGATAGGTCATCATCCCCATGATCCACATCGTAAAGACACCAAACATCACCAGATGAGCATGACCAACCACCCAGTCGCTGAAGTGAATAATCTTCTGAAATGTCAGAGTCACCTGAAATGCACACTGCAGACACGTCAGGAAATAATGCACCATCCCCGTGTAAAACCATCGCACCGGCAAATTCTTCTTCACGATGTCAAAACTGCCCCAGATCGATCCAAAGAAATTGATCACCACTGTGGCCACCACCAGCTCTACAGCAATCGTCGAAACCACTGCTCCATACTGCAAAAACATCGGTATCGGTGTGTACAAAAAGTGATGTATGCCCTGCAGCGGATAAAAGAACGCCAGACCCCAAAAGCCCACCAGCGACAGACCATGACTCCAGATCGGCTTCTTCGTCAGAATCGGCACGAAGTAATACATCAGCCCCCAGCCCAGTGGCGTTACAAACAGACCCACAAGGTCATGAATAAACAGCCCGCCGACGGCCCCGGCACTTGAACCCGAAACCAGATACTCCGGCACAAAATTACCCATCGCGTACGTCAAAAATGTCCACACAAAAGCCGCCATGAAATACCACAAACTCACATACACCGGACCCTTCATACGGGCAATCGGAGTCATGAAATTGATCGCTACCAGCAACAGACCCAGCTGAGCAATCGGATCTATCCAGACCGGCGTTTCTCCCCACTCAAGACCCTGAGCCTCGCCCAGCAATATCCCCACCGCCGTCGACAGCACTACACCCTGCCAGGCCACAAAAATCAGCCACGACAAACGCCGGTCCAGAACTGGCTGCAATGTCAGACGCGGAACAGCCCAGTGCAGACAGCCCAGAAATCCATTCGCCAGAAACCCATACGCCACAGCATTCGTATGCAACATCCGCCAGCGACCCGGAGAAAACAACTCCAGACCCCGCAATGGATTATGACGGATCAACTGAAAAGACATCAGCAGACCCGCCAGCATGCTCGTCGTCAAAAACAACAGCGCGGCATAGAAATACAGCCGCACCATCCGCTCATCCACCAGGCGCTCACGCACACTCGTCTGCTCTGTTCCACTCATGGCTGTCATCTATCCCCGTACTGACCCCGGCTGCAATTCAGGCACCGGCTGCTTCACACATCAATCATCTCAGACACCACATCACCAACACACACCCAGTTCAATCTGTCGGCCTGCGATACGGCACATAAGCCCCAAACGGACTCATCAACGCCATCGTCCAGCCAAAAACCAGATGCGTCGATAACGCGACCCACCATGGCAACAACGAACTGTCTGTGATCCAGCGACCGCCAAACAGCAGCGGCTGCAGCCACACAAGAATCAGGTAATAATTCACAAACCAAACCAATACACCCAGCAGCGTCCCCACAATCAAACGCACTAACAGCGGACGCCCCTCCGACAACATCGATATCACCGTATGAAACACCACCCCCAGTACCATCCCGGTCCCGATGTACAAACAACAGCCCAGGGCCAGTATCACACCGTCATCAATCACGTAGTCCGTCCCCGCCGCTGATGTCAGACGCAACGCCTGATCCCCCAGTGGAAACGTCAGATACACTCCAATAATCCGCAACGGATGCTCGCCCGCCACCGTCGAGCCAATCACGTTAAATAACAAACTGGCCATCGCTGCCACACCGCCCAGCACAAAGCCAGTCATGGCATAAAACGCACTGTAAAACCGCTGCGGTGCCCACGCAGCAGGAACCTCACTGTCAGCAATCTCAGCCTCCAGTCGAGCCACCTGCTGCTTCAGCTGACTCAGTGCCTGCCGCTGTTGTTCCAGTCCCGAATCAGACATACACACTCACTCCAGTCACTCTCAACATCAAAAAGTCTCTCAGCCACCCACCGCCGACTCCGACTCACTCGGCTCACCCTCAACAGCCGCCGGCTCTGCATACGGCTTCAACAGTCCCGCTGGTATCTCCGCCGCACCACGCAACGTCTCCTCGCGACGACGACCCGAAATCTCCAGAACATAACTCACCAGATTCCAAAGCGTCTCCGGCTCACTCTCCAGCGCACCCCGAAATCCCGGCATCGGAGTCCCGTTGATGCCATTCAGAATCCGCCGGTAAATGTCAATCGGCTCCTGACCACCACGCAGCATCCCCGAGGTCAGATCCGCCGCGCGAGTCGCATGGCCCCACACATCACGGCCAATATTGTCCCGCGTATGACCCCGACCGTCCTCACCATGACACTTGCTGCAGCCCTTCGTCAAAAACGCCTCTCTCCCCGCTGCCACACGCTCCGCAGTCAGCTCCGGTTGCGGTGTCAAAGGCTGAGTCGCCAGGGAACCTGCCTCCTGCCACCGCCCCTTCACCGTATCCACATAATCCGCTACCGAATCCTCCTCCAGCTCCTCAGCCGCCTCCGCCTCACTCGCCAGCAAAAACTCCAGCTCGCCGCGACGAGACAAAATAAGCACGTAATCCACTACCGCCTCCACGTCCCGCTTCGACAACAGCCGGAACGAAGGCATCGAAGTCCCCGCAATTCCCCGCACCAGCGTCTGCACCAGGTCCTCACGCCGCGGCTTACTCCCATACGACGTCGAAGTAAACTTAAATACTCCCTTCGTGTAGTCCCGCGGCCTCGGATACAAACTCGCTGCAACAGGACCGTCTCCCGCGCCCGAAACACCGTGACACTGCACACAACGCTGCAAATACACCGACTGCCCATGCTTCAAATGCAACTGCTGCCGACGACGATCCGCCTCAGAATCCGGAGACGCCAAACCCACAAATCGCGGCTCCAGTACAGTCCCCGACTCCCGACGAACTGCCGATGTCACAACAAATCGCAGCTCCTCCGGAAGCTTCGCCGACTGCTCGGAAGTTCCCCACTCCGCAAGCTCCGTTCGCTCACAGCCCGACACCGACAGCAACACGACCGCCAGCACTACACCGCGTCGAAATACCTGCTCAACAAACATGTCCGCGCTTCCGTAGTCACCCCTGTGTCCCAAAATACACCACAACATTCCACGCCCAGTCACCAGGCAACAGGCGTGCCAATGCACCGCCATAACCCCAAATTCCGCTCGCACGCAACCTGCCCGCAGTCACGTCAACCCGCAAAAAAGCCACAAATCCAGGCCTTTTCTCGCAAAGGTGGCCGCCTCAGCAGCACCCCGTCGCTGCTCGCACCTTCGCACACAGCACCTGTGCAACGTCCGCACGCCTCAGCCGGCACGCCCGCACACTCGCACCTTCACCCGCGCCCGCAGCACTCACTCCAGCCGCAAACTCACTCCAGCCGCAAACTCACCAGCACCGCTCGATGATCCGAGCCGCTCTCGGGCAAAATCCGTCGCCGCAGACTCCCGATACCTTCCGTATGCAGCACATGATCCAGTACCAGACCAAACACAAAATACGGACGACTGTACCACGTCGGCTCAAGCCCCCCGCCAGCCGTCACACTCCGTAAACCCGCGCGATCCTGAAACCGCCCAAATGTCGGTGACCACGGAGTCACATTCAGGTCCCCCATCACAATCACCGGCAACTGACTCGCCGCACGCAGCTCAACCACCCTCGCTGCCAGCACATCCAGATGCTCATTCCGCATCCGATGCTGCCAGGCATCCATCGGGGGACGAGGATGAGTCGCAATCAGGTGCACCCGATCGCCGCCCCGCAACTCCAGCTGCGCCTCAATCGAAGGCACTGATGGCAGACGGTAATTCACAACCGCAGAACTGCGCAGCGGCAGCCGCGATAACACACCAATCCCAAAATGACCGGGCTCACGCTCTGCAAAAATAAAATACGGATAATCAGCCGCAAACTCAGACTGCAGCCGAATACGCAGCGCCGTCGTCAGCTCCAGCACCGCTATCACATCCGCATCACATGCACGCAATGACCGCAACACAGATTCCATATCCGGATTGTCAGCCTGCACGTTCGACACACAGACCGTCAGATCCGCGGCCGACAAACCCTGCTCAACTGACCGCCCGTCAGAAATCCAGGCAGAACGCAGCCACCAGATATGCCAAAACAGCAGCACCACACCCAGCAAACGCCACCGCCAGCATGTCCGCAGCAAAAATGCCAGCACGACAAGCGGCACAAGCACACACAACTGCTGCACACGCAGACTGACCAGCAGCTCAGCAAACCACCACCACCCGGACAACAAACCGGACACAGCCACAATCAGCAGTGCCAGCAGAGAACAACGCAGGGCACTTGTGGCAACAGACATCCCAGTCACTCGTCCTGATCAGCACCAAATCGCTTCACTTCCCGTGAACGACGCTCGCGACGGCGAAATGCCTCAAACCCATCCAGCTGATATTCGGGAAGGACCGTGTTGATCCGCTTCTCAATGTTCGTCAGCTCACCACCCTGAGCCAGTGTCACGAAAGTTACCGCACGACCGTTCTGGTCAGACGACAAACGCCCCGTCCGACCCACGCGGTGCACATAGTCGTCACAGTATTCCGGAATGTCGTAGTTGATAATGTGCGAAATTCCGCTGACGTCGATTCCACGACCCACCACATCCGTCGCTATCAGCAAACGCAGCTGACCCGCTCGCAGCGCCTTGATCACACGGTCACGCTTGCTCTGCGGCATGTCACCGTGAATGCAGGCAATCCGATTCGACTTCAGACGCCGTGAAAAAACGTCGTACAGCTTGTCCGCTCCGCGCTTTGTTCGAGTAAACACGATCGCCTGAGATGGCTTCTCGTGCGCCAGGATACGCAGCAGCAACGGCAGCTTACGGTCCTCGTCAACCGTCGCATAAAACTGCTCGATCGTGTCCACCACCACACGGTCTTCAGACAGATCCACCGACTCAGGTTCAACCATGTACCGCTGTGCCAGCTTCATGACGTCAGGTGGCATTGTCGCCGACAACAACAGCGTCTGACGATCCGTGGGACACGCACGCAAAATCCGCTCAATGTCCGGACGGAACCCAATGTCCAGCATCCGGTCCGCTTCGTCCAGTACTGCGATGAACAACTCAGTCAGACGCAGGTGACCACGCTTCATCAGGTCCTGAACACGCCCCGGAGTCCCAATGACGATCTGTGCTCCTCCACGCAGGTCATCAATCTGACGACCCATCGGACGACCGCCAACCGCCAGTGCAAATGTCAGCGGCAGATTGCCTGCCAGCTTGCGAGATTCCAGGTAGACCTGCTCGCTTAGCTCACGAGTCGGAGCGAGCACCAGAACCTGCACCACACCACGCTCACTGTTCACCTGCTCCAGTGTCGGCAGCATGAACGCCGCTGTTTTTCCAGTACCAGTACGAGCCTGACCAATGCAGTCACGACCCGTCAGGGCTATCGGAATCAATGCCGCCTGAATCGGGCTGGGATGGTCATACCCGATCTTCGCCAGCAGCCTTAAAGTCGGAGCACTCAGCCCCAGCTGATCAAACGTAACCGTTTTTTCCGGTGAATCTTCCAAGGTTTTTCCCGAGTCTATGCAGCGTCGGATTTGCAGGATGTACTCTGATTTCGCTCTTCACCCCTGACTCTATGCCGAAAACTGCCCCCGGTCAACCTGCTCGGCTGCAGCAACTGAAGATGGCCCGGAGCGGGAATACACTCAAAAACCTCAGATGCACACAACGTCCGTTCCTGCTCTAATTCACTCACCATGAAAATCACCGCAAAATCCACAGTTTTTCCCCTGATCCTCGCCGCCGGCAGCGCCGTCGCCCTCGCCGCACTCCTGCTCCCGGCACAATCCCCCGCCAAACTCTGGAAAATCGGACGCTCAGCCGTCGGACAAAATGACTGGAAAACAGCCACTGCTGCTGCCGACCAGCTGCAAAAACTGCCCGAATGGAAAGCACACGCCGGCCTGCTCCGCGGCTACATCGCCCGCGGCAATGGACAACTCAACCAGGCACTCCTGCTCTTCAGCACCGCCAATGACAACCCCGCCACACGCACAGAAGCCTACTTCCAGGCAGGCTCCATCTGCTACCAGCAACAACAGTTCGCACAGGCCACACTGCTGCTCAGACAGGTACTCGAATGGCAACCCGGTCACCTCGATGCCCTCCGACTCCTCGCTGCATCATGGTACGACATCGGGGCCATGGAAAAGGCCATCCAGACACTCAGCGAAGTTTCAAAACTGGCCCCGGCAGACTATCGCCCACTCTACATGCAGGCCTCCATCCTCAAAGACTTCGAACGCTTCGAAGACTCCGCCATCGCCTTTAAAGCCGCTGCCGAAATCGCTCCCCCGGACTCCCCGGTTGCTCGCGAAATTCAGACAGAATGGGGTGACTGCCTGATCAAACTCAGACGCTGGGATCAGGCACTCGCGGCGCTCGAAAAAGCCGGAGACCAGCCGGAAGCTCTCGCCCTGAAAGCTCAGACCATGTACAGCCTCCGTCGCTTCGATGAAGCCGACGCCCTCGCAGAGCTGGCCCTCGCCAAAGATCCCGCACAACCCGATGCAGTACTCGTCGCAGCCGCCACACGTGAACGTCGCAGTCAGGCCACTGCAGGACTGGAACTGCTGACCGACTGCCTGAAAAAACACCCCTTCGACCTGCGACTGCATCATCGCATGGCTGACCTGCTCGCCGCACTCAATCGGCCAGCAGAAGCTGAACTGTTTCGCAATCGCGCTGCAGAAATCGCTGCACTCCGAACTCAACTCTCCGCAGCACAGCAGGCACTCGTTCGCGACTCTTCCACGGCCCAAAAACGCCTCGAAATCGCTGCCGTCGCTGAACAACTTGGTGAAATCAGTACCGCTGAACAATGGCTTCGCGCTGCCGTCGGAATGGCACCCGATCAGCCAGAACCCCGCACGGCACTGCAGCAGTTCCTGCAAAGACACCCACCCGCTCAAAACTCAAACACCCCCAAACTCAACCCGCAATCAGCCGGCAAACAGCCCGTTGACACCGAATTCTGACCCAAACTGCTGCCCGGTAACACAACCCTAAACCCGCGAAAAACGCACCGTAAACTCGCTCCCCTCGTTCACTCGACTGCGCACCGTCAGATTGGCCTGCAGCGCCTGACACAAATGCTTCACGATCGCCAGCCCCAGCCCTGAACCTCCTCGCTCTCGCGAACGATCCTTCTCCACCCGATAAAATCGCTCAAAAATTCGACCCAGCAGCTCCTCCGGAATCCCGCTGCCCGTGTCACGCACTACCAGCGTCGGACCATCAGCACTCGCACGCAACTCCACAAGCACCTCGCCACCCGCAGGAGTATGCTTGATCGCATTGTCCACCAGATTGCTCAGAATCGTACGCACCGCCTGCTCGTCCGCCCGCACTGCCAGACTGGCCACACCCAGACGCCCCAGATGCACTCCACGGTTCTCTGCCACTGTGCGAAACGCATCCACTGCGTCGTCAGCCAGATCCGCAAGCTCCAGATCCTCCACATGCAAAATCTCACTGCCGGATTCCACTCGAGCCAGCTGCAGCATCGCCAGAATCAGCTGCAGCAGCCGCTCCGCCTGCTCGTCTATCTGACCCAGAAACCGCCGCGCAACCTCACCGTCCTCCAGCGCACCGTTCAACAGCGTCTCAGTGCACGCCTGAATCACCGTCAACGGTGTCTTCAGTTCGTGTGAAACTCCACTCACAAAATCCCGCCGCATCGCCTCCAGTTGACGCACCTCAGAAACATCACGCACCACAATCACCGCCCCAGCATGCGGCCCCCGCAGAATCGGAATCACTGTCAGCAGGTGATGGGAATTCTCACGAGGCGCCCGGTATTCCAAAGTCTGCATGCGGCCCGCTGCCAAAGACTCCTCCACTGTCTCCAGAAATGCCGGTATTCGCACCGCTTCGTACAACCGATGACCTGCCTGTATCGCCGCACCAATCGACAGCAGTCGCCGCGCTCCCGGATTGACAAACACCAGCTTCTGCTCACGATCAATCGCGATCACACCCTCAATCATCGACTCCAGCACCGCTGTCAGCAAATCAACACTCGCTCCGGCTTCACGACCAGCTCGCTCCAGACTGTAAATCCGGTCCTGCAGCTCGTCCTCCAGCCGATACAGCGCCGAAGCCACATCGCCAACCTCGTCTCCACGATCCGAGACATTCAACAGCATGTCCCCGCGGTCATCACGACGGACATCCCCATGCAGCTTCTTCGACATCACCCGCAGCGGACTCACAATCGTCCCGGCCACAATCCCCATACACAAAGTACCTATCAGCCAGGCCGCTGCCGCTGATTTCACCAGCAGCACACTCATCTGCCGAGAAGACTCGGCAACCACAGCCGTCGGCGATGTCATCACCAGACACCACTCAACACCCGATAACTGAAATCGCTGACCCGTCGCCAGTACCTCACCCGATTCCCACTGCGGACGCACATGCCGCTTCGCCGTGCCCGCCGCAAGCGTCGTCCGCAGAATCGATGCCAAAGCCGCATCGCCAAATTCAGGCTGCACAAGACCCGCGACGTCCCCGCCACGCCCGTCAGACAGCCACACGCGGCGACCGCCCGTCAGCCCCGCACGGATCCGCAATAACTCGTCACCTGCAGCACCAGGCCCCCTCTGCACCGATAAACGCCCTGCCGAGTCTCGCAGGACAGACTCCAGCTGCTGCTCGTGCAACAACATCGCGTCAGCGTAAAGCCGCGTCTGCAGTGCTGCCACCAGACCGACCAGGGCCGGAACCGACAGCAGCACATACAGTCCAGCGATCTTCCAAAACAATTTCGATCGAATCAGGGACAAGCAGAACCCCGGTCGAATTGCAGGCGTCGAAAACAATCCTTCACCAAATTACACCTGGCAAAATGCCCCGCCATCACAGCATCGCACCCCGCCGACGGCCTCCGTGACACCCGCCCAGGCAGCGATCTTAAATCGCAGCACCATAACTGTCATTGCACTTTCCAACAGTCTTAACAATACCCCGCACGTTTCTGTGCTTTGAAAGGACAAGGTAATCTGCAACTATCAATCACTCGAAAATTCACAGCAATTATTGGGAATTTTCTTGACAATTGCCACCTACCTGATCCCCGCCGGGCTCACCTCCAGCGACTCCAGCTCACCACGCAGCCTCAGACTGTCGCCAGGACGCCCCGATCGCTCCAAAACCTCCACCACGTCCTGCATCGCCCGCCGACAGTGCCACGGATCCAGCGGAGCCACCAGCGGCATCCACAGCAAACTAATCGCCGCCCCATCGTCTTCGTTCAGTCGCAACAGCGCACGACCAATCTGCAGCTCCGCTGCACCACGCTCCTCTCGAACCAGCTCCCCCGCTCGCTGCTGCCACGACTCCGCCTCCAGCAACTCCGGACCTCCCTGCAGCAATCGCAATCGCCATAACTGCAGTTCCGCCAGACGACCAAAATTCCCCCGCCCGCTCCGACGCAATGACCGCAGCGCAGCCTCAGACTGCAAACGAGTCGACTCAGCAGACAACAGCACCGATGCCGCCACCAGCTGCCGCGCCAGCGAACGCGCCGAAAGATCCGACAGCTCAGCACGTACACCCAGCTCCTCACACACCCGCTCGTCCCAGATCAGCGGCAATGACAGTACATGCCGAGTCTCCGGGTCCGACTCCAAAATCTCCTCCACCGTCGACAAACTCTCCTGCCACAACCCCAATGCCCGCTGACACTTCGCCAGCTCTCCACGAATCTCACGCAAGGCCCACGGTCGCGCCTCCCGCTGCAATGCCTCCCGCAGCTTCGGTAACGCCTCCGACCAGCGACGAACCACACACAACTCCAGCCCCTCCTCCCACAACTCAGACCGCGCAAATCGCACCACCCGCAGCGCCGACAAACGCACCACCTGAACACCACCATCCGCTCGCCGGAAAACAACCGAATCCCCCGAAATATCCTGTACCAAACCCGCCAGTGAACGTGCCCTCACACCCGCCGCAGTACGCAGCTCCAATATGTCCTCCGCCGCAGACGGCAATACCAACGGCAGCTCGTCACCAGCACACACAGCACACAACACACCCCACAGCAAAACACAAATCCTCATTCCGACATTCCCGGCAACTGACCCACAAAACCACGCCGAAACACACCGCCCGGATCACAGCGCTTCACCTGCTCAACAAATCTTCCCAGCTCCGGATACAACTCGGCACGCAGCTCGCCCTCAGGAAACCACTTGCCCCAGTGCGGACGAGCCCCGTAAATGCGGATCAGCGCAGCACCCACAAATCCCGCAAACCGATAAAAATCTTCACTGCCTCGCTGATAATTGATCAGACTGATCGCATACCAGTCCTCAGTCCCGCCAGCCGACATCGAAATCAACGCCTCGTCCGCCCGTACACGACGAACACAAACCGGATAGTGATGAGTCCAGCGGCCCTCAATCTCCGAGACCTCGCCAAGCAAACCCACCCGCCGCAGCTGATCACAACTCGCTCCCGACAGACGCCACGCCCGATCATCACCCAGACGCAGCAGATCCTCCACCAGCGATAACGCCGGCACCAGATCCGCCCGACGCACAAACAACTCCTCCTCCACATGCCGAAACAACTCGTGCTCCATCACCAGCTGCCGATCACTGCGATCTGTCGGTCGCCAGCTCGTCACCACCGTCCACGGCAGCAGCCTCGAAAAAAACAAACGCACCAGACCACGGCTGCGCAAAAACACCGCCGTCAGCAGCACCACCAGATGCAGGCCAAGGTCCATCGCCAGAAACCAGTACACGCGATACAACTGATCCGTCAGACGCCCCCCAGGATCCGCCGTCTCCTTCCGCCGCTGCACGTAAAATTGCCACAAATGCGGAATCAGAAAAAACTGCTGCAGCGGAGTCTCCTCTTCCATGCTCAGCACCTCCGCCAGCGATCCCGCAACCACCATCTGCTCCTGCACCCGATACTGCGGCACGACCGTAAACACCACCTCCGTGATCACTCCCATCGCACCCAAAGAACAACGTACCGCCCGCAACTCCTCACCACCCTCAATCCACCTCGCCGCAACACCACTGCCGCTCTCATCAAAATGCACCAGTCGAACCCGCTGCACATAATGCGACAAACTGTGACGGCCTGAACCATGAGTCGCCGTGCTGATCGCTCCCGCGACCGTCTGCTCCGTTATCAGACCCACCGACGGCAACGTCAGATCCCGCTGATTCAAATACGACAGCAACTTCCAGATCTGACAACCACCACCCACCGCAACCAGCAGTCGATCACCGTCCTCATACAGACGACACCCGTCCAGATGCCGCAGATCCAGCAACAATCCAGATGTTCGGATCAGCGGACTCCAGGCATGCCGACTGCCCACCACACGCACCCCGTCCCCACGATGCTGCTCCACCAGTCGACAAACCTCGGCCTCACTGCGAGGAACTGCCAGACGACCCGGACGAAAACGAACGTTGCCGCCAAAGTTGGAAACCTCTCGACCGCCACGCAAATTCCCGACTGACTCAGACACAAAACACTCCCCCGCACCGCCCAGCCACACCAAATAACATCCACCCGCACCACACATCACATCCGTCAGCGCCCTGACAACTCCTGCAGTCTCCCGCACACCCCCCCGCAAATCCAATCAATCACAGCTCAAAATACACGCAGAAAGCTGCAAAAAGGCAAAAAACGCGCAGCAACGGATATTTCAGTGGTATACTTCTTCGCAGGTTCAGCACAGGAGACACCGCATGATCGCTCAGCTGCTGCCCAAAAATGGCCAGGCACCCATCACTCTGACAGAACCCATCACAGTCGTCGGACGCAGCGCCAAACTCTGCGATCTCGTGCTCGACCACACCAGCATCTCCAAACAACACTGCATGCTCGTCAAAACCGACGGGCTCGTCTACATCCGCGACCTCGGCAGCACCAATGGCACCCGCGTCAACGGACAACGCGTCATCCGCGGTGCCCTGCTGCCCGGTGACATGCTGTCCTTCGCCGGAATTACCTACAAAGTCCACATGGGGCCAGACACCCCTAAACAACAGCAAGCCCCCGGACGCACCGTCTGGATGCCCGACGCACCTGAATCCAACACTCCCCCCAAACTGTCCGACTCCAGCCAAAGCGATGTGCGCTTCCTCCGTGACTCCGACCTCCTCCTGCCAGACTGAAGTCACCCGTTTTTCACAACTTCCGTGAACCGGGCCGCCAAACACCTGAAATCCAGCCCGCTCTTCGCTAGGATTCGGGTCCACCCGCACACCACTGTGCGCTGCCTGCCAGACTGCCGGTTACAGCCTCTCGCGGACCAAAATCTCCATGTCCATACTTGATCTGCCAGTCATCGTCGCCGCTCTCGACGCGACCGCCGCCGCCACCGCCGATCCCGCCGCCGCTCAACAAATCGTTGAGCCCATGTTCGTGAAAATTCTCGCGACCACACTCTTCGCCATCGCCGTCATCCACACCTTCGCCGTCAAAAAATTTGCCAGAATGGCACACCACTACCCGCAGGGCTCGCTGCAGGAAAATCTGCTGCACTTCCTCGCCGAAACCGAAATCGTCTTCGGACTCTGGGCCTCCATCATGTTCGTCGCCTATGCCGCTGCTCACCGATCCATTCACCACGCCGTTGAATACATCGAAACTCACCTCGATTTCACAGAACCCAAATTTGTCCTCGTCGTCATGGTCGTCGCAGCAACCCGCCCCGTCGTCCAGCTCGCTGAATCCCTCATCCTCTCCGTCGCTCGCCTGCTCCCGCTGAAAGAAAACGTCTCCTTCTACATCGCCTCCCTCGCCTTCGGCTCGCTGCTCGGATCCTTCATCACCGAACCAGCCGCCATGACCCTCCTCGCCATGCTCCTGAAAAACCGCTACTTCGATCGCGGCATCAGCAAATCACTCGCCTACGCCACCATCGGACTGCTGTTCGTCAACGTCTCCATCGGCGGTACTCTCACTCACTTCGCCGCTCCACCAGTCCTGATGGTCGCCGCCAAATGGAACTGGGGCTTCTGGCACATGCTGACCAACTTCGGCTGGCGCTCAGCCGCCGCCTGCATGGTCTCCACACTGATCGTCACAGCCGTCTTCTTCAAACAACTGAACAACCTCCAGCCACCCGGCGAATCCCGACAGTTCATCCCCGCATGGCTCACCGCAGCTCACATCTCCTGCCTCGCTGCCGTCGTCTACTTCGCACACTACCCCGATGTGTTCTTCGGCGTCTTCATGCTGTTCCTCGGACTGGTCACAGCCACACGCGAATACCAGGATGCACTCAAACTCAAAGAAGGACTGCTCGTCGGCTTCTTCCTCGCCGGACTCGTCGTTTTCAGCAAACTGCAGGCATGGTGGCTGGAACCACTCATTCAAAATATGAGCGGTTCCATGCTGTATTACGGTGCCACAGCCCTGACAGCCATCACCGATAACGCCGCCCTCACACTCCTCGGGTCCCAGGTGCCAAATCTCAGCGACGAACTCAAATTCGCACTGCTTGCAGGAGCCGTCTCGGGAGGTGGTCTGACGGTCATCGCCAATGCCCCCAATCCCGCCGGCGCCGGGATCCTGCAGTCATCCGCTGCCTTCGCCGACGAAGGAATTAACCCCGGTAAACTGCTCCTCGCTGCTCTCTTTCCGACCGCTGTGGCCATCGCCTTCTTCTGGCTGATCTGACAAACCCCGGACCCAGCCAGCAGATCGTCACGGATCCGTAACCACCACCTCACCCGCCAAACGCACAAACAGACGCTCCAGCAGCAGCTGCGGATCCGTGCGACTGCCCCCCTTGATCTCACTGTCCGCTTCCATCAGCAGCGACAATATGCGCGAAGCACGCTCAAATCCCAGCCGCTTCAAATAAACTTCAGATGGGCCCACCGCAGTCGAATAAACCCCGGCACGATTCAAAGCCGCCGACAACTTCTCGCCCTGACGAGCCAGCTCGGTGGCCTCCGCCAGCTTGCGAAACATGTACACCACACCACCCAGAATCTTCGCCGGAGTTTCACCGGCCTTGAACAGCTTCTGCAGATTCTCCAGAGCTTTCCCGGGATGCCCGTCACGCAATGCATCCAGCATCACCCACGTCGTCTCTGTACGCCACCCGCCCACGGCCGCTATGATGTCCTCACGAGAAATCACGGGGGCATCGCCTGCCAAAGCCGCCAGCTTCGCAATCTCCTGACGCAGCATCGACAAACCGTCGCCAGCCATCGCCACAATCATCGCCGCATTCTCACGGTCCAGCGTCTTCCCATACTCCTGCTTCGCTGTCTGCTGCATCCACCGAATCAGCTCAGCTCCCTTCAGCTCACCACATTCAATGTTCAGACCATGCTTCTCAACCAGCTTGTAAAGACGCTCAGTCTTCTTCCAGGCCTTCACATCCAAAATCAGCAGTGAACCCTTTGACGGCTGACCAGCGTACTTCTCCAAAGCCGCCCGGTTCTCAGAAACAAACGGATCCGCATCCTCAATTAACAGCACCCGCCGGTCGCCAAACATCGACACCGTACGCAAATCTGTCATTACCGTCTTCAAGTCCGCCAGTTCACCGGCCAGCCTGGTCAGAGACAACTCACCCTCTTCACCACCGGCACCCGGGATCCGACGCAGAACCTCAGACCGAAAATACCGCTCCGCTCCGTACATCGCCACAATTGCGACTGCAGGAAATGGGGATTTGTCAGCAAGAAATTCGAGTGCATGCATGGCACAAAGATAACGACTGCATACACCCAAAGTCCAGCCTGCGGTTCACCCGATACACTCACCGCCGGATCTTCGGAAATCATACCAGCAGAGACTCAATCGGCACCGCTCCATGATCCGCCAATGGAATCGGACGACCAATATTACTGAGATTCGTGGCGGAAGGGTCCAGCCCCATCGCTCGACAAATCGTCGCCATCAAATCAGGCACACGCACCGGATTCTCACGCACCTCCATCCCGTCCTCAGAGACCGATCCCCACACCTGACCACCCCGGATCCCGCCACCACCCAGCACCGCTGACCAGCTGCCCGGCCAGTGATCTCGACCAGCGTTCTCGTTGATCTTCGGAGTCCTCCCGAACTCACCCATCCACACCACCAGAGTATTCTCCAGCAAACCACGCTGCCGCAGATCTGACAACAACGCCGACCACGCCGGATCCAGCACGCCACACAAGTCACCCACGGCCTTGAAGTTGTCCGCATGAGTATCCCAGCCAGGACCGGCACCGCCCGCCACACCGTTCAGCGAAACCTCCACAAAAGGAACCCCCCGCTCAACCAGCCGCCGAGCCAGCAGGCAGCCCTGACCAAAAGGATTCCGACCATACGCCTCACGCACAGCCGCCTCCTCACGCTCCAGATCAAATGCCTCCACCGAAGACGACTTCATCATCCTCACTGCTCGCTCATACGACTGCAGATGACTGCGACCCGGAGCATCCGGACGGTCCGCCAAAAATGACTGCTCCAGCACACCCAGCAAACGCAGGCGCTCGTCAACCTGACCACCACTCAGACGCGACGCCGGTTTCAGATTCCGCACCTGAAACGATACCCCCTGATCCGCATCCGTCTCCGCTGCCACCACCAAAGGCGACCACGCCGGTCCAAGGAAACCTGATGTGAACGCCGCCGGACTCAGCGCCCGAAACGGATTAATGCTGATGCACGCCGGCAGATCTCCGTCCTCACGCTGCAATGCCTTACCCACCACCGAACCCAAAGCAGGATACGTCAATGGCCCCTGCGGCAAATAACCGGTCCGCAGGTAGTAGGTCGCTCGAGTATGGTCGCCCTCCTTCGTCGTCATCGAACGAATCAAAGCCAGATCCTGCATCCGCTGAGCCACCCTCGGCAAATGCTCAGCTATCCGAATCCCCGCAACACTCGTCTCAATCGCCTTCGTCGGCCCCCCGTTTTCATGACCAGGATGCGGATCAAACGTCTCCATCTGGCTCGGACCACCAGACATCCACAGCAAAATACAGGATCGCGGCGGACGCTGCCCCGATCGCTCAACCTGCGCAGCCAGACGAGGCAGCCAGCCAGACATCGATGACCCCAGCAGCGATAATCCACTCAGACCGCAAAGTCGCCTTCGAGACATCCGCTGCATCGCCATTCCCCCGCTCCCAACACCACACACCAGCACCCTCTGCACACACCAGCACTCAGTGATTCAGCACAAACTCTGAACTGTTCAGCAATGCCCAAAATACGTCCGCCAATGCCGCACTCGCAGATTCCGACCGCCGCACATACTCCAGCATCGCCGCTCGCTCTGACTCCACCGGACGCCGACTCAAGGCCGCCAAAAATAATGTCTCCAGACGCTCCTCGTCCGTCATCAGCGGAAACTCCACCACTCCACCCAATGTCTGACTGTTCTCCAGACTGGTCGCCGCATCCACAAACTCTCCGTTCATCATCGCCAAAGCCTGCAGTATCGTCGTTTCCTTCTGCAGCGGAGAATCACCCTCGTCACGAAACAGCTCAAGGAAAGTGGCCCGCGGAGTCTCTGCGGAAATCACAAAGGGATTGTCCGTCCGATACGGCTGATAATAACCCGTCGCCTCCGCCAGACTGTCGAAAAGCTGCTCAGGAGTCAGCCCGCGAACAGCCGCCCGCGCAAATTGCAATGGATCCGACTGCGACTCATGAGTCTGTCGGCTGCTGAGCTGATACACACGAGTCCTGGTGATGGTGCGAACCAGAAACTGCAGGTCAAAATCATGAGCCACCAGCTGGTCCGCCAGCAACTGCAGCACCTCAGGATGAGATGGCGGATTGTTCTCCGAAAAATCATCCACCGGATGCACAATCCCCTGACCCATAAACAATGCCCACACACGATTCGCAGCCATCCGCGAAAACCACGGATTACCACGCGATGTCACCCAGTCCGCAAGAACCTCGCGAGCAGATCGGTTCAATCCCCAGTCAGGCTGCTCGCCCTCCAAAAATGACGCCTGCACCGTCTGATCCTTGTCCGGAATCGCTATGCTGCGACTGTCACGACGCTCCGCCAGCACCGCCGACATCCCCGCTTCCGCATCCACTGGACGGAATCCCGAATAAAATGCCGCCAGACTCCAAAACTGACCCTGCTTCCAGCGGTCAAACGGATGATCATGACACTGCGCACAGTCCAGACGCACACCCAGAAAAGATCGCGCTGTTCCTGCCGCCAGATTCTCTGGACGCATCTCACGAATCACATAAAACGCCGCCGGACTGCTGGCCGAACGCAACGCAGGACCCGCTGCCGCACCGCCGCCGTCCAGACCGCCACTGTCCAGTGATACCGTCAGCAGCTCACGCACCATCCGATCATACGGCACACCAGCTGAAAACTGAGTCCACAGCCAGGCCTCAAATCCAGGCACCAGACGCCGACCCGACAAGTCATTAAATGCCTCCGGTATCAGCGCGTTTCGCCACAGAATCGTGAAATGCCGCACAAATGCAGGACTGTCCAGCAATGAATCCACCAGCGCCGAACGCTTGTCCAGTCGCTCATCAGCCAAAAACTGACGCACCTCGGAAACCGCCGGGACCCGACCAGCCAAATCCAGATACAGCCGACGCACAAACTCTTCGTCAGAAGAAACCGCCGCCGGCTGCACCCCAGAGGACTGCCACGATCGCTCAAAAATACGATCCACCTCGGCCGCCGCCTCAGCAACCGACAAACTCTTCAATGCACCTGCCACAACCGCCGCAGACGGCTCAGACTGCTCAGACTGCGTCGACTGAAACAGACAAACACCCAGCAACAGAGCTGCCAGCTTCAACATCGTCGCCAATCCCCGGACCAGGAAAAAACAAAGCCCGACTCACTGACAAACTTCCGCCCACAGCCATCTCAGAGACCAGACTAGCAGGTTTTTGTCTAAAAATGTTACTCCTCGGCCAGCACCGCGTTGTGATACACCTCCTGCACGTCGTCACACTCGTTCAACAGGTCCAGAAACTTCCTGAACGTCTGAGCATCCTCGCCGGAAATCTGCTTCGTCGACTGCGGCAGCCACGTCACCTCAGCCGTCTCCAGCTCCAGACCCGGAAACCCCTCCTGCAAAGCCGTCTTCGCCTTGAAAAACTCAGATGCCTTCGCGTACAGACTGATCTGACCCCCGTCCGCCTCGACGTCGTCCACATCCACGTCCGCATTCAACATCACTTCCAAAACCTTGTCACCGTCGTCGCCCGCAAACTGAAATAAAGCCACATGGTCAAACATGTGCGAAACAGAACCAGTCGGACCCATCCGCGAACCCGTACGATTAAAACAGTTCCGCACGTCCGTGATCGTCCGATTGTTGTTGTCCGTCAGACAGTCCACAATCACCGAACAGCCGCCCGGACCAAAACCCTCGTAACGCACCGTCACAAAGTCCTCGCCACCAGCCCCCGCAGCCTTCTCAATCGCCCGGTCAATCACATGAGCCGGCACCTGCTCACGCTTGGCTCGCTCAACAAGATGACGCAGCGTCGGATTGTTTTCCGGATTCGGCACCCCATTCTTGGCCGCCACATACAACAGCTTGCCATATCGAGAATACAATTTGGATTTAATCGCTGCCGTCTTGAAGATGGCATGCTTGCGATTTTCGAAGCTTCGTCCCATACCGCTAACCAGTCAATATTTTTGAATGAATCGACAGCACGCCACTGCGCCGTCGACAAGCCCTGATTCTAACACAGTCCCCCCATTTCGTCGCCACCGGAAACCACCCCCAGCCCCCCCGAATCTTCCAAAAGACTCAGACGCAAATCCGCAGATACCACCGCGTCCTCCTCCCGACACAATCGCTCCCGCACCGCCGCCACACCCGCTGCACCGCCCCGCCGACATAAAGCCCAGCCCGCAGCCGCTCGCACCAGACCCGAACCGTCCTCCAGCGCACAGATCAGCTCCGACTCTCCTCCCAGTTCCGGCAGATTCCCCAGCACAATCGCCGCATTCCGACGCAAAATCTCACACCCCGTACGCTCCAGTGCCGTACCACCAAAAATCAGCCGAAATTCCGCCTCACTCATCCGCAGCAGCCCCGCCGGATCCATCATCACCGGCCACTCCCGCGAACGATCACGAAACTCCCGCAAAACCGTTGCCGGAGCAAACCGGTTCCACGGACAGACCTCCTGACACACGTCACAGCCAAACAGCCAGCCACCCACGCCCGCACGCAGCTCCCGAGGTATCCCGCGATCTCGCAGCTCTATCGTCAAATAACTAATGCACCGCCTCGCATCCAGGACACCAGACTCCGGAAATGCACCCGTCGGACACTCGTCCAGACAACGAGTACACGTGCCGCACCAGTTCCCCTCCTCCGGCTCATCACACACCAGCTCTGCATCCGTCAGAATCGCAGCCAGAAAAAACCAGCTCCCAAAACTTCGACTGATCAGCATCGTGTTCCGGCCAAACCAGCCCAAACCCGCCAGCCGACCAAAATCACGCTCCAGCAAAGGCGCTGAATCAACCACCACTCGCGCCTTGCTCGAGGGCAGGGCGGCTCGCAAATGAGCCACCACCGGAGCCAGTCGACGCTTCAGCAGCACATGATAATCCTCACTGCCCCACGCATAGCGCGATATCCGCGCCCCGCCCACACCACCCGCCACTGAACCGTCATCGTAATTCATCGCCGCCATCAGCACACTGCGACAGCCCGGCAGCAAGGACTCAGGATGACGACGCAGCTCCGCGCGAGACTCCATCCATGACATCTCGCCATGATGCCCCGACTGCAGCCACCGCAGCAAACCATGGAAACCCGCAGGAGTCACTGCGGGGGCAATCGCCAAATCCGCAAATCCCTGCTCGCAGGCCAGATGCTTCAGCTCACGAGATAAAGATTCGCCTGCCCGCATCACCACTCAACCCAGTACACTTTGCACCTGCTGCAGATGACGCCGGCCAGTCAGCACCACCTCGTCCGAACCAATCCGCTGCAATGGGGAATAACGAGGATGTCGGCCGTCCTTCCACGGATCATTGCTCCGAGCATTATAACAGCAGATGAAGGCCCACCGCGGATAATCACTCTGATTCTGATCGGAACGATGCAGAGTATTCCCGTGAAACAACACCGCTGAACCCGGCTCAAGCTCCACATGCACCAGCTCCAGACGCTGCAGTGCCGCCTCCACTCGCTCCATGTCAGCACCCGTCTGATCACCACGCTTCAGATGATCAATTCGCCCCATCCGCTGCGATCCCCGCAACACCTGCAGACAGCCGTTCTCACGAGTCGCCCGGTCAACCGCAAACATGCAGCTCGCCATGTCCGGAAACAAACACCCGTTGCTGTACCAGTAACCGTAATCCTGATGCCACGTCCAGGCGCCGCCAATTCGAGGCTCCTTCAGGATCATCTTGTGGTGATAATGATACACCTCGTCACACAGCAGCTGCTCCATCGCCGAAACCAACGGATCACACTGCACAATCGCACTGTAAATGCTGTCCGCCGGCAGCTCGTTCTCCACCACCAGCTCCACCGCACCACCCTCGCCGTCCGCTCGCGATGTCCGACGCTCAGACAACACTCGGTCCTGCTTCGCAATCTCACGCAGCAGTGATGTCTCCTCCCCAGACAACAGACCGTCCACAATGATGTAGCCGTCCCGGTCAAACGCCTCTACCGCGTCCAGCGTCAGAAAATCGGTCCGCATCAATCCGCTCCGCGAAGAAAATCCACCGCCGCACGCACCGATATCGTACCCTCGTAAATCGCACGTCCCGTGATCGCTCCTGTCAGACCCGGTCGCTCACGAGATATCGAACGCAGCGCCGCCAGATCCGCCATCGTCGTCACACCTCCCGATGCAATCACCGGCAATCCCATGTCCGCCAAAATCCGAAAGTCCTGCAACGTCCCCTCGTCTATCCCCTGCATCATCCCGTCGTTCGCGATGTTCGTGTAAATCACCGCCGCCAGCGGCAAACCGACAAACCTTCGAGCCAGCTCAAGTGCCGAAACCTCGGATACCTCCAGCCAGCCGTCCGTCGCTACCATCGAATTGCGCGCATCCAGACCCAGCGCCAGCTGTCCCGGAAACGCACCGCACATCTCCGCAAACCACTCCGGCTCACGCAACGCCTTCGTACCAATGATCACACGATCCACCCCCGTCTGCTCCAGCGTCGCCCGAATCGAATGCTCGTCACGGATCCCGCCGCCCAGCTGACACGGTAAACCCGTCGCATCCACGATCCGACGCACCACTTCCTGATTCACAGGACGACCCGCCTTCGCTCCGTCCAGATCCACCAAATGCAGCCGCTCAGCACCCTCCTGCTGCCACCGACAGGCGACCTGTACCGGGTCATCCGAAAATACAGTGCTGTCCTCGTAATTTCCCTGCCGCAGACGTACACAGCGGCCTCCCAACAGATCAATCGCGGGCAATAACTGCAACATGGATATTCATGACCTGCGCGGCAGGCAAATTCGAACCGTCAGCTTCGACAGCCGCCAACAGTCACAGACCGACGACGGAACAAGCCACAGATTACACAGCAAAGGGAGCCCGGTCGAGCCTTCTTCAGGCTGCCTGCGAGACGCTCTCCTTCTTGCCATATCCGGCAAGACGACTCAACACGCCCAAACGCATCGTCGCCAGCAACACCATAAACGATGGCACCATAATCGGACGAATCACAAACGTGTCCAGCACCACGCCCGTCGCCAGTGCCAGTCCTAACTGGTCCATCCCCACCAGACTGCCCGCCATCAGCGAAGAAAATGTCCCCGCCATAATCACGCCACAGCTCGAAATAATGCTGCCCGTCTTCTCCAGTGCCACCGTAATGCCCTGCAACGGACCATGCACCTTCTGCTCCTCGTCAATTCGAGCCATCAGGAAGATGTTGTAGTCCTCACCCACCGCAATCAAAATCGTGAACAAAAACATCGGGACCTTCCAGTCCAGTCCCGTAAAACCCTGCGGATCCATCGCCCAAAATGCCAGATACGTGAAACCCAGCGTCGCAAAATAACTGTACAACACCGTAAACATCAGGTACGCACAAATCCCCGGCTTCTTCAGCAGTGCCCACAAAATCAAATACACCCCCATCATCACCAGCGCGTCAATCCGAATCTGATCCCGGTCCGTCACTGCCTTCAAATCGCTGATCTCAGCCGTGTTCCCCACAAACCACAGACGAGCATCCCGCAGACCGTCCGGCAACTCCGTCCGGATCCGATCACGCAGCATCCGAAACTCACTGATGCTGCTCCGCGCAAATGGATCGTTCTTCGGTATCAGATTCACCCGCGTAATCGAATGATTGTTGGGGCTGACGAAATATTGCCGAGCATGCAGTTTCTGAGCCTGACGCACCGCGATGCTCGGACGAGTCCGAAACTCACGCTGACCACGCGGTGATGACAGCGAACGCACAGAATCCAGACCCAGCTCGTCCTTCTGAGCTACCAGACGCTCAGTAAACTCCCGAATCAGCGTAAACGATGTGCCCTGCATCGTCGTGAAATCCAGACCCTCCGCCTCTATCATCAGCGTGATCGGAGAAACCTCGCCCGCCGGGAAATGCTTCTGAGCAGCCTCGGCCCCGTACACACTCGCCGCCGTCTTCGGCAGCTCCGACAGCAGCCCGTAACTCAGATCACCAAAGTAAATCACTCCCGCTGCCGCAAATGGCAGCAACATCGCCATACTCCCCAGCCACGCAAACCACGGACGACGCTCCAGAAAAGCACCCATCCACTTCCAGCCCATCGACAGCAACCGCAGATTCTTCACCCGCGCCAAAACACCCCGACCCGCAGGGAACGTGTCGGCAGGGCGAGTCATCATGGCAGGCCAAAATGCGTACAGACGACACAGTCGCAAAATCGCCGGTGTCAGCGTAAGCGAAGCCAGCAGACACACTCCCAAACCAAACGTTATCGCCACACCCGCCTGACTGAACTTGCCAAACTCAGCAAAATACATCATCCCAATGCCGCACATCACCGTCCCGGCACTCGCCGTCAGCGCCGCACCAATCCGCTGCATCGTCCCCGTAATCGACTCCTCGATCGTCTGGCCAGCATCCAGCTCCTCTCGATATCGAGCAATCAGGAACAGGCAATAATCCACACCAGCACCATAAACCAGCACCGTCACATAAGTCTCAATACCGTTGAACAACGATACGATTCCCAGCTGCGCTCCAATCGCCAGCAAATGCTTCGATACCGCTGTCGCCACACCCACCGTCACCAGCGGAATAAAGGCCAGGGCCGGAGCCCGATAAATGGCAATCAACAAAGCAACCACCAGAATCACTGTCCAGTCTTCCGTCGACTTGGCGCTCTTCCGAGACTCCATCATCATGTCCCGACCAAACGTCGCACTGCCACTGATCGCAATCTCCAGACCAGCCGGCAGCGAACCCGCCTGACCCGACGGAACACGCCGCATCCGCTCAACAAACTGCTCCACCTCATTCACAATCTTAACATTCGCCTGATCCAGAAACTCTGTCGTCAGCCACAGCACAATCGTCGTCGCCTGCTTGTCCTCACTCACCAGCAGCTCGCCCACCTTGCGGTCCTCAAACCACGCTATCCCCTGCACAATCTGAGCCTTCTCTTTGCCAGCTCCGCCAGCACCGCCGGCTACGGCAGCTGTCGGCTCAGAAGCAGACGACTCAGACCCACCGGCAGACGACGCAGTCGCCGCCTCGGACGCCGAACCCTCCTCAGACTCCTCACCAGGATCCGGCAAACCCGCGATCCGATGCAGCTCCGGCACCACCTGCTGAGCCACAAAGTCAAAGTCCGAAGGCAACAGCCCCTCTGCCCCGCTCTCACGACGCGCAATCAACACCACCGTGCTGCGCATCTGATCATCCGGGAACGCCTCCCGAAATACACCATTCGCTATCACACTGTCAGAATTCGCCGGCAAAAAGGCAAACTCGCCGTTCGCGACAACAGACTCCCACGGAGGCGCAATACGCACACTGACTGCCAGCAGCACCACCCACGCCACCACAATCAGTACGGCGTGTCGAGCAGTCAGATCTCCAAGACGTTTATAAAGCATCAGTTGCGCCCGAATTGCTGTTCAGTCACCGGGATCACCCGGATCCCAAAACACCCGCAAAAATATTACCAGCCATCAAGACCGTATCGTCCGGAACCCGGAAAATCAATCCACCCCCGCCCCCCGATACACCTGAACGCCAACCCCGCAGCCAATTAAAACAGACAGGCAAAACAGGAATCCCCGGAAACCTGGGACAGATAAGCAAAACACACAGAACTCGCAAACCCTGACCGGAATCCATCCCGCCCGCATGCACTTCCAGATGCCACCTGCTATACTCGACCACTTTCCAAAATCCGCAAAACTGCCCCGCGACACTCTCCGGAGCCCTCTCAGTTGTCAAAAGACGTTCCCTACACTGACGCCCAGCTGGCTGCCTTCGATCTGGATCGAAGCCGCCTGCCAAAACATGTGGCGGTCATCATGGACGGAAACGGTCGCTGGGCGAAGAAAAAAGGTCTGCCACGCATCGAAGGACACCGCCGCGGAGTCAACTCGGTACGCGCTGTCGTCGAAGAAGCCTCACGACTCGGACTGCAGCAGCTCACCCTCTACTGCTTCTCCAGCGAAAACTGGAAACGACCGCCCCGCGAACTCTCACTCCTCATGGCACTGCTCCGACAATACCTCGTCGAAGAACGCCGCGAAATCCACAGACAAGGACTAAAATTCCGCGTCATCGGTGTCACCTCAGGACTGGACCCCGTCATCCAGCAGGAAATCGCCGCCACCGAACAACTCACTGCCCACAACGATGGCATGACACTCTGCCTCGCCATCAACTACGGCGCACGGCAGGAAATCACCCTCGCCGTACAACAGCTCGCTCAGGCCGCCAAAGACGGTACTCTCGACCCACAACACATCAGCGAAAACACCATCGCCGCGGCTCTCATGACCAGCGGCATGCCCGACCCCGACCTCGTCATTCGCACAGCCAGCGAATTTCGTATCAGTAACTTCCTGCTCTGGCAAATCAGCTACTCCGAACTCTGGGTCTCCGATCGACACTGGCCCGAATTCAAAGCCGAAGATTTCCGCTCAGCACTCAAAGACTTTCGCCAGCGCGATCGGCGCTTCGGAGGACTCTCAGGCGATCAAACTCCACCAAACTGCTGAAAACCTCAGTAACTCACCCACACACACACCCACACACACAACTCACCGCAGGAATTACCCCATGCTCGGCTGGCGGCTGCTCATGTCCGCAATCCTGATCCCGCTCGTCTGCGTCCTGTTCCGACTGGACCTGCAACTGGGACCTCCCGCCTGGATTCTCTGCGCACTCTGCCTGCTCATCGCCACTCGCAGCGCATGGGAACTGACCGATCTCCTCAAAACTCGCGCCTTTCAGCCCTGCTTTCCACTCATCGGAATACTTAGTAACCTCGTCATACTAGCCGCCTGGCTGCCCGCACTGCTGCAGCCAGGACAAACCCCCGCACTCACCGCCTCACTCACCGGGATCGCCGCCGCTGTCACCGCCAGCTTCCTCATACTCCTCGCATGGGAAGCCTGGCGCTTTCAGGAACCAGGTCGCTCCATGGAAGCTCTCGGCGGCGGACTCCTGTCCGTGCTCTATGCCGGAGCACTCCTGGCCGTCACCGCACAGCTCCGCTGGTACCCCGCCGCCGATAATGGCTACTTCGCACTCGCCTCCATGATCATCTGCGTCAAATCCGGAGACACCTGCGCCTACACCTTCGGACGACTCTGGGGCAAACGCAAAATGGCACCCAGACTCAGCCCCGGAAAAACATGGATGGGACTCGTCGGAGCTGTCTTCGGCAGCATCGCCGGCACCTGGCTCTGGCTCACCTTCGCCGGACAACTGTTCCGAAATTCACCACAACCCGCCAGCCTGCCCGTCGTTGTCCTCTACGGACTCACCACAGGCCTCGCCGGACTCATCGGTGACCTCGTCGAATCACTCATCAAACGCGACGTCGGAAAAAAAGACTCAGCCGCACTCATGCCCGGCTTCGGCGGACTCCTCGACCTCGTCGACAGCCCGCTCTACGCCGGTCCCGTCGCGCTCGCCTGGTGGACCCTCCTGCCACCAGCCTGCTAAACCAGCCTCAAACCCCGCAAAAACACAAAATCCTCCCCTCGCCCCCGTGACAACGGGGGAGAAGGGTCGGGGGTGAGGGGGCCATGGCATCCATGCCATAGAGAGTAGATGCGCGAAAGTTGAAAGGAGAAAGCAGGCAGTTCAGCACACACCTCACCGCCTCCATGCGTTTCTCTTCGCGGCTTCGCGGCTTCGCGTGAGACCAACACCCTCCACACGGCCACTGGCCACAAATTCCTCCCCTCGCCCCCGTGAAACGGGGGAGAGGGGTCGGGGGTGAGGGGGCTAGTCACCCTGGAATCCGCCACTCAGCCAGACAAAACCGGCAGGGCTTCACAACGCTGTGCTCGGGCTGCAAAGGCCGAACTACAGCGAGAACCACCCGCGGACTCCCGTCCGCAGCTCGCCAAACTGATCACCGCCCACGCAATCCTCCCCTCGCCCCCGTGAAACGGGGGAGAGGGGTCGGGGGTGAGGGGGCTAGTCACCCTGGAATCCGCCACTCAGCCAGACAAAAC
>JBJTPZ010000772.1:0-1492 GCA_046075365.1 Planctomycetaceae bacterium
AATCCGCTCACGGCGGACACGATCCGGACTGGTCACGGATCCTCACGTCAACGGGAATCGGGCAACCGGAAGACACCGGGCTCCAGACTACAGACCCTGACAAGCATGCACTTGTCGGCGACCTACTTCCATCGGCAATCACGGAAAACCTTGATAAAACCTTCGAAAACTCCCGATCGGACAAAGCAAGTTGACGAAAGTCCGGGCGGAAGAAGACAGCGAAGGAAATTCAGTTGAAATGAATTTTCCGAAGGAAACGAAGTAGGGGAAGTAGACTATCACTTTCCCTGATGCGCGTAGTAACACCGGTGGACCTGCGGGTCTTGAGAGTGCTGTTCCCATTGTTCGCTGACATTCAGAATGTCGCCCGTTTCTATGGGCAAACGGCCGACGTGCGTTCCTCTTCCACTGGTAAAGAAGTCTTGACTAACACAAATTCTTATGAAAGAATCGTTTACTTGCGCAGTGTTCAAGGAAAGAAGGCTTAACCAAACATGAGTCGAGAGACTGGAAAATACGTTACCAGGGATTTTGCCGGCGAAAAGGTGAATGCCTTTGTGCCGTCCCCCTTGCCACCGGCGAGCCCCATCTTTCGCCTTGAAGGCATTCTGTCGGATCTGCATTCCGCTGCCATCTCCGCTATCGGGCGTCTGGAGATCGCGGGGAGTATGGTGCCGAGCCCGGACTGGTTCCTGTATGGCTTCGTCCGCAAAGAAGCCGTGGTCTCCTCTCAGATCGAAGGCACACAGGCCACGCTTGAAGATGTCGTGGCATGGGAGGCAACGCGTCAATCGGACCGCCCGTCGGATGTGGAAGAGATCTGTAACTACGTGGATGCTTTGACATTCGCCCGAGCTGAAATCGAAAAGCCGGGTGGGCTGCCATTGTGCGTGCGACTGCTGTGTGCGATTCATCAGCGACTGATGCGAGGCGCTCGCGGTAGTGACAAACAGCCAGGACTGGTGCGGACATCGCAGAACTGGATTGGAGGGACACGACCTGGAAACGCTCGATTTGTGCCACCGCCGCCGGACGAAGTTCCAGACTGCCTGAGCGCACTTGAGCAATGGATTCACAGTGACGATTCTCTGCCACCGCTTGTGCGAGCCGGACTGGCCCATGTGCAGTTTGAGACTATTCACCCGTTTCTCGACGGTAACGGACGCATCGGCCGGTTGCTGATTACGCTGCTCGTCGAACAGTGGGGACTCCTTTCGTCGCCGCTGCTGTATGTCAGCCTCGGCTTCAAACGTCATCAGCAGGAGTACTATGAAAGGCTGAGTCGAGTCCGTACACATGGTGACTGGGAAGGCTGGATCGAGTTCTTCCTGCGGTGCGTCATTGAGTCGGCAGACGACGGCGTCACGACGGCTCAGCGTTTGTTTCAGGTCGTTGGAGAAGATCGCCTGAAAGCCATTCAGCACAAATCGGCAACAGTGAATTCCCTTCGCTTGTTCGAGTTTCTTCTGCAGCATCCGGTCGTGACTCTGGC
>JBJTPZ010000773.1:0-2458 GCA_046075365.1 Planctomycetaceae bacterium
CTCGCTGTGCGGTTTTGATGACCTGATCGACTACTGTTGAGTGCAGGAGGCCCCCTCACCCCCGACCCCTCTCCCCCGTTTCACGGGGGCGAGGGGAGAAAGTTAGTGGTCAGTGCGGCGGGTTGCTCACGCGAAGCCGCGAAGCCGCGAAGGGAAACGCATGGGGGTGTGGAGTGGTGGGACTGGCGGCATCCGTGCTGCACACCCGGGCACTTACGTAACCGGCTCGCCTGTGTTGCGTGTTATGTAGCTCGGGCTTTCCAGCCCGAGCCCCTCGCTGTGCGGTTTTGATGACCTGATCGACTACTGTTGAGTGCAGGAGGCCCCCTCACCCCCGACCCCTCTCCCCCGTTTCACGGGGGCGAGGGGAGGAGTTAGCGGTAGTGGGGTGGCGGGTCTCACGCGAAGACGCGAAGCCGCGAAGGGAAAGGCATGGGGGCGGGGAGTGGTGGGACTGGCGGCATCCGTGCCGCACACCCGGGCACTTACGTACCCGGCTCGCCTGTGGTGCGTTTAATGTAGCTCGGGCTTTCCAGCCCGAGCCCCTTGCTGTGCGGTTTTGAATGGCCTGACTGGCAGTTGTTGAGGGAGAGTGGTCCCCTCACCCCCGACCCCTCTCCCCCGTTTCACGGGGGCGAAGGGAGGAGTTAGTGGTCAGTGGGGCGGGTCTCACGCGAAGCCGCGAAGCCGCGAAGACGCGAAGACGCGAAGGGAAATGCAAGGGGACGGGGAGTGTTTGGTGACTGGCGGCATCCATGCCGCACACCCGGGCACTTACGTACCCGGCTCGCCTGTGTTGCGTGTTATGTAGCTCGGGCTTTCCAGCCCGAGCCCCTTGCTGTGCGGTTTTGATGGCCCGACGGGCAGCTGTTGGGGGGTGTGGACCCCCTCACCCCCGACCCCTCTCCCCCGTTTCACGGGGGCGAGGGGAGGAGTTAGCGGTAGTGGGGTGGCGGGTTTCACGCGAAGCCGCGAAGACGCGAAGGGAATGCAAGGGGGCGGGGAGTGGTGGGACTGGCGGCGTCCATGCCGCGGCACCCGGGCACTTACGTACCCGGCTCGCCTGCGGTGCGTTTTATGTAGCTCGGGCTTTCCAGCCCGAGCTCCTTGCTGTGCGGTTTTGATGACCTGATCGGCAGCTGTCGAGGGAGAGTGGACCCCCTCACCCTCGACCCCTCTCCCCCGTTTCACGGGGGCGAGGGGAGGAGTTCGTGGTCAGTGGGGCGAGGCTCACGCGAAGCCGCGAAGACGCGAAGGGAAACGCACAGGGGGCGGGGATTGGTGGGACTGGCGGCGTCCGTGCCGCACACCCGGGCACTTACGTACCTGGCTCGCCTTTAGTGATGCCTGTGGTGGTGCTGGGGGATGGGGGAGGGGATGATTGGCTGGATTGGCCAGCGGGTGGGGTGGCGCACGTTTCGCGGAGCGAAACGCGACGATCAAAGATGTTGGGAGTTTGTGGCTTTGGCGGAGGCACAGGTTAAAGCAGCCGGCCGTCGCGGAATTGCAGTGGAACCGGGGTGGGTTCAACGCGGCAGCCGGGTTTGGTGGCCAGTTCATCGCAAAGGTCGGCAGAGACCAGCAGCTCTTCAAGGTGCAGTGTGTTGGGTATCAGCATCCAGCGGCTGGTGCCGTAGCGTTCGGCAATGGTTTGAATCAGAACTTCGTCAGTGGCAAGTGTGGCCGGAATCTTGGCGCGATCCATATCACCGGTGGTGAGTGTGTTGATCAGAGTTTTGTGTTCGTCAATGGCGTCTCGCAGCCGCTTCGTGATGAAGTCTGCGTTACCGACACCGAGGGCATTGCCCTGTGAAGAGGGGGACAGTTCCAGCGCCCCGATGATTTTCACTCGCGGTCGATCCAGATCTTCGAAATCGCGAATGCCGCGGCGGCCGATGACATTGGTGTCCATGCCGGTGCCGCTGTAGGTTTTGCCAAGGGAGCGGACGATGAGCACGTTCAGGCTGTCGACGGGCAGGCTGGGGAAATAGTGGCGATGGTGCTGCAGCAGTTCGCGTTCTCGCTGCAGAATATCGGACGGTCGGATTGCGTGAAGTTCGGCCGTCTGATCGAAGCCGTCCTCAAGAATGCCAAGTCCGGCGAGGATGCGGCCGCTGTCGAGCACAAACTGGCCCATTTCCAGCAGCATATCCTTCATGGCTGCAGCGCCGGCTGAATGGAATGTCTGAGCAGAGCGGATTTTGCCCATGCCGACAACCATCATTTTGGTGAGACCGCTTTGAACGGGTCCAGAGAAACACGTGTGCAGCTTAATGCGGTTGACGACCAGCACCCCGGCTGCTTCATGGCAGTATCGATCCATGAATACGGGGCCGGTGCGGACTTCACCGATCTGCACAACCTCCATGCTGCTGCGGATGGGCATGTCCATGGCAGCCTGAGTAATGCCGAGTGATTCGACCATGGACTGCTGGCCGGCTGCCGTGGCACCGTTGTG
>JBJTPZ010000774.1:0-2988 GCA_046075365.1 Planctomycetaceae bacterium
TGCAGCAGCGAGTCCAGCTGGACGGCGGTTTCGGAACCGACAATCGGTGTCACATTGTGTGGCAGCCGCAGATCGGCCAGAGTGGCAGCGGTGCAAATTCCGGCATCCAGCCACAAGTGACAGACAACGGCTGCCAATTCACGCCACACCGTCGGCTGCGGCTGCCGACTGACGATCGCATCCAGATCTGCCAGGTAGGCAGTGTCGCATCTATACTGCCGCGACAGCTGGGCGAGCAGCACACCAGCTGAGCGTTCACCCGGCAGGACCTGGTAATTCCGCCGAACCCCGGCTATCGCGTGCACCGGGCTCCCCCTGACGATGTCCAGCACGGGCACAATTCGAACAGGCGTTCTCCCGGTTGGAAACTGGATAATCTTTGACACCAGAACCCAGCGAGTCTTAAGACGTCAGTCTACCTCAATGCGCGTGACTGCGGGAAGACCGTCGTTCGTTCTCTAGCCAGTTGTTGACTTCCAGGACATATCTGCGGCCCGAACCGTACCGACACGCGACGAGATTGAACCAGAACAGGTACCAAAGGGCTGCCAGACCATCTCGCAAACCAATCTTTTTGCCCTCTTCGTAGGTCCGACCATAGTACGAGATCGGCACTTCGTAGGTGCGAGCGATGGTTTTGCAGATGAGCGCAGTCATTTCGATTTCGAGACCAAATCCGCTGCTGGTCAGTCGCATCGGCTGTATCACCTTCCGGCGGAACGCCTTGTAGCAGGTCTCAACATCCGTCATGTTGCGATTTGTCAGACAGTTCGAAATAAACGTCAGGAACTTGTTTGCTACATAGTGAGAAAAATACAGTACCCTCGCGGCCTTGCGGACGAGAAACCGGCTGCCGTAGACGACGTCTGCCTGCCCGGCCAGAATTGGCGCCAATACCTCCGGAATCTCCGCTGGATCATACTCCAGATCAGCATCCTGAATGATCACAACATCCGCGGTGGCTTCGGCAAATCCGCGAGCAATCGCGGCTGTTTTACCGCTGTTCCTCGAAAGCGAAATCAGTCGGACACGCGGATCCCCCCCGAAACCCCGGACGACGACGTCAGCAGTTGCATCAGTCGAACCATCATTGACGACAATGATCTCAGATATGCCGCAGCACAGCCCGAGCAGCTTCGCAATCACTGCAGCGATAGTGCCTTCCTCATTATACGCCGGCACCACGACACACACATTCATCTGATTTCTTTCACTTCAACAGAACCAAATGCTCGAAGTACGATCGCCTCACGGGCAGCCACCCGATCGAGTACACATCAACTTCCCCGATCAAAAACAACGAATCGGCTTTGCCCCTCTTCCGTGCGTTCGTGCAGGCCAGCCTTTCGCAAGTCTTCCACTGTTGGTGTCAGCACCAGAGGATCTGAAAACAGTCGATCCAGCACAACAATAGCTCTACCCTCCTGAACTTCGCTGATCACTGCTTGCAGACTCTGCTCAAACATTGAATTTTCTCTGCCGGAGGTGTAATCGAACCTGCTCTCCAGTTGTGAAACAGGGCGTCGACAAGCCAGCCAGACACTCCAGGAAACATTGGAAAACACGCGACTTTCAGCTGATGCAGCCTCCCGCACATACTTCAGATTACTGTCGTAAAGGACCTCGGCACACGCCAATCCGTATCCATTTTCTCGCCATGCTGCCAGCCGCGGCACTGTATCCACCAGACCGCGAGTTCCGAACCATACGATCAGCAACCAGCAGCCGATCTGGCAAATTCGCGTATCCCGCAGACCGTGGTGCACAAACCACGTAAACAACAGAATCAACGCCCAGATACAGGAGAGCAAAATACGGCCGTCCAGCGGCGTCGCTTGATCGAGAAACGTAATCGAAAGCAGTAAAAACAGCGGATAGCCGATCAGGTAGAGCCCGACGACCCGCACGGACATGGATGACGAATGACCTTCAATTTCAACACGTCCCTTGCTGGACCGCCGCAGCAAAGCACTCGCCAGGCATCCCCCGGCTGCCATGACCAGCGGAACAAGCAGTGTCATGTCATGTCCCTGCAAACCGAGGCTCCCGCAAATTACACTCAGCCCCTGTCTCAGGACCTCGGCAGTCGGAGGGTGAAACGCGATTGTGCGTGGCGCACTGCCGGCCGACATGAACCGCACAAAAAGAAGCCAAATCAGCAGCGGCGCGACGCTGCCAACAAAGAATAATACGGCCTCAGCCGCAGCCCTTGGCCATGACTTCCCTGCCTGCAGCAGCAACGCGGTTGCACAGCACACTGGCCAGACAACTCCAGCATACCTTGTCATCAAACCAAACGCAGAACAAGTCACCGCAATCCAAAACCATAAGCTGCCTCGCTGCTGGCCCCAAAGTTCGAGGGCGCATAGACAGCAGGCAATGACGGAGACAAACAGGCAGTCAGTCAACGCACAAATGCCATATTCCAGCAGCACCGGGTGAAAACCGAGAGCCACCATTCCCGTTGCCCGTGACAGCGGACCGATTTGCATCAGCGAAAACCACACGTAAACCGTAAATAACGTGCCCCCCACGACCGTCGCAGCCAGCAAACGAGGCGCCCCATGACGAATGTCACGCTTTGCTGCAACTGAAGTTACCGCCAGCAAGACCGGATATGCGGGTGGGTAATGAACAGTCAACGTCTGCGAATAGTCCAGGATCCTGCCAGCAGTGCGGAGACTCTCAGCCTGACTCAAATAGGTGGCAGAATCAGGCGTCACCCCCACCCCAAAGCGACTTGTGGACACAAATACACAAATGACGCCCAACACAAAAACAACCAGCGAGGGAAGCAAAAAGCCACCCTTCTCAAACAAATTCCGTTTGAACATGATCGACACGCAACTCGCCCTTAAAAGAGATCAGATGACACCCTCGGTCGGCTCTTCCGAGAATTTCGTGGCTAATTTTCACGGGGTTTTAGGCTAAGTTTTCCGCAGTAAAAGAGAATCCGAATGCGATAGTGTTCAAAGATACGGAAGCCTC
>JBJTPZ010000775.1:0-4784 GCA_046075365.1 Planctomycetaceae bacterium
GAACGCCTTAAGATTCTGTATCCAAATCTGATTTAACATGTTTTTTCTCAAACAAGGCGTTAAACGTGCCCCTTTTTCACAGGAATGCAACTGCCCGGAACACGCCCACTTGATCCAACGCTTATCGACAAAAACGCACCCTCAACAGTTCAACACACGTCTCTACAACCTGCAGCAGCCAGCCAGTCTTTTCTCAATTCGACGATGTTCGTCATCCATGGTCCCTGAGCTGAAGGTCGTTGTCCGCTCCACCTCTGTGCCCGCCAGCACTTCCAAGCCAGTACCGATCTCCACAAACGTGTCATCGACACGAATAAAACGATCGTGAGCCTCGGAACCGAAATCCATGTCGTTGAGAATCCTGACTTCCACGGCCCCTCGAATGCCTCCGCGAGATGCTGCAAATCTCCTGACCGCCGTCATCAGATCGGCAGGCATCCAGCGGGAATTGGCCCGCAACGCCGTGTAGATCACCACACTGACGCCCGTTGCACAGCGATCCACTTCATTCAGAAACCGCCAAAGCCCTGCCTCACCACCCTCACACAGCCCCACGCCGGCATATCGATCCACCACCACAATGTGCCTGGCAAATCGAACCAAATCTTCAAACCGCTCCCTCCAGACCTCAAGCGTTTTTCGGCCGCGTTCAATCGGAGTCCGACTTCTCTGCGACAGCTCTTCAAATCGGACCGACCGTGCAAGCAAAGCTGGTTCCACAATCTCAAGACTCCCGTCGAAAGCCAGATATGTCGGTGCATCAGAAGCCTCATTGCAGACAAGATCCCAACGCAAAGACTCAAGGCAGGCAATTCGCACATGCGGAACAGCCGGTTTCACCTGCTCCAGACAGTCGACGCAATCCAGTTTTGGAAAGGTCTGTGGGGCTGGCTCAAATCGCAGCCGACCTTTGCGAAACGCCTCCTCGTAATACTTGCGGTACTGCTGCGGCAATTCCCCGACAGCCGACCAGAAATCGGTTTCCGGCAGACGCGGTCCACCAGCAACCATGATGCCGTGTGACATCCACTTTTCCAGCAGCGTCCTGTGCATGGCAGAGGCGTGGCGTGAGACACCGACTGCCAGCTCATCGCGCAAAGCTGAAGGATCCACTGCAAACCGTACCAGCACGTCAGGCTCCTCCCCCGTAGATTTCCTGATACCCGTCATCGAAGAACCCATCAGGCCATTCGTCAATGAATTCCCCATTCTCATCCAGCCGCAGCTCCATGATGTCAGAGCCAGCGCCGGTGCCACGCACGTAGAGCACGCAGACATCCTGCCGCTGTATCAGCCCCTCACGAATTCTGCGCTGCAGACGAAGCATCAAAGTCTCGCTGTGCGTTTCAATGATCCACTGATTTCGGGGCACGCCGTACTGCGAGGCATACGCTGCGATGATATCCGGATCCCGGGGAAACTGCACAGGACGCCGGCCGGCGGCCTGCAGAGGCGGCAACAATCCCGCCGACTGAATAAAAAAGTCAGCCAGTCTGGCCTGTAATCGAGGATGCAGGTGGATCTCCGGCTGTTCAACACACAACGTCTGTCGCTCAGCTACGCGTCCTTCCACCAAAATCGGCAACAGCTGACTGATCCCAAAACCCACATCGGCCGGCGCAACACAGGTACCATCCTGCGACGCAAGGGTTATTGCCAGCAAATCACCCGTGACCGCATTGCCCAGCGAAGCAACATCCAGCCGGTACGGAATATCAAATGCCCTGAACCAGTGGTTCACGGAAGTCACCACCTCGGGACGCTGCGACAACACATCAGGCACCAGTGCTCCGTCCGAGCCAACAGAACGCTGACGCGCTGCGGATGTCGTGTAATACCTCGCCGGAAAGGAACGCAGCGGCCCCAGATAAGTGACCGACTCGAGAAATTGGATCAGATCGGCGGAAATCGAAAGCAGCATGTCACGCGAATGCAGGGGACGCCATGCTGAACTTGGCCGAGACGTACTGCCAGCCGCATCGGGCTGCGGTACCGCCCCACAGTTGTCCAGAATGTCCGCCAGATTCCTGCTCACGCCGGGTAAACCGGCAGCACCGAGCTCGAATTCCACACTCCGAAGCAAGTCTGCAAGCCGAATCGGCCCCGACTCTTCAGCTCCGGACGTGAAGGGGAATTCGATCGTCTCTCGACCGGAAAAGAATAATGAGCCGGCTGTCGCTTCGGAAGGTGCTTCGCTGACCGAATCCGATCCGCCTGAACTCCGGCGTTGATTCTCCACCAGGAATCTCGCCATGGACTCACACGCGTCAGAGTCGGCCAGTTCGAAAACCCTCTCAACCACTCGACTGGTTCTGTTTCTCTGGCGTTCTACACGCTCACGCTCCACAAGCTGAAGATCAACCTCCAGCGTCGACCGCCCCCCGCTTCGCAGCGCCATCAACACTCGCTGGAGGTCATTCGGCCCGGTCAGCTGCGTATTGGCTGCAAACTGCAACTTGCAATCCCGATCCAGTTCCGCCGCATGACTCCAAAGCGACAGACGGCGTTCAGAACCATCCGCGCCGTCAGACTGTGCCCTCCCTGTGCGAAAACCAACACCCAGCACCAAAGGGCGACTCGTCTCATGCCGATGGATCAGCGAGGCATAGCTGCCCAGATCCACATGGCTGCCGCGAGGCACCAGCGAACCATCACCGCTCCGCTGCAAAGATTGCTTCATCAGCAGCAGCGACTGAATCAGCGAACTTTTCCCGCTGGAATTGGGCCCGTAAATCAGCGTTATCGGGGCGAATCGTATGGCCTCCGTTTTCTCGAACGGCTTGAAGTTCGCCAAACTTAGCTGCTTCAGCATGCTGTAGCCCCTGCCTCGACTCCGCTGACACGTTTCCTGACTTCCGCCTGCCGGGAATTTCCGGTCGGTACCGAGCCTCCTCCAGCCTCTACGTAACGCGGAACACTTTCATCACTTCGTCGCCAAGGTGGTTGATCACTTTGACGGCAATCCGGCCGGAAGCGGGTCTGGCAAACGGACGGCTGGTGTCGCTGTTCAGCGTCGCCCACACCTCCTCGCTGATCTCAGCCTTCAGGGTTGTCTTCAGTGATTTCCACGGATCCGACTGGCCCAGGAAATAGGCGTGACGCACAAAGAAGCTTTCTTCGTTGTAGTCCGTATCCAGAAACCAGCAGGCAATTCCGTCCGTTTCGTGGCTGACCACTTCGCCCGTCTGCGGCTTAAAAATGTCTACTCCGAACAATCGCACCACACATTCGCCATCCGGGACTGTCGCTGCCACCCGCACAAACTGCTCGTTCCGCTCCAGCTGCTCCTCCAGACGACGCGCCTCCGAAGTCACCCGTTCCAGCTCCTGCTGCAGCTTCAATTCGACCATGTCCGGTCCGACGGTCACGCCCGTCTTTGCCGAGGCACCCGCTTTTGCCATCGCCTTCAGCTGCTTCTGCAGTTCCGCCAGGCGCTTCTGATGCTCCGCCAGACGCGATGAAAGTGTCGATCGTTCACTCTGCTGACGGGCCACTTCTGACTGCAGATCCGCGCTGCCGCCCTGCAGCAGCACAATATCCGGTTCCCCGAAGATCACAAACAGGTTGCCGCTGCCGGTGGGCTTCAGATCCTCGCCCATGTGCAGATCGGCGTTCATGCGCGCCTTCAGGACAGGGATCCGCCCCAGCCGGCTAAACTCCGTCGCATGCGCTTCAAAATTAAACGCACAGGCGATCAGCACGTCAAACCCGGACTCACTCGCTTCACGAGCAGCGGCGACCAGATCCGCTCGCGAAACAGTGCCAAATTCCGGACCAATGAAGATCGCCGCCCGTTTTTCCACGAGAACTTCGTCTGCATCGTCCTCAGCCGATGCAGCGGTGCTGCCGGAATCGGTCGCGGCTGCGGTATCCGCCGCTGCGCTGTAATTTCCCTCAGCACACACAAACACACCCGGCCACGGCTCAAGAGCACTGAAACGAATGCGGTTGGCACGGTCCGACTGCTGCACGCCGGCACGCCGCAGATTTTCCAGAATCATCTGATCAAACGACTGCAGGCGGTATGTCAACTGAGCCTCAGCCAGCTGCAGCGGATCAATCAGATTGTCAGACTCATCGACACTCAAGACGCGGTGCGGACTGAGACTTTCTACCGTAAACGGACCGGCCACACGGACCTTCTTTTTGTCCTCGTAGGGCCTGTCGTAGAGATATTCAAACTCGGCTTTGGCGGCGATGGATTTATCGATCTCCCGCTGGCGGGCGATACGGGCCTGCCACCACTCGGCGTGCAGCTTCTTCGCCGCGTCCGGCCACTGAGCATCGGCCTCCCGCGGAATCTCCCACTCCTGCCACGTCTTTTTGACGGCAGCATTCAGCTGTTCCCGCAGCGGTTCCAGCCGCTCCTGCCACTTCTCCCAGATCACGTCGATTTCGGAGTTGTTCGCGATGGATTTGAGCGTGATGTGGGGGACGCGTTCGTAGACAAAGCCATGCCGGATATCGTTAAACACCGGCTTGCTGCTGGGAACTGTACGGCTGACTTCCGCCTCCTTGATCTGTCCATCGCGCGAATCGGCGAGCAGGTAATAGGTATAGCGAGCACCCATGATGCGGGCGCGAGCCAGTGCGAGTGCCACGCGAGACGTGTCAATCGTGATCCACCGTCGGCCCCATTGCTCGGCGACGGTGGCGGTGGTGCCGGAACCGCAGGTCGGGTCGAGCACGAGGTCGCCGGGGTCGGTGGTCATGAGGAGGCAGCGTTGAATCGCTGCCGTGGAGGTCTGAACGACATAGATCTTTGGGTCGGACCTACTCATCAC
>JBJTPZ010000776.1:0-3447 GCA_046075365.1 Planctomycetaceae bacterium
TTCCCTTTCGCCTGGACGCTCGCTGACCAGGCGGTCGGCAATAATCGGAACCAGTTTGATACGATACTCCACTGATTCTTGCGGGATGGGATCTCGATGAGCATTTCAGTTCAGGCAGTTGTGTCCAGGCGTTTTCCGGGCAGATTTTCAGTGTCGTCGCGGATCGGTGCATCCGCCATCCATGCAGTTTTGCGGCCTTCAGTTCTGACGTGCGATGCGCGTGACTTTGGCCAGCAGGCGATTTTCAGTGCGGGACTGTGTATCGTGCCAGCACCGGCCTGACGGTAAGGCACTCAGAGAGCCAGACCGCAGCGAGCAGCGGCTGCGTTTCAGTCCACGCGTCTGATTAAGGGGGCTGCTCCGTCGTGTCCGAGTGCGAAGGTGCCGGCACATTTCGTTTGTTGGCTGGCTTAGATCTCGCTGCGGCAGGCCGGTGCAAACCGTTGTCTGCGGATTGCTGCGATTCCGCGTTTTTTCTGCATTAGTTCTCAGCGGGGTTGGTCGGAGAACGACTGTGTGGTTAGCCTGTTGGCGATTTTCGGCATCGGTTCCTGATGTCAGGATGGTCAGTTTTTACAGCTGTGGCAACTGGGTCCGCGAGCGAATGGGGTGTGAAGATGCGTCAGCAGAAAAAAAAACAGGGTGACAACCACGGCGTTAAAACACCGCAGGCCATCAGGCATGGGCTGCACGATCTGGCTGCCGTGCAGGCTTTTAGAAAGAAACTCGCCACGAAACCGATCAGGAACCCGTATGGCCCTTCAATTGTCTCTGATGAGCAGCAGGTGGAGCGTGCCCAAAAATTTCAGGAGCGAGCGAAACAGCAACAGCGGGCCGAAAGGGTGCTGGTAACCATGCCGCAGATTTTCCGCCGCAGAGTTGAGATTGCATACGCGGACGGCGAAGTCATTAAGATTTATCTGTCTGCCAGTGGCGAATACTTCGATTTCATCGATGGGGGTGAGGAGAACCTGCTCGTTTCCTGGGCCAGCCCACACTACTTGAGCATACGGGGGGCTGCGATCAATTCTGCTGTTTCAATTGGCTCAGGTAAACAGCAGAACAAGGTTTCAATTCAGACGATCACGGAAATTGATGCAGAAGAGGATGATGCATTGCTGGGGTTCTCGTTCGAGGATTCGGCGGGACGTTCCAGAATTGCTCGAGTCACCATGGACTTGAGGGACAACGGCACAAGCGCTGTCGAGGAACCGGGCAAGGCGGAACCACGAGGAGCAGAGGTTCCGTTGAGGCTGGACGTGCCCCCGATGCCATCCCTGGCACTTCCAACGGTCGTGAAACGTTCTGACGGGAAGATCACGGAAATTCAGTTTGCTGTTGACGATACCCAGTACGGTCACGCTGTGTCCAGGAAGGAAGGTGGGACGATTGTGCTGACAGGTCCTCCGGGGACAGGCAAGACGACTGTTGCGTTATTGCGTGGCACAATTGTGCTGAACAAATCTTTCGACATGGAGGAAGCCAGTTCAGTTGAGGGCAAAGCGGGCAGGTCGTTGAAACGCGACAGTTTTCGGTTGTTTGTGGTAACCGAACACATGCAGGCTTATCTCAAAAGTGCCCTCGCCAGTCCGGATCTGGCCTTGCACGGTGCAGAGATTGAAAACATTCGAGGAGTCTTTCTTGAGAGTTTTGTGCGGCATCCGACGCTTAAGCAATGGATTCGCGGAACTCGCTATCGCCTGAATCGCAGGGAGCGGGTTTCAGACACGCTGAGATTTATTAAATCTCTTCCGCGGACGTTGCGAATGTGCTTTTATCATGCCGTGGCTTACGCGCAGTCTGCTGCCGGTCAGAACGCAGCGGGACTCATCTCGAAGATTCATGCGCGTGTGGCCAGAAAGATCGAAGATGATGCCTTGAAGGGATTGCTGACAGAAGCTGAGGAAATGGAATGGCGCCGGATGGAGCAAGACGAATCCGCAGACCTCGAGTTGTATCTGGCGAAGATCAGGAAATCGGCTCGGTTCGATCAGGAGGTTACTCGTCGACTTACGACGCTGAACTCACTTGAGCGGCGTTTATCATCATTCTTCAGTCGCTGGAGCAGAAATTCCGAGCGTCTGGTACTGCAGGCTCTCGATAGCGCCGACGAGTCAATTCTGGTTCCCGGCCAGGATGATTTGTTGCTGGCGAAGTTTGTTGAAGACTGTGTCGTTGCAGGGGACCGGGCGCTGAGCAGAGAGTTTGTGAAACAGGCGTGGGGTGAGCTGGTTCATCTGGTTGACCCCAAAGAAGTTCTTCTGGCGGTTGTTCAGGACTATCAGAACACGAAGGATGGTGGTGAACTCGAAAAGGAGGGACTCTCGAGGTCAGATATCGCGACTGCTCTGAATGAATGGAAAGCTGCGCTGTCTGGCAGTGATGACGCTGCTGACGAGCGGGAGGAGGATGACGACGAGGCGGCCGACGAAAATCAGGGCGGGCTTTTTGATGACGAAGCTGAAGAAAATGATACCGAACAGCATCGTCCAGCCGGGGCGTTTACACGCAGCGATTTTCCGCTGCTGGCCGCCCTCTCTCGTGTCTTTCTCGCACGCCCGGAAGAAGCCCGCCTTGACCCGGACCTGTACTCGCAGGTTGGCTTCATGTTGCCCGGAGACAAGCTGAGGTATGACCATGTGATTGTCGATGAAGCGCAGGATTTTACCTACGCCGAACTCCATCTGATATGCAGTCTTGTGGAGCGATCTCGGGCTGCAGTGACTGTCTGCGGTGATCCTTTTCAGCGGATGGAGTGGCGGTCGGGTTTCAGCAGTTTGGAAACACTGCGTCCCGGAAAAGATCGCACCCGTACTGTTGATCGGAACTATCGCCAGACAAAACCGCTGTGTGACTGGTGCAATCGTCTTGGGAAAGTCCTGTTCGGGAAAAATGCTCTGAAGATGAAGGCAGAGGGCGGAGACGGGACAAAGCCACTGGTCAGAGTAATCAGGAACAGAAAACAAATCGTGGATTTGGCCGGGCAGTCTGTGTGTGACTGGTTTTCCGATGGAGGCAGTCCGTTCGTTGCGGTGGTTCCTCTGGAGTTGAACAGGCGCGGCAAGAATGACCTGCGCAAGAAACTCGCTGAACTGGCAGAGAAGGTAAACGTATTCGTTGAGGTGCTGGATGATGGCCGAAAGATCGACCGTGGGCGAGTTGTAATCTGTGATGTCCCGACGATCAAAGGGCTTGAATTCGACGGGGTGTTTGTCTGGGTGACGGCTGAAATGTGCGAGCTGCTTGGCAGAGAAACACCGGAGGCTGCCGTTACCAGAAACAAGCTCTATGTGGCTTGTACGCGAGCGAAGTCTGCGCTGACTGTGGTGTTTGAAAAAGAAATGCCAGATTTTGAGGTGGCAGGTTTGTTGTCAGCCATTCGGTGAGAGCATGTGTTGCGGTGTTTCCCAACATGGCATTTTGCTTTTCCAGCATTATCCAGTCGCT
>JBJTPZ010000777.1:0-1768 GCA_046075365.1 Planctomycetaceae bacterium
TGGCCCAGTACGCGCCGTCTGGTCCGCCGCAATCGACCATCTATGCACCGCAGTGCCCGCCCACTCCACAGCTGCAGCACCAGATCACCGGTGACTACTCGCTGTGGGATCAGTCACGCCCGATCGAACGGTTTTTGAGCGAGACCGTTCAGCAAAGCTGGCTGCGACTGGAATTCATGTATATGGACTTCGGTGACCTTGGCAGCGGATTTGTCGGAGCCCCTGTGACCGGGCTGAACAACGGCCCTCTGCCAGGCGTTTCCGACGGACGCAATGTGCCTTTTGACTACAACGATAACCTGACGGGCGGATCGCCTGCCGGTGCCACCCTGATACCAACCTTCGATGGTCTTGATCTGGATGGTGTGCAGGGAATTCGAGGTACCTGGGGAGTGGCGCTGCAGGAAGGTGAGATGGAGCTGAGCTTCTTCGGCACCGGCCAAAAAACAGCACTGCGTGATTTTGGCAATCTGGCCACAGCACGCATTGCTCGCGCACAGCAGGACCCGACTATTGATCCGGAGCTGGGACTGTCACAGATACCGCTGCTGCCCGGTCGGATGCCCTTTGCCCCCAACTATGCGGTGCCTCTGACAACAAATGGTGTTGTCCAGGATATCGCAGGATCGAACGCTCTGGTGTTCAACGACACACTGTCGATGAGCATGGGCAGTCAGGTCTGGGGTGCTGAGATGGCGTTCCTCACCAGCCGCAATGCCCCAGGCGGGGCCGGTCCTTCGTGGCAGTGGCTGGGTGGCTTCCGCTACCTGAATCTGGATGAGCGATTCAACTTGACGGGATCGTACGGTGACTACGACAACGTGTCGGCCATCGTCCCAAATCGCTTTACCAGCATCACGTCATCGACAGTGAACAACATCTACGGTCCGGAATTCGGTGCTCGCCTGGCACTGACCAGCAAGTACATGTCGCTGAGTGCGACTCCGCGAGTAATGTTCGGTCTGAATGATTACCAGTCCACGGTGAACTCCAGCCCCAACAGCGCGCCTTCCGTGCTGACACAGAATGAATCGATCGACTTTTCAACTGCAACGCAACTGAATCTGATGGCCGAGTTCAATCTAAGCCCGCACTTCTCGGTTTTTGGCGGCTATGACGTCCTGTGCATCACTTCTGTAACACGACCGCAGGACAACATCGCGTGGGATTCAACAACGGCTGCTTTGGGCGGAGTTGCTGCTCCGAACATCCACGAGCGGACCATTCTTGACGACTTCTTCCTCGCTCAGGGCTTTAGCTTCGGTGCAACGTTCCGTTACTGAGCGTTTTACTGCTGAAACAGCGACTGACAGGCGAGCCCGCATTAATCCGCGGGCTCGCTTCATTTTTGAGCAGCAGGTTTGGCAGGAGCAGCAGCCTGGAGCACAAGGATGACTGGAGTCCCTTCAGCGGGGATTCGTTCCGTCCAGCCTTCGTAGCTCTGAGCACCGTCGGCCGCTGAACTCTGCTCGCGAATGTCCAGCAGAGCATCAGGGAAGTTGGAGGTGCAGATCAGGTGCCCGCCCTCAGCCTGATAATATTCGCGTCCAGTCTCTTCGTCACGAAACATGGAGCTGCCGGCGAAAACAAATTCTGCCTTCATTGGCCTGGACTGACCAGCCTCGTGAAATGCACGAATCGCTTTCTGATAGGGTTCGTGATCCCATTTGCTGAGCAAATCATCGCGGTCAGCATCAGTCATAGGACCATACCACAGGATTTCTTTGTTGAACTTATCCCAGCGGAGAGCCTTGTACGGCAGTTCCAG
>JBJTPZ010000778.1:0-2489 GCA_046075365.1 Planctomycetaceae bacterium
CCAGGATCGCCACAATAAGGTGCCACCGACGTCCAGACCTGCCCGCCCACTGATTGAACTTTGCCCACCAGCCCGGCTTCCCAGTCGGCTTCCCGCGTCCCAAATAGCGAGCACTGAGGTTCAATGGGTCCGCCAAAGACAGACCGAGAATCATAACCAGCAACATGACTCCCGCTACGATTACTGCACGCCATCCTTTGGGCATGTGGTCTCGCAGCGTTTCAACAATTGGCACCAGTACCAGAAAGACTGTCGCAACGACCGTCAGACGCGTTGTCGCCTGAGTCTGCTCCTGCTGTCCCCACTGGGAAACCAGGCTGTTGCTCGAATGCATCTCCTCGTAGACAGAATTAAACAGTTCGCCACTGCCCAGCTGCCTGACTACCATGTCAAACATCTCCTGTCCCTGGAACTGGCTGGTCACTTCACTGAACCAGTACCGGCTGCGAAACAGGACCATCGACATTTCCAGCCTTCGCAGCTCCTGCTCGAAAATCGCCCGTTCGACCGGATCTTCATACTCACCCTCGTCAAGTTTTCCCAGAGCCATCGCCAGCTTGTCGGCAAATGCCAGCAGCGAGGCTTTTTGAAAATGCGCGATCAGAAACAGACGAAAGTAGTGATGCCGAAAGTGACTGCGGATCACCGAGTCAAAAAATCCGCCCGAACCAACGCCCACAAATGCGTAGCCGGTGCAAAGCCAGCGAGTCGTGTGGGTTTCGCTTTGACCAGGGGACTGCCCTGTGGGGTCCCAAAATCGGTCGTAACAGACATGCTGGAACTGCTCGCGCGAAAGCCGGGGAGCATACTCCATCAGGTTGCTGTCGCCCGGTTCATCCAGCCAGCCCAGACGCATCCAGTCGGCTTCCGAAATCTGCCGAGGATCGTCCACGCTGATGTGAGCCATCAGCGGCAAACGCTCGTCGACCAGTTGCCGAAACTTCAGACCGCATCCCGGAGTCCGAGAAGTGGTAAATGCCGACAAACCCTGCGGCTGCAGGGGATGCAGCAGGCCCTGCCAGAACGGCAATGACCAGGGCTCATACGTTGTCGTGGGACCGTCAATCGTCCGCGGGTCGCTGTAACTGGAAGTCGAGCCCGACATGTTGTCGTCAGAGATCGCTGCGGCAACATGAGCGCGGGAACTGAGTGAAACTTTGACCGGGCATTTGCCGGCAGTCCAGTTGCCGAAGTCTGTCCTGCGTCCCATGGCCTCAGGGCTTGACGCATCAGCGTGGAAGAAGAACGGCGAATAAGCGCGGCGAGCGTGATCCATAAACCGCAGGATGTCGTTCAGATACAAGTCCGGATTGCAGAGTGGCCTGTCGGGCTGAGGTGATTCCAGATCCAGCTTCAAAGCAAGAACTCCCACTTCGTGCTGGAACAGATTCAGCTGCAGCTGGCGAATCCGCATGTGCATGCAAAATCCGTTGCTCCATTCCCAGCGGATGACTCGATCAGCCAGTTCCGGTTTCTCCAGCACCAGCATCTCTGCAGGCTTCTGTTCCTGCATCTGCTTTCCGCTTTGCGGAACGTCACCGTACAGGAAACGCCGCACAAACGGATGAAAGTAGACAAACTCTGAATATTCGTCCGCAGTCTGCTGCAGGTATTCGCCCAGCAGTTCACCGGTCGATTGATTTGGAGCGCGACGTCTGGCCTGCTGCATGAATTGCCTGAAGTGCTGGTTCGTGGCCGCATCGAGCAGTTCCTTATCCTGCAACTGACGGCCCTCACGCAGTGCCTGCTGCGCAATTTTCTGCAGTTTGGGGTCCAGCGGCAGCGGGTACTGGCGTGTGGACTCGGTCCATGCGCCGAATTCCCCATCAGCCCCCTGCCCCAGCCGTTTAGCCCAGCGTCGCAGGCGCCCATCTGTGGCTGCCGACGGTTCGGTATCCTCGATCAGCACTGGCCACAGTAAAGTCACATTGAAGTGGTTGACACGAATTTGGGTACTGGGAGTCATTCCGATGCCGCCGATGGCTGAAATCGAGGAGGGAACCAGGTGAGGTACGACGATTGACCTGCAGTGGTGGCTGAACAGGGACCGGTCTGGATCTTCTGCAATCGCCTGGCAGAAGGCAACCAGACCGCAATTGTTTCCGGTCAGGGCAACATTGAAGTGAGCGGGACCGTTGTCGGTTCTGGCCGCCGTGCCGGGGCGTTCATGTTCGCGGTGCGCAGTTGTGGGGGCAATTCGTTGCGTGGTCGCAGTCAGACGCTGCGGCCGGCGAAAAACTGTGCATTTTGGCAATTTTGGCACTTTCAGTCATTCTCAGGATGGATTTCCTGATCCGGCGGCCGGGGAATTCGTTGGTGTTATGTGAAGCACAACCGGCAGTCTCCTGTATGGGAACGGGTTGTGCGATAGTGACGCGCACCTGTCTGCCTCAGGTTTTCTGCTGGCAATGTGGCGGGTGCAGCAGACGGTGACCCGGGTGAACAGACAGTTGGCGACATGCCGGACGTGTTCAAAAGGGTGACCGGGC
>JBJTPZ010000779.1:0-2501 GCA_046075365.1 Planctomycetaceae bacterium
GTTCGCGTGGGCTGAGACGTGGAGATCTCGGGGCGCGCCGGAAGTCGTTGCCAGAGTTTGAGTTGTGTTGCGGGGAGTGCGCTGACTGGGGAGTTGGTGGCGTCTCAAAACCCGGCGGTCGGTGAATTTCGATTTTGCTGAAACTGCTGGAGGGCCTGAGTTTCGCAGGCTGACTGCCGGGTTTTGAAGTACTGGCCTCGAGTTCGAAACGGTTCCTTTCGGTTTGGACACCGAAAGGGTCTCGAATTCTGTAAGATCTTTTCAATCAAACACTTACGCCATTTGAAAAAGAGAGAGTTGTCACGAAGAGGGTTCCTTCCGGGGAGGGGTGTTCCGTCTTCAGTCATGACGGATAACTGCACAAATCCCGGAGACCAGAAATATGGCTTCTTCTGTTTCAAGACAAAGTTCAAAAATCCGCCGTTGTGAGTGTTGCCATTCACCACCGAATCGAAAACGCCCGATTGAAAATACGTGTTGTCTGTGCCATGCCACCTCAGCAAACACAGGGTCATAACAATCTCGGAGACTCGGGTTTTCAAAACGTCGCGCATTCTGGTCTGGGCTCGGAATCGGGATTTCCGGACTCCTGACCCTTCAGGAATTTTTCGAAGTCCAGTTGGTCCTTTGATGGCTCCGGACGAGGTGGCCACTTGGGCGGATATTCGAAGGGATGTTCGAGCGGAACATCAATTTGCAGTGATTCCCCGTTTCGCTCGATCGCCAGACGCACGGTCGTACCGGCCTTTCGAAGGCGCTCGCGCAATTCAATAATGCTCAGCTGCTCAGCGGTGATCCCGTCAATCGCCAATAGCATGTCTCCATTCTGAACGCCAACCGACCCAGCTGGTGAGTCTGGAAATACTGACAACACTTGAGTCGTTCTATCCACGGTCCTGTTGACGTAGATACCGCTCGCGTTTGGAGGGAACGAGTCAAGGCCCGATTCATCAGACGCCCCCCGAAACACTCGGCTATTAGGAAAGTCCAGAGTCAGTTTCAACTGGCAAAGAATAGGCAATCCTATCGCATTCATCTTTGCCTCGACCGCGAAAACGTTCCTAAACAGGACGCCAAATACTTCGAATTCCCTAACGACAAAGTGCTCCGGCGCTCGCTGCTGGCCTGTTTTGAAGCCACCAACTCGCCGGGCCTCTCCCCTTCGCAAAAGGCTCGTTAGTTCAGCCTTTTCCAACGCCAATTCAACATTCAATCCTGTATCCATACTCGTCAAAAGCAATGAACCGTCGCCAAATTGTGTGTTGCACTGTGGTATTCCCGCGTGGTTCCATGTAATCGCAAATTCTTTTCCTATATCGACGGAATCCGACACCCCGCTCGATAATTCTCCGCAAGTTGGAGACAGCGAGAGTACATAACGCTTCATTGCAGACATGCCGATCAATAACTGAATGTCTTGTCCCGTTATTGTTCGACACTCTTCTAAATCAAAGGTTGACACCGAGCCAGTCTGCTCCGGGAGCCCAGGCACGCGGTACTTCACATTGTCGTACAGACGTATGCGTTGCACGCCTGAAATCGTTCGAGTCACGATCTCCCGGGAGTGTGCAACTCGGAGAGAATTCACCGCGAGGCGCTCATCCATCATAATTGCTGATGCGCCTGTATCGATAATCGCGCATCGTTCAATCCCATTGACACTCGCCGGAACAATCAGCATCTCGCAATCGAACCGTGGAACAGAAACATGCTGTGCTTCGGCTACGCAGATACAGAGGAAATAGAAGAAAAACACCACACCAGCTGATATGACCCTCATCGAAGTTCAATCCCTTTGGCTCTTAAAGACGGAGAATCTCCTTAACCACTCACCAAAGTCATTCGCTTTGTCTGCAGTGCCGCGAGTTGCCCCCAACTCTGACTGAACTTCTTCGGCTACGATATGGCTGATGTAGGCATCCAGATTCTGACCCTGCGCGGAAGCACGCTGCCGCAATACATCAATGTATTCGGGCGGAAGCTGCAATAGAATACTTAGCGTCATGATCTGGAACTCCTCTGGGCTCACTCTGCCATGGCATTCGCATCTGGTCACTGTCTTTTCTGGTACTGTGTCATCCCCAAAGGCATTGCGTGACGATAACAGGCACTGTGCCCACTATCGACGGCGATGGTGAGCCTCGAATTTATGCGGTTCCGCCGTGCTTTTTCTTTTCGTGGAAAGGCGCTGACGCGACTCCGCAACACTACCTGCAGAGTAACCGTTTCGCTCGGTCGTGACAAGTCGCTGTCACCAGTCAATGGCTGAATAAACGCTGGGCTGTCCCTCAGAAGAAAACCTGTGGACGCCTGCGTCAAGACTCCGGCCAACAACCCAAGGCAGCCATTACAAGGGCGGTCGCAGATCGACGAAATCGTACAGTCTAACGAACAGCCTGACGGGTGGCGTCGAGCGAGTCTCCATATCAATGCCGGCTGTTCCGCCACAACGGTACCACCACATCCAACCGTCAGAGCAACAGACAGCAGCAGCCGGAAAC
>JBJTPZ010000780.1:0-9522 GCA_046075365.1 Planctomycetaceae bacterium
TCCACATTCTGCTTGCTGGCGATCTGCAGCGGAACTGCTCCCGAACTGACAACAGTCAAAATCAAAGAACTGATATTCGTTCCAAGAATTCCAGACTGTTCGCCTGTCCAGTTGAGGCGAACTCGCAAGGTATTGAGGTTCGACAGCACGGACACCGTGTTTGTCTTTCCGGCGTTGATGTTTGACCACGTCCACGTACCTCCGCCAGCGCGATTGACGGTCATCGTCGCCTGAGTGACCGCGGCGACGAATGTTGCCGAGGGCGTGTACTGCATCAATAAGACCCAGGTGGAGCCGGCATCGGACCCCAGACCGGCGCCCTCCAGAGTGCCCATGAAGTAGAGTTGTTCGCCACGCACCGAGGCGAAACCAGCAGTCAGAGCCAGCACAATTCCCAACGCAGTTCTCATGACGACATCCCTTCTGTTACCACCGACAAGTTATTTCAGTTGCTGCCCACAGCGGGCTTCGCAGTGTTTTGCTTCTGCAACTCCTCGACAATAGCTCGATGAATTGCCGCCTTCTGAGGATTTCCTGCCTGCTCCCAGGCTTTTGCGAGATGTTCGTGCACTTTGTCCGGGTTTTGTCGGTCGGACAGTGCACGCTCGAAATCGGCTATTGCTTCCAGAGTTTTTCCTTGTCGGAGCAGAATTTTCCCGCGAGTGTCATAGACGGCGGGCTGGTCCGGCAGGTATTTCAGAGCCTGATTCACCAGATCCATGGCACGCTCCAGATCTGCCTCAGGCTGATCGGACATCGCATCTGCAATGTTGTTCAGCAAGCCGGGCATTCCTGGCAGATGTTCCTGTGCAAGATCAAAGTGCACCATGGCTTCAGCAATATTCGGCGGATTCCGAGACATCTCGCGGGTGCCGAGGATGAAGTGCACCGTCCCCGGAGAGATTCCTGCGGCCAGTGCAGCATTCAGCTGCAGCTCGAGCGTTTCATCGGACATTTCTCTGGCGCCGCTCAGTGCCACCAGCTCTTCGGTGACTCGAGCATCCATCGGGCTGATCACAAGGGCTCGGGTGATCAGATCAAGTGCCTGCTGCAGATCTTCGCTGGCGCGGTTTTGCTGGAGCCGGAGTCTGCGGCAGTGAGCCACGTAAACCTGCAGCATCAATTCCCTGAGTTCACTGGTCAGGTCCGGATGGACTCCGGCTGCCTCAGTAATCAGTTGTACGGCATCCTGCTCACGATGCGCCAGCACCAGACAACGCATCAGGCGGACGAAATCTTCGAGCACAAGCTTTTCGCGTGTATAGGCCTGCACCAGCTGGTCGGCTGCTGCACGGGCAAAATCCCGGGATTCTGTCTCACGGCCCAGATTCAGCTCGACTTCGGCCAGTGAGAACAGGGCCTGCGCGAAATTGCCGCGAGGCTGTGAAACCAGCTTTCGCAGAACGACCTCAGCGCGCGAGTACTCTCCGCGGACCATCAGTCCTGTTGCTCGCATGAAGGAAGCTTTGATGTGGTCGGGCTGCCGAGCCAGAATCCAGTCGATGACCTGTTCCAGTGCGGTCCACGATTCTTCGGAAGGGATCGCCTGGTCGGAGAACACTTTGAAGTGCTGTTCCGCCAGCCATTCGGCGGCCGGCAGGTACCCACGGTCCTGCATCAGGCTCAATGCCACTTTCCGCGCCTGCTCATTGTGTCCCAGCGCCGACTGCACGAGGGACCGCTGCAGCAGATGATCCGGCTCGCCGGGTTGCAGTGCGGCCAGTTGTCGCAGGAAAAAATCAGCCTGCTCGAAGTCTTTGGCCTGTGCGTGGACGCGGAAGGAAGCTCTGGCCCGCGCCACCTGCTGCTGCTCTGTGGGCACCAGCCAGATCTCCAGCATCAGCGGACTCAGCACTCCCGCAAGAGCCGGCAATCCAGCAAGAAAGTCGAGAAATTGTCGCGTCTGGAGAAACCGCAGGACAAAGGCCCCTGACTGCAGCACCCAAAAGATGGGGTTGATGTAGCTGAGTCCTGCAGGCAGCTTGCGGCGGTCGTCAGTTCCAGCGGACTGCTGGCTGTCTTTCAAACGCAGCAGTTCACGAAACCAGCGTCGCCAGTTCGTCAGAGATTTCGTGTATTTCCGCTGGTAGTACCCGGCTGTGGCCGAAAACCACTTTTTCACCGCCGGGATGCTGAATTTTTTCCGGCGACGGCTCATACAGGCACCTCAGAGTCGGTCCGGTTGCTGAAGGCTGCACAAAGACGGAAGACGTCGGGGAGGACGACCGCTGCTGCCGGAGGTGCCGCCTGAGGTGTCCCCGGAAGGGGTTCTGCGGGAGCGGCGGGCGCCGGATTTGCGGCTGGCAACGCCCGCAGGAAACCAGGCAGCACCCATGCGGGCAGCGCCGTCAGCAGGGCCGCCACGGCCATGGCCAGCACCAGGGCTTTGCGACTTTTCGTCAGACCCGACCATGGCAGCTCGGAATCGGCAGCCGCTTTCTTCGCCGCCGATGTCTCAACCGGTACAGTAAACAGCCAGTTCCATGCGAGCACGAAGACGTTGATGCGATCGTACTTACGAGGGTCGTCCGGAATGCCGCCAAAGACAAACTGAATAAATCGGTCTGTGCTGAGCAGGAAGGGGATCGCCAGCAGCATCGCGGTGTATCCTACGGCATCATGTTTCCAGCCGGTCGTCAGATCAAGACTGAACTTCACCTGCGCCACTGCGATAGTCAGCACTCGCCCCACATTCATCAGCAGTGCCCAAAACACGGCGGTACTCATCAGCAGCAAGCTGCGGACAATCGAATACTGTTTGGAGACACCGACAAATGCGGCGATGAACATCACGGTGAACAGCGACTGGACACCGGAGCAGGCTTCGGCCACCATCAAAGGCACGCCCACCATCGGCTGAATTACGTTGCCTTCGCGAATGTGATCGATGTGCAGGACATTGAGGAAATCCGAGGCGATGCGTGAGGTGACGAGCTGCAGTCTTTGAATGACCTGTTCATCGAGGTTCAGCGGTGGCCTGACCGTCATCAGCACGGGAAGTACGAGGTACAGCAGTCGGCGTCGGGAGTCGGTTTCGCGGAACAGATCCAGCAGGCACGTGAACAGCAGAGCGAAACCGATGTAGCACAGCCAGGGTGAGGAACGCAGGCAGCCGGCGGCGGTGGTGAGGGCTGCTGCGGCTACCAGCAGTACCCGAAACAACTGTCTAAGCCAGTTTCCCGACAGTTCGGGCTGCTGAGAGGTGCGAGTGGCGGCGAAGAACAGGGTTGCTGCGAACGCGAAGGGGAAGAACTGGTAATACTCGCGGCTCCAGAGCTGCGTGAGGTACGCGTACAGTACAGGAGCGAACGTCAGTGCCAGAACGCCGCTGGAGATCATCAGCGGCGACTTCAGCGAGTCGGCGAATCCGCTGTTTTCCTGTTGTTGAGAAGAGCCGTGGCTCATGGTCTGGCAAATCCTTGACCTGCAGGCGAAGTGGTTTGACCGGGTTTGCTATGGCGCAGGACGGGAGTCCATCCGGCAAGTCAGGGGCTGAGGCAGTGTCAGGCAGCCACCCCTGCGGCGCGGGTACCCGGTTGCAGTCTGTCACGTACTTCCGGGAAATCCTGGGATTTCGCATTTTGGGGTGTGAGAAGCCGGGGGAAAAATCGCGAAGTTTCGTCAATGCTGGAGTGATCGTGAAGATCGGCAAGGGTGTTGCGTCTGTTACATGCGGTATGTCGGTGGCGAAGGTCTATACATAGGAACACTCTTCTGGGGATTTCTGCTGTGGTCGGCGCATTTTTTCGAGAAAGCTGATATTGGTGAGTTTGTGGCGGCGTGTGGTCTTTGAAATCCGGAAGTCCGACAGTGTTGACTTACCTCACCCATTCTCCTCATTTTTCGATCTCTGGCGGGGCCTTCGGTGGATTTGCCCCCGGAATGTGATATCTTTTGCAGGTCAGGGCTCCAGTAGTGGCCTCAAGAGGGCTGTCCGAATTCCCCGGGAAGATTGGATTTTCAGGCAAATTCAGATGTTTCGCTGGATCAAACGCACTCGCCGCCGAATTCGCGACTGGTTCAAGGACCGTTCGCGTTACCTGCGCTGGCAGTGGCATCGTATGATCAGCGGTGTGTTTGTCTGGTGGGAGAGCCTGAAGACGACTCATGAGGACGGTCCTGGCGCGGTCGTTGAGTCTGCCGGAAAGCGTGGTCGTCCTGCGTTAAAGGTTGGCAGCTTCTTCAATCCGTTCTTCTGGTTCGCCGGTTCATTTGAGTTCTTGCTTCGTTATGTGTTGTCGCGACGCCTGATAGACCTTGTATTGAGTTTGCCGGGCCTGTTGGGTATCGGTGGACCTGCGTTGTTTGCTTATGCGTGGGTGCCGTCAGACTTAGACCTGATCAGTCGCTGTCGTAATCAGATAACAGCGCTGGGGCAGCAGGAAAAGTTCACTGAAGCCGTGTTTTATTCAAAGCTGTGGCAGTCAGTGCAGAAGGATGACCCGCAGGCATTTTTGGCAGAGGCGGATTTGCGAAAGCTGGCGGGTGATTTGCCAGAGGCAAGGCGTCTGCTTGAGCAACTCTTTTCTTCCACAGGCTATGAACCGGCGCTCGTGCGGATTTGTCGGGAAGATCTGGAACGGGTCCTGGCCGGAGAGATGGATGCTGCTGGTGAGCAGAATTTCACAGAGCGTCTGGCGTGGCTGGATCAAAGATGGCCTGATGATCCGGAACTGCAGTTCATGATTGGTACCTACCACATGGATCGGGGGGATCATGTCACCGCCGGTTCGGCTTTCAGCAAGGCTGCGCTGAAGGCTTCTCCGCTGCAGGTGGATGCAATTCTTTCCCAGTCCCTGTGTGAGTTACGGCAGAACAAACGCACGGTTTCTCGCACCACTGCCTCAGCCGGGGCCGACCTGAGCATTCAGCAGCTGGCGTCTTTTGACACCAGCCCGGAGGCTCTGAAGAAATGCTGCCAGTTACTGGTGCTTGGTTCCCGCGAGGACGAAGCAGTCAGTTTACTGCAGGGGCGAATTGAGAAAGCGTCAGACGAACAGCGTCCGGCACTGCGATTTCTCATGGCCGAGGTGTTGACTCGCTGGTGCGAGCGGAGACGCAGCGAGGGATTGCGGAATGCCGACGAAATGTCCGACTGTCTGCGGCTGCTGGCGCGGGCATTGCGTGCATTTCCTGAGCATGAGGCGGCCCTGAACGAGCTTTCCTGGTTTGCCAGCAACGTGCCGGGTGGCGGGGAAGCAGATGGCATGCTGCAGCAGATTCTGGATTCCGGCGTGGATCCTGGTTTTCTGCACTTCGTGCTGGGGACTCGGGCGGCTCTCCGATCGCCTCCCGATGTCGTTGTTGCCAGGCAGCATTTTGAGCGGTCGATTGTCCACAACGCTGGTTTCCCGACACTGCTGAATAATCTGGCCGACGTGATCGCTCGCAGCGAGGATTCCGACGAGGCTTCGCTAAAATCTGCGATGGAACTTGTGCAGCAGGCAATCGTTTTTTTGCCTGATGCGGCCGAAGTGTTTGACACTCGCGGGAAAATTCGCCTTCGGCTCGGAGAGTATTCCGGGGCGATTGCCGATTTTGAGGTGGCTTTGAAGTCACCTCGCTGTCGCGTGTCGGCGTATGAGGGTTTGGCAAAAGCGTATCTTGAGTCAGGTGACAATGAAAAATCCCAGCATTACCGTGATCTGGCCGGTCGTGCTGGTGCTGGTCAGTTGTGATGTCTTCCAGCCGGATGTTTCCTTTACAAGCAGGCGTTCTTCGCTTTTCAACTTTTTGGAGGTTTCAATGAAAAGAATGTTATTGGTCCTCGCCGTGGTCATGGGAATGACTGCCAGCGTCTCTGCTGAGCAGATCTATTTCCGTGGCACTGCCTCGGCGTCAGGGACAGGCTCACAGTTTTATAATGGCAGGGCCTGGACCATGCTGGTGACGTACACACCAGTAGTGTCCGGACCGGCCGCCGTTACCGCTGCTACTCTGTTTTTCTACTCCAACGATGCCACAGATCACAAGAACGAGTCGTTCAACCTGATTCCAGCGGCCAACGTTGCAGCCAACGAGATCGGGGTGACTCAGAACGCGGGTGCTAACAACGACAGCCTGATAATTCAGACGGAATTTGGTCCGTCCGAGCTGGGTCGCGGTACAACCTCAGCCTTTATGGATAATCTGGTTGTCACCGGACAAACAGACGTTGGCAACACAAATGGTACAGTCGCCAATATCACCGCACTGGGCGCAATTGGTAATTCGGTCGCTGGGACATTCCGAGTTGCTCCGCGTCCTGGTGGCACTGGTAGCTTGCAGGTCAATCTCACCGGTTTCTCGGCCGTCCCCGAGCCGGGCTCAATCGCTCTCCTGAGCGGTCTGGGTCTGGTTGTTGGACGCCGTCTGCTGAAGCGTCGTGCGAAGAAGCAGGAAGCTGCTGTCTGATCACCGACGGCTGCGGTCGTTGCGGATCTGTCAATACGATCCGGCGAATAACTGATGACTTCGTCCGTTATTCGCCGGTGAACTAAGTCGGAAGCAAGATGCTTCCAGTGCGTTCAAATAGGGTTCCTGTGCCTGCAGGTCGTTTCGCAGTGGTGCGCCCGGATCCGGTATCACTCTGATCACGCCCCCAAAACACAGATGAATCCAGCGAAAATCACCGTCCATCGCCAGCGTTCATGACGACACCGGCGATGACGCTCAAAGGGCGGGGTTTTCATCAACATCTGTCTGCGGGACGTCTGCTTGACCCACAGATGTGGGATGTGTTTCGGGCCGGTCGGAGTTGCAAATTCGACCGGCCTTTTTTACGCGCACAGGGTTCCTGAACTGGCTGCGAGGCTCGGTTTCTGGCAAACTCCGTTTCTCGCCCCGCCCGATACGTCTGCGGATTCGTATCTATGCTGCATCGCCGAAAACTGCTGGTCGCTGGTCTTGCTGCACCTCTTGCCTCGATCACTGCCGCTGTGCGGGGCCACGCGACTGATCCGTTGCAAGCTGATTCTGATTCGGCACTTGAAGCACTGATGTCAGGAAGAAACGGCTGGGATGACCATGTCTGTCGCCGCATTCTTGGCGCAGCCAACGAGCCTAAAGAGGGTGACCAGATCGTTGGCGTGGCTGCCGCGGACAGCAGCGAGCGTCAGAAAGCTCGCGAAATTCTGCTGCAGACTCGCCTTGCAACCATTGATCGGCACCCTCCCTATGCGGATGAGCTGCTGACGTTCATTGGCACGGCGATTGACCGGGATCAGCAGGCCCGCATCAGTCACTGGACGTTCGCCGAACTGAAGGCTGCCCTGCTCTCTCGCCCGCCCGCCGAACTGCACCAGCTGAAACAAGGGCTCAGCAGTGACGTCATTGCGGTTGTTGTCCGACTGATGACCAATGCCGAACTGACCCGGCTGGGAGCTCGGCTGTTCAACCCGCTGCCAGGATCGAAAATTGGGTCCCAGGGCTACATGGGAGCCAGAATTCAGCCAAATTCACCTACGGATCATCCCGACGATATTCGCTGGCAGGTGTTCTCGGCCTTTGCCTATGCCGTGGGTGATATCCTCGTGGGGACCAACCCTGTTTCCAGCGAGCCGCAGTCGGTGCTGGCGGTACAGAATTGCCTCAGCGATGTCCTGCAGACTTTTCAGCTGACTGAGATTCTGCCGCACTGTGTGCTGTCCCACATTGATGTTCAGGCGGCTGTGGAAGCGGCTGTGCCAGGTTCCACAGCACTTTGGTTTCAAAGCATTGCCGGAAATGATTCGGCCAACCAGACCTTTGATATCACGATCGAAAAAATGCGGCGGCATGCTGCTGCTCGCCGCGGCAGGTTTGGCTTGTATTTTGAGACCGGTCAGGGGGCTGACTTCACCAATGGTCATGGTCACGGTGTCGACATGGTGGTGTTTGAATCCAGAAAATATGGATTCGCCCGCGCACTGACGGCGGACGTGGCTAAAACGCTCAGCGACAGCGGCAGCCCGTATCAGCCCTGGGTGCATCTGAATGATGTTGCCGGCTTCATCGGTCCGGAGGTCTTTCGGACCAAAGAACAGCTCGTCCGCTGCTGCCTTGAAGATATTGCCATGGGCAAGCTGCATGGCCTGACGATCGGCCTCGACGTGTGCTCCACCCTGCATATGGATGTGTCTCTCGACGATCTGGGCTGGTGCATTGACCAGATCATGCCGGCCAATCCCGCCTACCTGATGGCTTTGCCAACCCGCATTGATCCAATGCTGGGCTACCTGACGACCGGCTACCAGGATCATGTGCATATTCGCCGCAAGTTTGGTTACCGGGTGGATGATCGCATGTGGGAGTTTTATCAGGGTCTTGGAGTGGTCCGTGCCGATGGTTCCCCTGGGCCTGCGTTTGGTGATCCGGCCGCCGTCTATCTGCAGTATTGTCGCCGCAGGGGTGACGGTCGTGCTGATGCCGAGATTCGCAGCGAGGCAGCTCGACGAATGGCTGAAGTCCGCAGTCGCGGGGTATTTCTGGCGGAAGGCCACGGCGCAGCGATCGAGGATTTAAAACCCGAACTCAAGTCCGAAATCGATCGCATCTACCAGCAGTCGCGAAAAGCAATCTGGCAGGAAATGAACTCATCGGTCCTGGCTGCGATACCTGGTGCTGTTCCGCTCTCGACTCGGTCACTGAATCGCACGGACTACATCCTGCACCCCGCGACGGGTGAAGAGCTGAGTGACCAGTCGAAGGTCGTGCTGCAGCAGCTGCTGGCAGCGCGACGCGGAATGCCGACGCCCGCTGTGGCGGTGCAGCTGGTGATTTCTGACGGCCTCAATGCGCTGGCACTGATGGAAGGTGAACAGCTTTCGCAACTGCTGACTGCACTTCGCAGTCAGCTGACGCTGGCCGGTTTGACTCCTTTCGATGAGCATCTGGTGATTACATCCGGCCGTGTGCGAGCTGGCTATCGGACCGGTGAAATACTGTTCGGTTCCGGAGAAAGTTCTGGCATCCTGCTGCACATCATTGGAGAACGTCCGGGGACCGGGCATCAGACCTTGTCGATCTACATGACCGCCGCGCCGGCAGAAGTCTGGCAGCAGCCGGGCAAAGTCGACCACAACATCACCAGGGTTGTTTCGGGGATCGCCAGTACTGCCCTACTGCCGGAGACCGCTGCCAGCGATGCGGTCCGAATCCTGAAATCCATGCTGGAGGCTGCAGAATGAGTCGTCAGTCGGGAATCGAGGTACGTCTGCTGTCCACCGGGGAATGCGTCCGGCTCGACATCAGCGGCCAGCGTATTCGCTCAATCCTGCCCATCGGTTCGCCGGCCGATCCTGCCGCGCTTCCCTGGGCGGCCGAGGGCTTGTTTGATCTGCAGGTGAATGGTTACGCCGGAATCTGGTTCAGCAGTACGGATCTGACAGTGCCGGCCGTACAGCAGGTGCTTGGGCATTACGCAGAGCAGGGGCTGACAGCCTGTCTGCCAACTCTGATTACCAATTCGACAGCGGCCATAGAACACGGTCTCAGCGTACTGCGGCAGGCTCGTGATTCTTCTGCCCTGTGCCGCCACATGATTGCCGGGATTCATGTCGAGGG
>JBJTPZ010000781.1:0-3546 GCA_046075365.1 Planctomycetaceae bacterium
ACCCACTGGTCGTTGTTGGGTTTCAGTTCCGTGGCAGCCAGGACCTTGAAGTCCACCGGATTGCTCCACAGCCCTGGTGTACCATCGCTGGAGCGGAACGCCCGCACCCACAGACGGAAGTCACCGGCACCCAGATTGAACGTGGTCTGGTAGGATGTTGTGGCAACCCCCGCCTGACGCAGCAGAATCTTCGACGGGTCGGCGAGATTCACGAGGAACACTTCGTAAGACGACGCTCCGTCAACGGTACCCCATGAGAACAGCGGGCGCTGGTTGCTGGACGCAGGGATCGAATTGACGTTCGGTCGGCCTCCGACGAAGAATTCCAGCATCTTCGTGAAGTCACCCTGCGTGTCAGCACTGCGAGCCCGTACATAGGCTCGATAGGTGCCGGTGGGCAGGGCTCTGTTGGCTGGAACAGTAAACGCCGTTGCAGTCGTGGTCTGGAAGATGTAGTTCGGGACAACAGACGTCGCCAGAACCTGGTCAATGCGGAAGTCATAGCTTGTAGCTCCGGCCGGGCGACCGATCAGCGTTGCCGCCATGTTCGTCCATGTGAACGATGGTGTCGTGCTGAAGGTCGAGGCTGAAGGTCCTGACAGTACAGGGGCTGCGACGATCTGGAAGTCACTGGCGATGCTCCAGCCACTGATATCACCAAAGGCGCTGCGAGCCTGAGCCCAGAATCGATAGCGACCAATCGGCAGGTCGTTCGGAATCGTGTAGCTGAGAGCATTGATTCCGGACACGTCAAGAATCACCGGTCCACCTGCCAGTGACAAGCTGGCGACGTAGACGCGATAGCTCTGACCACCCGCAACGCCCTGCCAGCTCAAGGTTGGTGTCTGGTCATCGATTCGGCCGACCGGCCCCACAAGTACTGGTGGAGTTGTGACGCGGAAGGTTTTCGGCAGGCTCCAGTCTGAAACTGTGGCTGCATCAACCTCAGAGTAGGTGCGGACATAAACCTGATAGGTGCCAAGCACCAGGTCCGTGTTGAGTGTCCAGTTGTCACCCGGCACCCGGTCCGCCTTCACTGCAACTCGTGATACTGACCCCTCGATCTTATTGATCCAGATGTCACTCAGAGGTGCGGCACCCGATCCTGTCGGCAGTGTCCAGCTGACTGTTGGGCGAGCGAGGAAGGTTGTGGCCGGAGGATTGATGATTGCTGGACGCTCAGTCACAACGAAGGTGTAGAACGGGCTGGTCGTCGTGAAATCGCCGTCGGCTGCACCAGTTCCGGCACGATTTACCGCACGGATCTGATAGCGGTAGCGACCCAGCGGCATTTCAATTGACCGAGTAAACGAGGTGCCAGGCAGGTTTTCTGCGCGGAAGACTTCGGCATTGCTGCCGAAGTTCTGGTACACCAGCAGATCATAGAAGTCAGCAGACGGTACCGCATTCCAGACGAATGTCGGAGTGGAATCCGGCAGGCGAAGACCATTGACTGGCGAGATCGAGGTGACAGGCGTTGTGTACCCGAACACCACCGGATCGCTCCAGAAGCTGACATCAGCAGACGCGTTTACAGCGCGGACACGGAACTGGTAGCGTCCCAGAGTCAGGTCAACGGGCACTGTCCACGACGTTCCCTGCAGTCCGGAGACGCTGCTGACAACAACGTTGTCTGTCAGGTTCAGCAGTTCCACCTGGTAGCGGAAGGCTCCTGGCACGCCCTGCCATGTCAGGGTCGGGCGTGGTACCGTGACGTTGCCCGGGGCGTTGACAACCGGAGCCGTTCGCACCTGGAAGGACAGCGGTGCACTTTCGTCACCCGTTCGTCCGGCCTGATCGCGAGCCTGCACCGTGACGCTGTATCGTCCGATATCGAGGACGGCTGAGACCGGCCATGTCTGCGGGGCTGAAAGGCTGTTGTCTGCCACTTCTGACCGCTGGACGATGGTGCCGAGGGAGAGGGAACGAACTGTGATGATCCATGAGACAGTTTCGAGAACTGGCGACCACTGGATCGTCGGACGGTTTTCGGCGAGGTCTCCTGAAGGCGCCAGCACACTGACACTGACAACCTCAAACTGATAGCTGGCCACAGCTCCGGCGGTGTTGGCCTTGTTATAGGGCGTTACCTCGGCTGTGTATGTTCCAGTTGGCAGACTGGGTGTGACTTCCTGGAAACCAAAGGTTGTCTGGGCTCCGGTGAACACGATCTGCCCGCTGCTCGTGTTGCGAACAACCAGCTGGTAGTAGAAGTTCTCTGGATGGACAGTCCAGTCGACCTGTGGCGTGCTGTCGCTTGTCTGAGGAATCACGCCATTTGACGGAGTGATATCGATCGGTCGAGTGATGACCGGTGTGACGGGCTGAGACAATGTCAGCACCGGAACGATGTAGTCCTCGACTTCACCGTCCGCCGCCCGACCGGATGAATTCAGACCGCCGCTGGTGCTGATTCGGAACCGCATCGCCTTGTCACCTGTCGGAGTGTCGGCAGGAATAGAGAAGGTGAATCGGCTGACACCAGCTGAAACGGCAAAGCCGGAGCCAGGGGTCAGGCGTTCGCCTGTTCCGAACTGACCGTCGCCGTTGAGGTCCAGCCAGACATCTACGATGCCGGAACCGGAGCTGGTGATGTCCACGTAGGCCGGCAATGGAATGTTGCTGGTTTCGAGGCGAATCGGGAAGGCTACGCCGTCTTCATCGGCCTCTCCGTCACTGTCGTCACCGCTGGCTGTGACTCCGGGAAGGCCCGTGCGTTCGTCATCCACCAGAGCTCCCAGTCGGAGTGTGTTGCTGATGGTGTGAGCTGCACCACCGTCAGCCTTGAGTGTTCCGAAGCTGGCCGGAGCGTCCCCGTAATCGACGATCAGTGTCTGCAGAGAGGTGGTTGCCACCGTAGTATTGTTGGCAGCGCCACTGGAGTCCTGAACCTGCAGCTGGATCGTGCGAATGGATGGCGATGTTATTCCCAGACCTTTGAGGGTGTTCCAGTCAACCGTCAGCGTTGGGCTGGCTCCCGCATCGGTCTCGAAGGTACCGTCATTGTTCAGGTCCCAGCGGTAGCTGAGCGTGTCACCGAAGAATGCGTCGACGTCGTAGCTGCCGCTGGCATCCAGCGACAGGTTGTATCCATCGTCGATAATGTATGGTCCTGTGACAGCCACAGGAGCGTCGTTCACCTGTGTTACTGTGATCGTAAACGGGAAGGCCGCTGACGTATTGACGTCTGGCGGTGTTGCAGGACCGCTGTCTTCCAGAGTCAGGCTAAGGCTGACAACTCCGGCTGTATCTGCAGCCGAGCGGAATGTGATGTTTCCTGCTGCATCCATGGTCAGCAGAGACAAGGCCAGGTTTGGTGTGGTCTGAACCGGGGTGCTGAGTCGGAACGTGAGCGTCTGGGAGACTTCATCGAGGGCCGTAGCCGGACCCGCGGCGAAGGTGTTGATCAGATCTACCGTACGATTGCCGGCATCTTCAGGAACCACGATCGGAGTGACCGGGTTGACGGTGAAGACCGGTGCATCGTTGACCGCAGTAACCGTGATGGTGAAGCTCTGTGCGGCGCTCGGCAGGCCGAGACTGTCG
>JBJTPZ010000782.1:0-3432 GCA_046075365.1 Planctomycetaceae bacterium
CAGGAAGACCATTTTGCTGTCTTCGTCCTTTGCAACTGCTCGTCGCTTCTTTGACGTCTGATTCGCCACATGCTGCTGCCTGTTGATTCTGTATTGCCGGACCTGATTGACGGTCTGCGATGCTCAAACTGCCTCGTTTTGAAGGCCCCGGCCGGTGCCGGCAAGACGACTCGCGTTCCGCCTGCTTTGCTGGATGCGGGGCTGGCGAGTGCCGGTCAGATCATTATGCTGGAACCGCGTCGCCTGGCAGCTCGCACCGCCGCAGCGCGGATGGCGTTTGAACGCGGTCAGGCGGTGGGGCAGCAGTTCGGGTATCGGGTGCGGTTCGAAGAAGCGGTCTCACGCGATACCAAAGTGCTGGCGGTCACTGAAGGAGTTCTGTTGCGGCGTCTGCAGGACGATCCGTTTCTCGATGATGTGTCGGTTGTGGTGTTTGACGAGTTTCATGAGCGGCGACTGGACAGCGATCTGGCTCTGGCGATGGTGCGTCGCGTGCAGCAGACGGTGCGTCCGGATCTGCGAATTATCGTGATGTCGGCGACTCTGGATCCTGAACCGATTGCCCGCTGGCTGGGTGACTGCCCCGTCATTCGCAGTGAAGGCCGACTGTTTCCGGTAAAGATTTCGTGGTTCAGTCCGCCGCAGCGACTGGCGATTCCCGAACTGGCTGCTGCGGGAATCGAACGTGTGCTGCAGTCTGCAAACGGCAGTTCGACCGATGCTGCTGGTGGCGACATTCTGGTGTTTCTGCCAGGCGTGGGGGAAATTCATCGAACGGCCAGTCTGCTTGAGCGTCTGGCTGGCAGTCGCAGTCTGGCGGTGCTGCCGCTGTTTGGCGAAATGACTTCGGAGGAACAGGATCGGGTGCTGGGACCCTGTGATCGCCGCCGCGTGATTCTGGCAACGAATGTGGCCGAGACTTCGATCACAATTGAAGGTGTGACCGCGGTGGTCGATACCGGGTATGCGCGGCAGATGCTGTTCGATGCCGACTCGGGACTGGATCGTCTGGAACTGGTGCCAATTTCGCAGGCATCAGCCGATCAGCGTGCCGGCCGAGCCGGTCGTACGGCTCCCGGCAGTTGTCTGCGGTTATGGGACGAGGCATCTCACCGCCGCCGGCCGGCGTGGGATGCGGCCGAGCTGCAGCGGGTGGACTTGTCGTCAGCGGTACTGCGTCTGATGGCGTGGGGCGAAGCAGATCCGCAGGCTTTTCCCTGGTTTGAAGCTCCTCCGCAGGCCTCGCTGGAACATGCCGTGCGGTTGCTGGAGCTGCTGGGGGCGGTGGCAGCCGGTACAGCGACGGAAATCGGCCAGCGGATGGTGCGGTTTCCGACAGCTCCGCGACTTGCTCGCATGCTGATTGAAGCGGCTGATGCCGGTGTTGCAGAGCGCGCCTGTCTGCTGGCGGCGATGTTGTCCGAGCGGGATCCGTTTCTGCGACCGCGACCGGGCTCAGGCAATCCCGGAGGGCGTGATGCCGCGAATCGGACAACCTTGATCCGCCAGTCGCGTTCGGATGTGCTGGATCGTCTGCATGCTCTGGAGGACTGGTTTGCTGAAGGTCGCGGTGAAACTCCGTTCGGCGAAGTTAATCGTGCGGCATCGCGAACGATTGCTGCTGCGGCAAAGCAGTTGTCGCGAGTACTCAAAGAAGCTCGTGGCGGCATGCCGATCCGTTCGTCTGCGGCAGTGGCTGAAGCGGCTGGGGATGAGTCGCTGCTGCGAGCTTTGGTGGCCGGTTTTCCTGACCGAGTGGCCCGGCGTCGTGATGCGGGCGGTGACAAGGCGCTGATGGTGGGTGGCCGTGGCGTGCGTCTGGGGGCGCGTTCAGCCGTTCGACAGGCTCCGCTGTTTCTGTGTGTGGACATTGATGGAGCGGGCAGCGATGCCGAGGTGCGGCAGGCGTCGGAAGTGTTGCGGTCGTGGCTGCCGGCGTCCGGGTTAAGGGATTCGGACGAACTGTTTTTTCATCCGTCTCAGAAGCAGGTTGTGGCGCGCCGTCGGCTGTGTTTTGCGGATTTGGTGCTTGAGGAAACTCCGGCGTCAATTCAGGACTCAGCGGCAGCGGCCGAGTGTTTGTTTGCGGCGGCGGTCGGCCAGTGGGCTCAGGTGCTGCCACCGGAAGAAGATGCGTTTCATAGTTTTGTGCAGCGGATGCGGTGTCTGAAGGTGTGGATGCCCGAGCTGCCTTTGCCGGACTGCGGCGATGAACTGCTGAAAGATTTACTGCAGGAGTTGTGTTATGGGCGGCGTTCATTCAGCGAACTGAAAGCGGCGCCCTGGCTGAGTACTTTGCAGGGGCGACTGGAGTATTCTCTTGTGCAAACGATCGAACGCGAGGCTCCGGAGAAGCTGCTGGTGCCCAGTGGCAGTCGGATTCGGCTGGAGTATGCGGAGGGTCGACCGCCGGTTCTGGCTGTGCGGATTCAGGAGATTTTCGGATTGACGGCCACACCGCGGATTGCGGGTGGCCGAATCTCGGTCCTGCTGCACCTGCTGGCCCCGAACTATCGACCTCAGCAGATTACGGATGATCTGGCCAGTTTTTGGGCCAGCACGTACGGGGACGTCAGGAAGGATCTGAAACGTCGTTACCCGAAACATTCCTGGCCGGACGACCCGTTAACCGCCGCTGCAGTGAAAAAGGGCTGAGGACAGTGGACGGGCGAGCCGCCGACGGGAGTCCGCGGGTGTGACGTTTTCCGTAGCTCGGGCTTTCCAGCCCGAGTTCTGTGCTGTGCGTTTATGAGCATGTGAGTGACAGGTGTTTAGGGTGGTTTACCCCCTCACCCCCGACCCCTCTCCCCCGTTTCACGGGGGCGAGGGGAGGAATTGTGGGGCGAGCCGCGGACGGGAGTCTGCGGGTGTGCGGTTTTCCGTAGCTCGGGCTATCCAGCCCGAGATCTGCCCTTCGCGACCTGCCCCCCCGCAGCGCCGCCATGCCTGGGTGACGAGTGCTCTGCAGACAGTCGTCTCACGCGAAGCCGCGAAGGGAAACGCAGTGTTCATTGGGGCGAGCCGCGGACGGGAGTCCGCGGGTGTGCGGTTTTCCGTAGCTCGGGCTTTCCAGCCCGAGATCTGTGCTGTGCGTTTCTGAGCATGTGGGTGACAGTTGTTTAGGGCGTTCTGCCCCCTCACCCCCGACCCCTCTCCCCCGTTTCACGCAGGTTGTCGGTTTAGTCGACATTTTGCTTAAGTAAGTCTACACATATCATACGTAGTTCGCTACACTCCGGAAAATCAGCCACAGCGGAAGCCTCGAAATCACGGACGCAGGCAAATGTCGCAAAAAGCAGTCAACGGAAGCTACTGGCAGAAGCCGCCCGGCGCCAGAAACCAGATCGTGCTGATCCCTGTCAGCCTCGAAGAAAAAATCCCCGACGGTCATCCCGTACGGATGATCGATGAGATTCTCGACACATTCGACTG
>JBJTPZ010000783.1:0-4411 GCA_046075365.1 Planctomycetaceae bacterium
AGCAGGCTTTGCTGGTTGTCGCCACGAAAACGGGCCAGCGTCTCGTTGCGCTCTCGGGAAGGCGTGTCTCCGCAGACGAACCCGCACTCCGCTCCGTACTGTTGCAGCGTTGACTGCACGTGCTGGCCATGGCTGACACCGGAGGTAAAAATCAGCACTGATTTCCGATCGGCGGTCAGCGACACAATTTCACTGCAGGCGGCCTGCACCAGATGGTCGTCATCCATCAGCCGCTCGACCTCTTCAGCGACGAATTCACCACCGCGGACGTGCAGCCTCGCGGTGTCCACCCGCGCCTTGCCGGCCTTGGAGATCAGCGGACTCAGGTAGCCGTCGCGGATCAGTTCTCTGATGCCCACATCATAACAGATGTCGTTGAGGAAGTGGTCAGGCGAACAGATGGGACCGCAGTCCAGGCGATACGGTGTGGCGGTCAGTCCGATCACGCGGAGGTGCGGATTGACGACTTTGGCGTCGCGGAGGAACTGGCGATACATGCCTTCTCCGCTGACGGCAATCAGGTGGCATTCATCGACGATGACCAGGTCAAACGGTCCCAGCTGGCAGGCCCGTTTGTGAATGCTCTGGATGCCGGCGACGAGCACTGGCGTATTCATGTCGCGGCGTTTGAGTCCGGCCGAGTAGATGCCGACCGACACGTTGGGGCACAGCCGGCGGATTTTGTCGGCGTTTTGTTCGATCAGTTCTTTGCGATGCGCGAGGATCAGGACGCGGCCATTCCACTGCGTGACCGCATCTGTGGCCATTTTTGCGATGCACCAGCTCTTGCCTGCACCGGTGGGCAGGACAAGCACGGGGTTGTCATCCCGAGCGCGCAGGTGGTGATAGACCGCTTCGACAGCTTCGTTTTGGTACGCACGCAACATGACGCCTGACCTCGTCGGAATCACGGGGGTGTTACGGAACAGAAAGATTGCGGATCCGGACCGTGACTTTGCCGCCGGGCGTGACGTCTTTTCGCTCCATCAGAATGCGGGCGATCTGTGAGTCGTCGTGATAGGCGTGGCCGTGCTCAAGAGCGTCGAGCAGGCTTTTGAGGAGGTTATCAAGGTCGCGACGGCGACGGTCCGGAGGGTACACGTCGACCTCGATGGCGAGGGGACCGGCGAGCGGCTGCACGCGAGCGGTGGCGAGGTGAGCGCACACCAGTTCGCGAAACAGCCGTCCCTGCCGACTGATCAGGGTTTTGCTGCCGACTCTCCGCCAGTAGTGGTTGACGGACGGAGGAAATGGCAGTTCACAGATCAGCGTTTCCACGGTGCCACGGCTCCTGTCGCACTGGCCTTCGTGGCACGGGTGCTGGCTTCGCGTTTCGCGTAGCTGCCGATCTCGTTGGAGATCTCGTCATTGTCCGCTCGCTTGCGGCACTTCACGTCGATCACCAGCGGGAGGTTGTGCAGGTCCACCGAGTCTTTCGGTTCCATGACTCCGACAGCCCGGCAGATGGCAGACAGTTCGCTGCGGGCGATCTGGACGGCCGTCGCGTTGGGGTTGTCGAGGTTGAGGCGGGTCCAGACGATGCGTCCTTTGTGGTCGCCTTCCTGCACCTGGAACGTCAGCTGCAGATAATGACCGGTGCCAGCCTTCGTGGGCTTGAGTTCGGATTCGGTGATGAGCGCCACGTACTTTCCGGCCGGGATCGGCTCGAACCGTGCGGCCGGCTCCACTTCGGACGCGTTGAAACCATTCAGATTTGCCATGTTCGTTCTTCCTTTCAATCAGCAGAAAAATAAAACAGTCCATTGGGGATCAGAGAGTCAAAATCAGATCAGCGGGTTTCGTCCGCCGGCGTTTGCGGCGGGGTGGACAGGGCATCCATCAGTGACGGCCACGACAGGGGCAGTTGTTCCGGGAGACCGAACCGGTTTTTGGCAACGCAGGCAGGTCCGCCGATGGTGCGGAGGATGCGTTCACCGCCATCTTTGCCGACGCTGTGCGCCACACCGCGTTTGCGGTTGAACCCGGCTTCTTCCGTCTGGACGCGGATCTTTCGCGTGGCGAACAGCACGGCATCCGCCCATTCGCAGACAAGGCTGCAGGCGTGCTTGTGCAGCCGCGGGCTGTAGCGGTCGTAAGCGGTGGCTTCCGGGTCTTCGAATTTCTCCACTTTGGCGTGAGCGATGCCCACGATGATCATGCCGCGTTCCTGACGCAGGCGGTTGAGCAGTGCCAGCAGGTGTCGCCAGTGAACAAGAGCGTGGGTGTAGCCCTTCGCGTAGCCGCCATCCACCTTTTCGATGCTGGTGACGTTGTACTGTCGGCAAAGGTCGTCCCAGATCAGTCGTTCGAGCCAGTCGAGCGAGTCAATCACCAGCGTCTGGTACTCGTGCTGTTCATGGAGCAGCGTGTTGATGTAGCCGACCACCTCGTCAAAGTTTGTGGCCACCGGGAACTTGTCGCAGTCGATTTCACTGAGACCATCTTCGGTCTGGATGAAAATCGGAGCGGGGCAATTGGCACCGAGCGTGCTGTTGTGCGTCAGGATGAAGTCATCGGTGACGTACAGCGAGTCGAGTGCATCGATGCGAATGCACTGGCATTCCTGCAGACCGACATGTTCGACCTGGCGGATCGTGTGCAGGATCCGCCACTCCGCCTTGCCCCATTTCGCCAGATGTTTGGCGGAAGACATCGGAGTGATGGATGGCGGGAACGAAGCGAAGATGCGGAAAACCATCTGGCATTCCACGCGCACTCCGTTTTTGATGTACGCTCCGCGTTTGGTGGTGACCCTGGCGGAGCCGCCGAGCGAGCGGACAAGGAAGCAGAAGTGATCGGCCAGCCTGCGGCTGACAGTCGAGTATTCGATCGACCCGGGGTTTGTCACACACCCGTCGCTGTCGATCAGACCGCGGAGCAGTTCGAGGCGTTGTTCGATGGAACCGTGCAGGTACTGCAGCGGAACAAACTTGCTCTCGGAGTTGCACTCATCCAGCTCCAGTTGTTCCAGAACCCGCTTGAAAGCGGATCCACGCCGGTCGGTACCGACTATCCGGTGCTGAATGTCTTCGTACTGCACGACATCATCGCCCATCGCAGCGACAACGGTACGGAATCGGTCCTGAATGTCGGTCTCGGAGTTTGTGATGATTGGGGAAGCGCTGCAGTGGCCGTCGCCGAGGTACAGTCCGAGGAGCCACGGATCTGCCGGGAGATCTTTGGCAGCGAATTCCACTGGCTGCACGCGAGGAACGGCGTGATTGAAATGTGTCCCGGACCGCAGCGAGCGGCGGATATCGCTGAGGGATCGGACGGAGCCGCTGAGTTGCTGTGATCGCTCGTTGACGGTCTGTGTGAACCACAGGTGGTCATCGCAGCAGTGCGTGACGGAACCGTCCCGAAACGTGACTCGATAGACGTCTTTGAGTCCCTGCGGGTGAATCGACAGGACGACGGTGGGCCGGCCATCGGAGCCGATCACGTGATCGCCGACTTTCAGATCACCCATCGGAACAAACCCATCGGGGGTCAGTACGGCGGATGTGAGTGGTTGTGCTTTTCCGATTCCTTCGGTTCCATAAACGACCATGCGTGGCGGGAGTGGCTGTTTGCCTCGCTGGATCTTTTGCAGCAGAGTCATGAGTTGGGGCTTCCTTGAAAAGATGTGGTTCAGACAGGTTTGAAGTCAGGTTCCGGGGAGGGACTGGTTTGCGTGCGGGCTCACGGCGTTCGGCAGCGGGGGAGTGGTGTGGGAAGGACTGAGCAGCGTGCTGTGGCCAGTGGCCGGCGTGGTGCCCGTCGACATCCGGGATCAACGGGAGTTCGTCCTGAACGGACGACATCCCGCGGGTTGCCGCTGAAACATCCGTTGAGTCAGCCGGCAGCAAACCAGCCCTCGTCGGAGTGCGGAGCCAGTGGCTCCACCTTGACACATATGCAATCCGAATCGCAGATGTCCGCTTTTTCGGTCAGTTCTTCCGAATTCAGGTGATTCAGATGGCGTCGGGCGATGTCGACTGCGGCGCGGACCTGGCGGCGGGAGATCCCGAGCTGGCGAGCCACGGTGGCGACTGGTGACTGCATGAGGGCTTCGCAGACCTGCTGAACGTGTGCCGGCATCTGGGCGACTGCTTCCCGAACGGATTCTGACAACAGGCGGCGATCAGCGAGGTCTTCGGACGTGTACTGGCACTGGCGGTGGTCGCAGTCCTCCGTCAGCTGTTCGTCGAGGGGATGCAGCGTGTGTTCCGCCGGCTGGTCAAGGGACAGCACCCTGGCGTTGGCACACCGGCGTTCGGCACTGCGAGCCCGGCGGATCATACCGACCTGTGCTCGGACGACGCGGTTGATGTACGTTTGTGCGGAGGCTCTCTGGCAGTTGAAATTGGGTGCCTGAGCAGCGAGGGCCGCCCACAGTTCCTGTTCAAGGTCGTCTTTCTCGGACGTGTGA
>JBJTPZ010000784.1:0-72767 GCA_046075365.1 Planctomycetaceae bacterium
GTCTTTGACGTCCCATGCCAGTCCGACGGCGCGCAGCATTCGAATGGACCACCAGGTGATGTCAAATTCCCACCATTTGTGGCCGGCGGGTGCCACTGCGGGGTGGGCGTGGTGGTTGTTGTGCCAGCCTTCTCCGTAGGCGAGGATGGCGACCCACCAGAGGTTCCGGGATGCATCGCGGGTGTCGTAATTGCGGTAGCCCCAGAGGTGTGTGGCTGAGTTAACAAACCAGGTGCTGTGGTAGGCTGCCACCATGCGAACGCACATGCCCCAGACAAGCCATGACAGGCCCAGTTGCCAGCCACCTGTGGCCCAGCCGGCGGCAAGCAGGACCACGCCTCCGCCCCACAGCCAGAGTGCAAAGGTTTTTTCAAAGAACTGCATGACTGGTCGCTGCACCAGTTCGGGCACGTAGCGTTTCATCAGCAGCTGTGTGGCTTCGGTGGAGCGTTTGGGGAACAGCCACAGGATGTGTCCCCACCAGCCGTCTTCACGAACGGGGGAGTGCGGGTCACCTTCCAGATCAGATTTCTGGTGGTGCAGGCGATGCGTTGCAGCCCATGTGAGGGGAGAGCCTTCACCGGACAGGCAGCCAAACATCATGCAGACGAACTCAGCGGGAGCCCGCAGCTTCAGTGATTTGTGTGCGAGGTAGCGATGGAAGCCGAGGCAGATGCCAATACTGCAGGTGGCCCAGTGGAGGGCGAGGCAGATTGCCAGTCCGGACCAGCTGAACAGAAAGGGGAGGAAGGCAAACAAGGCTCCGACGTGCACCCCCACGAGAAACAGGGTGACGACCCAGTCGACATTTTTCCAGCGCAGCTGGTCACGATGGAAGGCGGCGACGAGGGTATCTGTTTCGGCCTGAAACTTCAGGCGTCTGACTTCTGCGGGGGGCAGGCCACCCGCTGTCAGCTGGTCGGCCGGTTGTGGTCCAGCGCTGCGTCTTACCAGATCAATTGCACTCATGTTGTTATTGCCTGCATCTGATGCGGAGCTGCCGAGCACTGGAACAGCGGGCAGTCCCCTGAAATCTTTTGGCGGGGGTCCGCGAGTGCCGGGCAGTTACCTGCAGGCTTACCTTAGAGACCGTATCGACGGCTGCCAATGTCAGCCTGTTAGCCGCGAGTCATTCGATTGTCAAAACTTTGTCAAGAGCGCAAGTGCTTTGGGTGCAGTGGTTTGTGTTTGTTTTTGCGGGGCTGGCTGAATGGCGAAAAACGTTCATGAGTCGGAGCTGAGAAGCATTTGCGGCCGTTTGGTGCTGCGGGGGGGCGGGGGCGGGTTGGTACGGGTTGGTGGCGGGGTTATTGCAGGAGGCTGCGGTCGAGGACTTCGCGTGCTTTGCTGAAGTAGTCTTGCCAGGCGATTTCGGGTCCGTCGTTTTTCAGGCAATCGCGGATTTTCTGCAGTGTATTGCGGGCCATGTGGGGGCAGCGATTGCAGGCGCAGGTTTCGCCGCTGGAGGTCATGATTCCGGGTACGGGAATGAATGTGTGCTGTGGTGCGGCTTTCTGGAGCGGGTGGATCATGGTGGCTTCGGTGGCGACGAGGAACGTGGTGGGCTGTTGTCGCTGCATGACGAACTGTCGCATTTTTTCGGTGCCGCCGATGACATCGGAGATTTCGAGGATGTTCTGGGGGCATTCGGGGTGTGCCATGACGAGGCAGCCGGGGTTTTGTTTGCGGATGCGGATGAGGTCCTGGATGCTGAAGACTTCGTGGACCATGCAGGCGCCGGGCCACAGGATCATGCGTCGTCCGGTGACTTCCATGAGGTAGCGTCCGAGGTGTTGATCGGGGACGAACAGGATTTCTTTATCGGGCGGGACGCGATCGATGATTTCGCGGGCATTTCCGCTGGTGACGATCCAGTCGACGAGGCTTTTGACGGCAGCCGAGGTGTTGATGTAGGCGACGGTATGGAAATTTCGGCCTTGTTCGCGGAGTTGCTGCTGGAAGGCGGCGAGCTGTTCGGGCGGGCAGCTGTCGGCGAGTGAGCAGCCGGCGTGGAGGTCGGGGATGAGCACTTTTTTCTGTGGGTTCATGATCTTTGCGGATTCGCCCATGAAGTGGACTCCGGCAAAGAGAATGGCGGAGGTGGAGACGCGGGTGGCATCGCGTGCCAGTTTCAGGCTGTCGCCGGTGAAATCTGCGATGTCCTGGATATCGCCATCGACGTAGAAGTGTGCGAGGATGGTGACATCTTTTTGTTTTTTGAGTGCATCGATTTCTTCCATGAGATCCAGCGGATCTTCAGCCGGGGCATCCTGAGGCGGGACAAGGCTGTTGCCGGGGGGCAGGATCTGCAGGTTCATGAGTGTTGTTTCCGGTGCTGACGGCTGCGACGGAGTTTTGGTGCGGGGAGGCGGTGTGTGCTGGCAGCGGACCGCAGCCCGCGTCAGTGTCGGCTCAATTCTGCGGTAAAATTGTGGGATTTCCAGTGTGTGGCGGGGTGTTTTTGGGGGAACTGGCTGAAGCGGGAAAGTCGGCACCGGTCAGCTGATGTTTAGGGGTGTGGGGGGCTGTTCTGTTCCGTTTTCCGGCAATCGCTCGGTCCTGAGTGGAATCGCAGAACCGTTCTTTTCCGGAACGGCGCGCGGCTCTATACTGCTCACGCTTTTTCCCGTCCGGGCCTGCCTGGTGCATGTGCGGACCTCAGTTTCCTCTGTCATTCGGATTTCTCAGCAGTGCTTAGAACTCATACGTGCGGCGAACTTCGCAGGGCTCAGGCTGGTCAGACTGTGGTGCTGGCGGGCTGGGTTCACAGTTATCGCGAGCAGGGTCGCGAGCTGGTGTTTGTGGACCTTCGCGACCGCTACGGCAAGACTCAGGTGGTTTTCAACACCGACGAGGACGCTCGCATCGATTCGCTGGCTCGTCGTTTGCGGCGTGAGGACGTGGTTCGAGTGGAGGGGGAAGTGCGGTATCGTGGTGACGGGATGACGAACCCGAAGCTGGCGACCGGGGAGATTGAGGTGCGTGTCCGCCAGCTGACTTTGCTGTCGCGGAGCAAGACGCCGCCGTTTGAAATTGAGGGTGGCGAGCTGCCGAATGAGGAGCTGCGTCTGAAGCATCGTTTTCTGGATCTGCGTCGGCCTGAGCTGCAGCGGAACATTCAGCTGCGGCATGATCTGACGCAGGCGGTGCGTGAGTATTTCAACGGTCTGAGTTTTCTGGAGATTGAAACTCCGATGCTGGGCCGCAGTACACCGGAGGGCGCCCGTGACTATCTCGTGCCCAGCCGCGTGCATCATGGCAGTTTTTATGCGCTGCCGCAGTCGCCGCAGATTTACAAGCAGATTCTGATGGTTTCGGGCTTTGACCGTTACTATCAGATTGCGCGGTGTTTTCGTGACGAGGATTTGCGTGCGGATCGTCAGCCCGAGTTTACTCAGATTGACGTTGAGATGTCGTTTGTGCAGCGCAACGACATTCTGGAGACGATTGACGGTCTGGTTTCAACGGTGATGAAGAAGGTGCGTGGCATTGAGGTTCCGGTGCCATTGCCGCGTTACACGTATCACGACGTGATGGCTCGTTTTGGCAGTGACAAGCCGGACATGCGGTTTGGCATGGAGATCAGCGACATTACGGACATTGCCGCAGCCAGCGATTTCAGTGTGTTCAAAGGCGTGACCGGTTCGGGTGGTTTTATTCGCGGTCTGAACGTGAAGGGCGGGGCCGAGAAGTACAGCCGTCGTCTGCTGGACGTGGATCTGAAGAATTTTGTGGGAGATTACGGTGCGAAGGGGCTGGCCTATCTGAAGGTGGCTGGTGGTCGTCTGGAATCTTCGATTGCAAAGTTCTTTACGGACGAGCAGCAGCAGACGATTATCAGTCGGATGGGCGGGCAGGACGGCGATTTGCTGTTGTTTGTGGCTGACACGTGGAAGGTCACCTGCGGTGCTTTGGCGGCGCTGCGAAATCGCATTGCTCGTGAGCAGCAGTTGTATGATCCGGCTTCATTCAGCTGTCTGTGGGTTGTGGATTTCCCGCTGCTGACGTGGAACGCTGAGGAGGGGCGATTTGATGCTGAGCATCATCCGTTCTGTCAGCCGAACCCGGAGGATGCTGAGTATTTGAAGACGGATCCGGGGAAGGTGCGAGCGGACAGTTATGACCTTGTGGTGAACGGCTACGAGGCGGCCAGTGGCAGTGTGCGAATTCATGATTCTGAGATTCAGCAGATGGTGTTTGATCTGCTGAAGATTAATTCGGAGGAAGCTGAGCGGCGATTTGGATTTCTGCTGGAGGCGCTTCGATTTGGAGCTCCGCCGCACGCCGGGATTGCATTGGGTCTGGACCGCTGGGTGATGTTGCTGGCGGGGAACGACAATATTCGGGAGGTGATTGCTTTCCCGAAGACTCAGAAGGCTGCGGACATGCTGACGGGGGCACCTTCTGAGGTGGACGATCGGCAGTTGCGGGATTTGCGGATTGAGGTCACGGAACCGCCGGCGACGGCGTAGGTTAGTGGTTAGTGGTTAGTGGGCGGTTTGGCTCACGCGAAGCCGCGAAGCCGCGAAGGAAGGCGCAGAGGGCAGTTGTTAGTGGGCAGTTTTCGAGTACGAGTACGAGTACCGTCCGCCAGGGCGGACTGAGTACGAGTACGAGGTGGGGCGTGTTTGCGTTTTTGGTGCTGGTGCTTGAAATTCGAGCGGCCGAGTTGGTTTTGCAGGGGCGGGGGCTGCGGCGGGCGCGTAAAAAAACCGCTCGGGTGAGCGGTTCAGGGACCTTTCGGTCGATTGCGCAAGACAGGACTTGAACCTGCATGGGATATAACTCCCACTAGCTCCTGAAGCTAGCGCGTCTGCCAATTTCGCCACTTGCGCGTTGCGAGGGGAAGAGTATAGCGAGGAATCGGCGTTGCGGCAACTGAACTGCAGTGATTTTCTGGAGTGAGACTGGGGAGTGAGCGGGGGCTGAAACTGGGGGATTTGTGCGGGATCTGCGGAATTCGGTTTAGGAGGCGGGGGAATCATTCAATTTGGGGGTGTGGTGACGGGAATCTGCTTGACGGGAGAAAAAGGGTCGACCGATAGAGGAGATGTGTGGGAGTGTGGTCAGGGAAAGGCAGCAGTAGCTGGTGTCGGCGATGTCTGGCACAAGCATTGAGGGAGCGGCAACGACATGAGGTCGCTGGTTGGCTGGGGATTTTTGCGGTGTTTGTGTTTTGTGCTGGCGATTCCGCTGTTGTATTCGACGGTGGCAGCGCAGGTGGTGCCTGGGACCGGCGTGAAGCTGAGTCAGGTGGGCGATGATTTTGAGGAAGAGAGCTGGAAGTGGGTGCAGAACGGGGCGAAGGCCAGCCGTGAGCAGGACGAGCAGGTGCGGTCACCGCTGGGTGTGTCGCAGAATCGTCGCTGGTTTGAGAGTCCGAAGCGGGGGATGCCGGATCACATCGTTCGCGTGGAGACTCCTGCCGGCGGTCTGTCGGGCAGCAAGGGGTCGCTGAAGATTCAGACGCTGAATTCCGGGGTGCCGGGACTGAATTCGTTTCAGATGGAGCAGGACGACCTGATTATGGCCTGTTCTTCTCGGATCGGGATGATTTCGGTCAGTCGCAACCCCAGCTGTGTGACTCGAGTGTATCTGCCGCCGTTTGACCGCTGGGAGGACCGTTCGGGTTCACATTTCGGCTATCGGATTGACCTGAAGACGACGATCAGCGAGAAGGAGAAGAAGTTCTTTTTCACGAAGACGGTGAAGAAGCAGGAGGACTACTGGCCGGGGTATTTCATTGAGTTCCACAGTGCTCACGACGGCCGTTTCAAGCAGGACGAGGCGTATTTGATTATCCGGGGCAACAATCTGGGTCATGAGATGCGCAGTTTGAAGCTGTCACCGGGCTGGTGGACTCTGGGGATGTCGGTGACGGGTGACGGCAGTGTGCATTTTTATGGGCGGCAGGGTGTGGGGAATCTGACGGCGGCTGACCTGCTGCACTCGGGGACACCCTACGGCTACGCGGCCGAGCACTTTGCGACTCATTTCTTTAATTCCTGCAACACCAACGACGGTCAGACGTGGTCGACGCCGATCATCATTGACGATCCGTCGATCTACACGACTCAGTGAATCAGGAAGGGTCCGGCACTGGCCGGGGGGACGCCGCGGGAGCGGCAGGGATGCGTGCCTGCAGGGACGCAGAGTGAGTTCGGACACGCCACGGACAAAGAAGAAGCTGAGGATGAGGAAACGGCCGGGAGGGATCCCGGCCGTTTCGCATTGGCGGCGGCTGAACACAAAGAAACCTTGAAAAACACACAGTCTGGTATTCCTTTGCCGTTGGCGGTGCAGTTAGATGGGGTGCTGTCACAGGCCGTGTGATTCAGGAACAGTTGCCGGGAAAGTGTGTCTATGGTTGAGTTTTTGTGGACGGTGCTGGATACGGTTCGGCACATGGACGAGCATTTGGCGCGGCTGGCGGCGGAGTGGGGTGTGTGGCTGTACGTGCTGCTGTCTGGCATTATTTTTGCGGAGACGGGGCTGATTATTTTGCCGTTTTTACCGGGGGATTCGCTGTTGTTTGCCGTGGGTGCTCTGATGGCGAACGAGAGTTCCGGTTTGAATCCGTGGCTGATGTTTGTGCTGTTGTTTGTGGCGGGTGTGGCGGGGGATGCGGTGAATTACCTGATTGGGCGCTGGGCAGGTCCGAAGGTGTTTTCGCGTGAGGATTCGTGGCTGCTGAACCGGGATCATCTGCTGAAGGCGCAGCGGTTTTATGTGAAGCACGGTGGCAAGGCCATTTTTATGGCTCGATTCGCCCCGATTTTGCGGACGTTTGCGCCATTTGTTGCCGGGGTGGGGCAGATGAATCTGCTGCGGTTCTGGCTGTTCAATGTGACGGGGGGATTGTGCTGGGTGGGCGGTTTTCTGCTGGCCGGCTTTTATTTTGGGCATCTGGAATTTGTGAAGAAGAATTTTGAGTATGTGATTTTGGGGATTGTGGTGGTGTCGCTGTTGCCGGTGGTGATTGAGTGGGTGTCAGCGGTGCGTGACAGTCGTCGTGAGCGTGAGCAGCAGGGGCAGTCGGGGCAGTCGGCTGACCGAGGTTAGTGGCAGTCTGCGGCCTGCGGGTGCGGGAGAGTGAGTGCAGGAGAGTTCGTGCGGGAGGGCGGGTGTGGCAGGAATTTTTGAGTATGAGCTGCAGGTGCAGGCTGCCGATCTGGATGAGCTTGGGCATGTGAATAATCTGGTGTATGTGAAGTGGCTGCTGGAGTCGGCAGTGGCGCATTCAACGGCTCTGGGGTGGTCGCCGGAAGCTTACCGTGCGCTGGGTCGTGGCTGGGTGGTGCGATCGCATTTTATTGAGTACCTGGGACCGGCGTTTGCGGGTGACAGGCTGGTGATTCGCACGTGGGTGTCGGAAATGAAGCGTGTGACATCGGGGCGGAGGTACGAGTTATACCGGGGTGGCGAGAGTGTGCCGCTGCTCCGCGGGGAGACTCAGTGGGCCTTTGTGACCTTTGCGACTCATCAGATTACTCGGGTGCCTGCCGAAATGGCGGCGGTGTTTGAGCCGCTGCCGGACCGCTGATGAGCTGCAAATCAACGGCTGATGAACGCTGATGAATGCAGCGGGGATTGCGGTTTTTTGCAGGATTACAGGTTCTACAGGACCTATGGGTCTTATAGGACCTATGGGACCTATGGGTTATGTGAGACGCAGAAATGCGACTGCGTGGCCAGGCGGGGGGGCCAGGCGGGGGGCGTTTTTTCCGGCGTGCATGGCCGTGAATCGCGGCTGAGTTTTCAGCGGCGGGCTGGAGGTTGCAGCGTGGATTTCGTAGAGTGGGGCGGGTGTGGTCTGCGGGGTGGCCTGTTTGACGGCTGTTTATGCGGGGGGGGAGGGCGATTGTGATGCGAGGTGCGGCGGGTTGTTCACGGCGGGAGTTGCTGGTGGCGGGTGCGGGGGCAGTAGTGGCTGCGGCTGCGGGGACGGTGGCTGCTGCGGACGAACTGGATTTATCGAAGACTCCGTGGATTGACGCGCATTCGCACATCTGGACAACGGATCTGGCGAAGTATCCGCTGCGGAACGGGCAGCAGGTGGACGTGCTGGCTCCGCGGAGTTTCACGGACGACGAGCTTTTGGCGATAGCGCGGGCGAATGGCGTGGGTCGTGTGGTGCTGATTCAGCATCATCCGTATCACGGTTTTGACAATTCGTATCTGGTGGATGCGTGGCGTCGTCGTCCGCAGCTGTTTCGGATTGTGGGGCAGATCGATGACACGAGGCCGCACGTTGATCAGCTGATGAAGTCGATGCTGCAGACGGGTGTGACAGGCTTCCGCATTGGGCCTCGAACGGACCGCCCTGACTGGCTGCAGGGTGCGGGTATGGAGCTGATGTGGAAGACGGGTGCTGAGACTGGTCAGAACATGTGCTGTCTGATCAATCCGTCTGATCTGGAGGCGACTGGTCGCTGGTGCAGCAGGTATCCGCAGACGCCTGTGGTGATTGATCATTTCGCGCGTGTGGGGATGACGGGTGAGATTCGTGAGAGTGAGGTTGCGGCGTTGTGTGGTCTGGCGAAGCATGCGAGGGTGCGTGTGAAGATTTCGGCGTATTACGCGCTGGGCAGGAAGCAGCCGCCGCATGACGAGCTGCGTCCGATGCTGCGTCGTTTGTTTGAGGCGTATGGTCCGGATCGGCTGATGTGGGCCAGTGATTCACCGTATCAGCTGACGGAGCCCAATACGTATGGGGCATCTGTGGCGCTGGTGCGTGACCGGCTGGATTTTGTCAGCGAGTCGGAGCGGGCGAAGCTGCTGCGGTCGACGGCGGAGTCAACCTTCTTTTTCGTGTGAGGCGACGATGAGTCGACCGAGATTGAGGAGTTGTTGGGGTGTCTGTCTGCTGTGGCTGGCGGTCAGCGGGCTGTCGGCATTGCGGGCTGACGAGCCGGGGGGTGTGTCGTCAGCGGAGAGGATTGGCACTGCCTGGGAGGATTCGCGGAATCCGGTCCGGGTGGCGTTTGGTGACGATCGTCTGCAGTTGTGGTCCTTGCGGCTGCCGCGGGCGGTGTCGGTGCCGGGTGGATCCGGGGTGCATCCGATTGATGCATTTCTGGATGCGAAGCGAGTGGCAGCGGGGGTATTGGCGGCGGGTGAGGCTGATCGTCGGACATTGTTGCGGCGGCTGTCCCTGGATCTGACGGGGTTGTTGCCGACGTCGGCAGAGCTGGCGGCGTTTTTGGCGGACGATCAGCCGGGCGCGTGGGAGCGGCAGGTTGAGCGTTTGCTGGGATCGCCGGCATATGGGGAGCGGCAGGCGCGGCTGTGGCTGGACGTGGTGCGTTATGCGGACACGAACGGCTACGAGCGGGACGAATTTCGGCCGACGATGTGGAAGTATCGGGACTATGTGATTCGCAGTTTTAACTCGGACAAGCCGTTTGATCGGTTTGTGCTGGAGCAGCTGGCGGGTGACGAATTGGTATCGGGTGTGCCGCAGACTGAGGCTGAGCGGGATGCGCTGCTGGCGACCGGTTATCTGCGTCTGGGGCAGTGGGACAGTACGGCGGCGATTTTTGCTGAGGAGGCGCGGCTGCAGGCTGAGCTGCAGGCGGATCTGACGAATACGACGGCGGCTGCGTTTCTGGGGCTGACGATGTCGTGCTGTCAGTGTCATGACCACAAGTACGACCCGCTGACTCAGGCTGATCATTATCGTCTGCGGGCATTTTTTGCATCGCTGGAGCGGGACGATGAGCTGGCGGTGACGACTGGTGCGGAGCGGGAGCGGATTGATCGGGAGAATGCGCCGATTGTGGCTGAGCTGGGAGTGGTGGAGGCGCGGCTGAAGGCGGAGGGTCTGGTGGAGGCTGAGCGGGGTGAGCTGCAGTCGCGGGCGGAGCGTCTGCGTGGTCAGCGGCGTGAGTATGAGCGGGGGATGGGAGTGCGGGAGCGGCGGGATGCGATTCCGGCGACATATGTGCTGAGTCAGGGGGATGCGGCGTCTCCTGGGGAAGAAGTGCGGCCTGGTTTTCCGGCATTGTACTGGCCGGGTGATGCGGTGTTTGAGCCTGGTGCGGCGGGTGGCAGTGGTCGTCGTCTGGCACTGGCTCGGTGGATTATTTCTGCAGAGAACCCGTGGACGGCGCGGGTGCTGGTGAATCGTCTGTGGCAGCAGCATTTTGGTGTGGGTCTGGTATCGACGGCGAATGATTTTGGTTACACGGGGGCTCGACCGGAGCAGCAGGAGCTGTTGGACTGGCTGGCGGTGGAATTTGTGCGCGGGGGCTGGTCAGTGAAGTCGCTGCATCGGCTGATGGTGACATCAGCGGCGTATCGTCGGCGTGTGGATGCGGGGGACGGCGGTGTGGCCGGTGTGGCGGATGCGGAGAACGTGTACTGGGGGCGTCAGACGCTGCGGCGGATGGATGCAGAGACGTTGCGGGACTGTTTGTTGCAGGCGACAGGTCAGTTGCAGCCGGCGGGTGGTGGTGGTGCGCCGCGGTGGCCGGTGATTTCGGAGGAACTCAGGCATGCTCAGCCGGCCATTCTGGAGGCTGAGGAGGGCAAGGACGACGGTCGGATGCAGGGCTGGTATGCGGATCCGGCGGCTGAGGTGCGTGTGCGGAGCATTTATCTGGTGCGGAAGCGATGTCTGCCGATTCCATTTTTGCAGGTGTTTGATTTGCCGGATGCGGCGGCATCGTGTGGGCGGCGGGACGAAACGATTGTGGCTCCGCAGGCGATCATGCTGCTGAACAGTCCGGAGACGATTGGTTGTGCGGAGGCGCTGGCGGACGAGCTGCTGGCGACTGCGGGTACCGGGTCTGGCTGGCGGGACGCGGTGATAGCGGGCGCGTTTGAGCGGGTGCTGCTGCGAGAATCGGCTGCCGAGGAGCGGGAATCGGCACGGATCCTGCTGGAGAAAGTTGAGCAGACAGTTGGTGAATCCGGCCGGCGACATGCGGTTGCTGAATTGTGTCGCGGGCTGTTGAATTCGAACGAGTTTGTGTTTGTGGACTGATTTCGGCGGGTGTGCATTTTCTGTGCGGGTGTGCATTTTCTGTGCATGTCTGGACGGCGGCGGGGAAAAGACGGGGAGGGGTGAGTGATGGACGGGCAGTTTTCGTTGCAGCAGCATGGGATTACGGTGCGGGACATTTTCCGGAATATGTCTCCGAGCGGTCTGTACGAGGAGGCGATTCGTCATGAGCCGGGGACCAGTTTGTCGGACACGGGCTGTCTGATTGCGTATTCGGGCGAGAAGACAGGTCGATCGCCGAAGGACAAGCGTGTGGTTCGGCATGCGGATTCTGAGTCGAAGGTGTGGTGGGGGCCGGTGAATTTTCCGCTGGACGAGTCGACTTTCAGCATTAATCGAGAGCGTGCGATCGACTACCTGAATACTCGATCACGCATCTACTGTGTGGACGCTTATGCGGGCTGGGATCCGTCGCAGCGGCTGAAGGTGCGAGTGATTTGTGCGCGGCCGTATCATGCTTTGTTTATGCACAACATGCTGATCCGACCGACGGATCAGGAGCTGGAGACGTTTGGGGAGCCGGACTTTGTGATTTTCAATGCGGGCGCATTTCCTGCGAATCGGTATACGACGGGGATGACCAGTCGGACGAGTGTGGATTTGAGTATTGAGCGGCGGGAGGTGGTATTGCTGGGAACGGAGTATGCGGGTGAGATGAAGAAGGCGGTGTTTACCTTCATGAACTACCTGTTGCCGGACCGTGGAATTTTGTCGATGCACTGTTCTGCGACGTGTGACCGGAAGACGGGTCAGAGTTCGGTGCTGTTTGGTTTGAGTGGTACGGGGAAGACGACATTGTCGGCTGATCCGCAGCGTTATTTGATTGGTGATGACGAGCATGGCTGGTCGGACGACGGGATTTTCAACATTGAGGGCGGCTGTTATGCGAAAGCCGTGTATTTGACTCGTGAGTCAGAGCCGGACATTTTTGAGGCGCTGCGTTTTGGTGCGGTGCTGGAGAATGTGGTGTATGACCGGGCGCACCGGCATGTGGATTTCAACGACACGACCATCACCCAGAATACTCGCGGGGCCTACCCGATTGAGCACATGCGGAACGCGAAGATTCCGTGTGTGGCGGGTCATCCGACGGACGTGATTTTTTTGACGTGTGATGCGTTTGGGGTGCTGCCTCCGGTCTCCCGTTTGACTCCTGAGCAGGCCATGTATTATTTCATCAGTGGTTACACGGCGAAGGTGGCTGGTACGGAGATGGGAGTGACGGAGCCGGAGGCGACGTTTTCCCCATGTTTTGGCGGACCATTTTTGGTGTGGCATCCGGGGGTGTATGCGCGTCTTTTGGCGGAGAAGATCAGTCGTCATGGTTCTGCGGTGTGGCTGGTGAACACGGGTTGGTCGGGCGGATCGTACGGCACGGGCAGCCGGATGCCGCTGCGGTTTACTCGCGCGATCATCGACGGGATTCATTCGGGTGAGCTGCGTGAGGCGGCGGTGGTGCGTGATCCGATCATGGGTCTGGATGTGGTGACAGTGTGTGCGGGTGTGCCTGGCGAGATGTTGCAGCCGGCGTTGTCGTGGCGTGATCGTGGTGCTTACGAGCAGGCGGCGTTGAAACTGGCGGAGCGGTTTCGTTTGAACTTTGAAAAGTATGCGGGTGCGGTGGATGCGGCGGTGGTGGCGAGCGGTCCTGGCGGGTTGCGTGCGGGGGTGTGAACGACGAATGGGGAGGGGGCGGGCTGTTTTAGTTTCCTGTGCGGATGAAGTGGATGAGGCTGGCGAGTTCCTGTCGGTTCAGTTTCAGTTCGAAGCCTTCGGGCATGAGGCTGATGCCGGCGGACTGCAGTTCGGCGATATCGCTGCGATTGATGGTATCCTGTTGATTTCCGCTGCGGCGGAGTGTGAGTGCGGAGGAAGTTTCAGCGGTGAGGATGCCGGTGGATGTTTGTCCGCTGTGTGTGACGGCAACGAACTGCAGGAAGTCGGGGCCGACTTCGCGGTTGGGGTCAAGGATGTGTGTGAGCAGTTCAGCGGGTGTGCGGTGTCGGACTGTCAGCAGGCTGGGGCCCACGTCGGTGCCCAGCGTGCCGAGTTTGTGGCAGCTGCTGCATTCGCGCTGGAAGACTGCCCTGCCCTGCTGGCTGTCGGGGCTGAGTTTCAGGGTATCCTGCCAGGCGGCGACGATTTCTGAGCGGGGAGTGGTGCGGCTGTCACCGAGCAGTTGTTCGGCCTGCGTGCGGATGGTTGTTTGGGCGTGTTTAAGCAGCAGAGAGCGGCGGATGGGTGTGATGCGGCTGGCGGGAATGGTGCCTGTGGCGATGGCCTGCAGCAGTTCTTTGGTGCCAATTTCTGAGCTGCAGAGGCATTCGATGATTTCGTGCTGCAGGCTGGTCGTGGAGCGGGGGCAGTCGGCGGCGAGCTGTGCCGCGGCAGCCTGATCGAGTCTGGCGGGCAGCAGTTTGAGTGCGGCCAGGCGTACGGAATCGGGTTGTGTTGTGCCGGCCAGTTCCAGCAGCTGTGGCAGGAGTTCGGGCTGCGGGTTGAGTGTCAGCAGTCTGACGGCTGCGGTGCGCTGTTCTGCTGGCAGAGCGGTGTCGAGTGCGGTGTTGCCGGCGGTGCGAACGATGCTGCGGGTGAAGTCCAGAGCAGCGGGCTGTTCCTGCCATGCGGCGGCGAGGCTGCTGCGACTGCGGCGGAGGCCATCGTCGAGTGCTGCCAGCAGTTCTGAGAAGCGGGCAGAGCTGCGTTCCTGTTCCGGCAGGTTGCTGAGTGCCTGAGCCAGAATGCGCAGCTCGGCCGCCTGATTACGGGCTCCAACGATCCCTGCCAGCTGCAGCAGCAGCGGCTGTTGGGCGGGATCAGTGCGGACCTGTGGCTGCAGCAGAGTTTCGAGCAGCCGCAGGAGTTCGTGATCGTGTGCGGAGCAAAGAGCTGCGGTGCGGATCCATGGATCTGTGGCAGTGCGTTTGAGGAGGGTGCGGAGCAGCATGTCTCGCTGCAGACTGGTGAGCTGGTGCAGGTGGAGTGCGGCTTCGAAGAGGACAGCGGGGTCTGAGTCTTCGCGGATGGAGCGGGCGACTGCGAGCGGGAGGTCACTGAGGGAGTGCAGCGCGGCGATGCGGAGGGCACCGCGACGAACCTGCGGTGTCTGATCATCGAGCAGTTGCAGAACGGCGTCGTGGAGCTGGTTCGTGAGTGTGGGTGTGGCGGTGGCGGGTGTGGCGGCGACAGTGGCAGCGAGCGTGCTGAGGGCCTGCAGGCGTGCCTGGGGTTTGGGGGACTGGCGGAGCAGCTGCAGCAGCAGAGCGGGAGTGGCCGGATCCTGTTGCTGGAACAGGAGTCTGGCGGCGGTATCACGATGCCAGGCATTGGGGTGTTCGAGCAGCCGGACGAGTTCTGTGGTGGTGGCCTGTGAGAGTTTGGGGGTGGAGCGTCGTTTGAAGTGGGGCGGAGCGATGCGGTAGATGCGTCCGCGATCGCGGCCTCGTTCGAGATCCAGCATCGCTTTGAGGTCGGCGGGCATGGACCAGGGGTGTTCGATGGTTTCGCGGTACATATCGAGCAGCCAGAGTGTGCCATCGGGTGCGTGCACGAAGTTGACGGGGCGGAACCAGTTATCGGTGGAGGTGATGAATTCGCAGTTTTGGTCGAGGCGTTGTGAGCTGAAGGTGGGTCCGGCTGGTGTGAGCTGCTGGCGGTGCACGAGATTGGCGGCGACATCGGAGAGCAGTACCTGGGAGCGGAATTCGGGGGGCCAGGCATCGCCGCGATACACGGTGACTCCGCAGGCCGACGTCAGGTAACCGGCGGCATTTTTTTCGCTGCGCGGCATGCGGGGGTCGCCCTGGCCGGTGAGTCGGGCGGCATTGATGATGCGCCAGGGTTCTGGCGGGCTGGTGCGGTAGACGGGCAGCTGGTCGCCGCTGGCAGCGACATCGTGGAGCGGGCTGCCGGGGTTGAAATGGGGGTTGCGACTGAGGTGTTCGAGTGGCAGCAGGACGTGCTGGACGGGGTTACGAATATTGCAGATGAAGCGATTGCCCCAGTCATCGGTGGTATTCCCAAAACGTGCTCCGCCGGACAGCAGCTGAAAGTGATGAGGAGGTCCGAGCGGTGAGAACTGGAAGTCGTGTCGGGACATGCTGAGTGGTGAGGGGGAGTGCGGGTCGAGTGCAGAGCCGGACAGCAGTCCTCCGTTGGTCCCGCCGGCTCCGCAGATCTGGTGATCGAGCGTCCAGAGCAGGTTATTGGCGACGGCCTGGACATTGAGTTTGCGAAAGCCGGTGAGGATGCGCTGGCGTATTTCGGCGACGCCGTCGTGATCGGCATCGCGGAGCCACCAGAGATCGGGTGCAGCAGCGACGAAGATACCGTCTTTCCAGACCACGACGCCGGTGGGCCAGGAGAGGTCACGGGCGAAGATGGTGCTGCGATCGAAGACACCATCATCATTATCATCGCTGAGCAGGCGAATTTTCCCGATGGGCAGATCGGTGGTACGTTCGACGCCGGGCTGATCGGTGGATTTATCGGTGTAGGGGTAGTCATTCATTTCGACGACGAAGAGGCGGCCATCTTCATCGAAGGCCGCGGCGACGGGGTCGGTGGTGAGCGGTTCTGCGGCGACCAGCTGCAGCTGGAAATTTTGCTGGAGCTGGAAGGAATGCAGGGCCTGGTCGGGTTCGAGCGGCTGGCTGGCGGGCAGCGGCGACGGAGTCGTAGTTTCCGGGGGCTGCGGGAGTATGGCGGTGAGTGTGAGGAGCAGCAGTGGGAGCATGGTTAGTGGTTAGTGGTTAGTGGTTAGTGTTCGGTGTTCGGTGTTCGGTGTTCGGTTTGGCGAGCCGCGGACGGGAGTCCGCGGGTGTTGGTGCTGGGGGGGGCTCGGGTGGGGCCACCGGCTGCTTCGATTGCGGGGACAGTATAGCGAGGAAGGGGCGCCGCAGACAGTTGGTCTCACGCGAAGCCGCGAAGAGCAGTTGTTAGTGGCGTTTTTCGAGTACGAGTACGAGTACCGTCCGCCAGGGCGGACTGAGTACGAGTACGAAGTGTGGTTTTGGGGGTTGTTGTTTTTTGTTTTTTTGTGCTCGTGCTCGTGCTCGTGCTCGAATTTTGCCCACTCGGTCCGCGGTTCGCCGGGTGGCGACTTCGTAGCTCGGGCTTTCCAGCCCGAGCACATTGCTGACAGTGATATGGGGCGGGGCGTGTTTGTATGTGGGGCGTGTGGCCCCCTCACCCCCGACCCCTCTCCCCCGTTTCACGGGGGCGAGGGGAGGAAGAGTGGTCAGTGGTCAGCTTTCGGTTTGGCGAGCCGCGGACGGGAGTCCGCGGGTGGTGGGTGATGGTGGCGCGGGGATGTGTGCGCTGGACGGGATGGCAGCGATGGTTTGAGGGGTTGGGAAGAGAATGTGGCTGGCGGGTGTGAGGGTTTGTTGTGACTGTGGTTGTTGGTAGGCTGTGTGGGGTGGTGCGGGTGTCAGGGCAGAGCCGTGTGGCGGGGGTGAGGTGGGGTATGAGTGTTGCGGTGGATGTGCGTGAGAAGTGGCGTCTGGTAGGTTTTTCGCTGCTGCATTTGTGTGTGGAGGGGGCGGGCTTTGAATCGACTTTGACGGCACGGATGGCGATGTTGTTGTCGGGGTTGCCATATGCGGATTTGAACATGGCAGTTTTGTGGGGTGGCGGTGCCGGGGGTGCTGAGGGTGCTGGTGATTTTGGCGGTGATCTGGAGTGGATGCGGGTGCGGAGCGAGTTTCGCCGCGTGCCGTGTCTGGTGCTGGCCGCGGGAAGTGTCGGTGCGGGCGGTGCGGGAGCGGCTTGTGAGCTGGCCGGGCTGGTGGCGGCGGGTGAGATACCGCTGATGAGGCTGGCGTGTGGGGGTGCTGGTGAGTCGGGAGATGGGAGTGTGTTTTCGGGGGATTGTGGTTTGGCTGAGAGTGACGCTGAGGTGGTGAGTGCGAATGCTGTGACGGGTGCGGCATTTGGGTTGCCGCTGGCAGCGGTGAATGCGGTGTTTGGGGGCGTGTTGTCGTGCCAGCCCGGTTTGCGGGTTTACGTGGTGCGGCACGAGGGGTTGGTAGTGAGTGGATTGCGGGTGAGTCGTATTGGTGAGACGGCTGTGATCTGGTGTATGGCGACGGCGGCTGCGCAGCAGCGGCGTGGTTTTGGTCGGCGGGTATTGTCGGCGGCGATTGCGGCCGAGCGTGCGACCGGTGCAACGGAGTTTCTCCTGCTGGCGACTCCGGCCGGTCAGCCACTGTATCGCAGCGTTGGTTTTGAAGTGGCAGCGGTGGCCTCTGCGTGGCTGCAGGGTGGTGAGTTTGCGCTGGGTGAGGGAGTGTCGGGTGAGGGAGTGTCGGTTTTGCATGAGTGAGATTTCGGGGACAAGGATTTTGTGTCTGCGGATACCGAACTGGCCGGTGCAGGCAGCGGCGCGTCGGCTGCGTGCGGCGGGTCAGTCTGGGGAGTTGCTGGCCGTGAGGACTCGAGCGGACTGGACTGATTCCAGTGTTGCGCGGCCGGGTTCCGGGGTGCGGGCTGGTGGAGCCGCCGGGGGTGGTTTGGCTGGTGGGGTGTTGTCGGAGGACTGGCGACTGTTGCGGGAGTTGTTTCCGGCGGTTCGTTCTGGTCCGGCGGTGGTGGCGGTTGATCGGGGGGCGTGGGAGCTGGGGGTGCGTCCTGGTCTGCCGCTCGCTGAGGCTCGCAGTCTGGCCAGCCCGGTCGTGCAGCGGGGCGATCGAGCGGCAGGGAAGTCAGGGGGGCTGAAGTCACAGGGAATGCAGTCACAGGGGCTGAAGTCAGAGGCGGTGCAGTTTGTGGACTGGAGTCCTGAGGAGGACCGTCGGGAGCTGCTGGAGCTGTCATTGCTGGCTCGGCGTTTTGCTCCTGTGGTGGCTTTGGACACGTTGCCGTTGCCTGACTGTTTACTGCTGGAGATAACGGGCTGTGAGCATTTGTTTGGCGGCGAGGCGGAGCTGGCGGAGGAGCTGTTGAGTGAGGTGGGGGCAGCCGGGCTGCGTGGAGTGGCGGGGATTGGTGATCGGGTGAGTACTGCGTGGGCGATGGCTCACTGGGATCCTGCGGACGGGGAGTTGCGTGGGTTTCTGGGTCAGGCGGGACTGCGTGAGCGTTTGGGTGAATCGGGTGAATCGGCTGGGCTGCGAGTTTCGGGTGCGGGGAGCTGGCGAGTGCGGCGACTGCCGGCGGGCGAGGATCGTCCGTGGGTTGATTTTTTGCCGCTGACGGCTGCTCGACTGCCGCTGTCCGACGTTGCAATTCTGCGGGATTTGGGAGTGTTGCAGCTGGGGCGACTGTTGCGTTTGCCTCTGCAGGATTTACCTGCGCGACTGAGTGGTTTGGCGGTTGAGCGAGTGCAGCAGCTGCGGGGAGTGTTGCCGGAGCCGCTGGTAAATCTGCCGGAGGCGAATCCGATAGTGGCGGAGTGGTCTGAGGAGCAGCCGGCGAGTGGTCTGGGGGATTTGCACTGGGTGTTGCGGAAGCTGTCGGAGTTGGTTTCTGTCGAGCTGAGGGAGCGGCGGCAGATGTGTGGTGGCGTGGAGTGTGAGGTGCGTCTGGGGTGTGGTGACTGGCTGCGTTTTGGTGCGGGTCTGGTCCGTCCGAGTCAGGATGCTGAACTTCTGAGTGAGGTAGCAGTTTTGCGTCTGGAGTATTTGCTGGGGTCGGAGCAGCGGCGGATTGCGGGTGCCGGGCAGGCGGTGGGGAGTGAGTCGGCGGCTGCGGGGCCGGCGGCAGCAGAGGGCGTGATGCAGGGGGAGTATTTGCGGCTGGTGGTGGAGCCTGTGGTGCTGGTGCGTTTGCGGGCTTTGGCGGCTCAGTTGCCACCTGCGCGGCAGCGGAACTTATTTGGCGAGTTGCGGGATGTGAGTGAGCCGGTGGAGCAGCTGGCGGCATTGGTGAGTCGTTTGACGGGTCGTCTGGGTCGTGAGCGAGTGTTGCGGGTGCAGGAGCGAGCGGACGTTCGTCCGGAGCATTCGCTGCGTCTGGAGGCATTGCCGGATGCGGTGCAGGCGGGTGGAGCGGGAGCAGCGGAGCGAGTGTTATGGCATCTGGCGGGGCAGTCGGTGCCGGCAACTGGTGGCGTGGAGCAGCGTGGTGCCGGTGCAGCAGTTCGGTCGGTGGTGGATGAGTCGAGTGTGCTGCCTCGTCCGATGCGTCTGCTGGAGCCGGCGGTGGAGGTGACGGCCGGTTTATTGCGTGAGGGTGAGGAGCCTGCGGGAGGTCAGTCGCGGCAGTCTGCGATGGGTCAGCTGCGACGTGTACCGGCGGTGCTGGCGGGTGGTCAGTCGTGGGAGGTGGAGTGGTGGTCTGAGGCGGAGCGTTTGCAGACTGGCTGGTGGACTGAGCGGTCGTGTCAGCGTGACTATTACGTTGTGGTGGTGCGCGGTGGCGGTCGTTTGTGGCTGTACCGTGACCTGCAGACCGGTCGCTGGTATCTGCAGGGTTTTTTCGATTGAGTTTAGAGTGTGCTGCTGTGCAGCTGCAGTTTGCCGGCTGAGGCCAGTCGTTCGAAGGCCACTTCGATGCGTGTGGCGTGTTCGACGCTGAGTTGCTGGAGTGGCGGTGCGGTGACGGGTGAGCAGAGTCCGGCCTGGGCCATGGCGTGTTTGAGTCCGGGGATCAGTTTCATGCGACCATTTTCATCGCGATAGACGGAGGCGAACAGGTCGTGGATGATGCTGTGGAGTCTGGGGATTTCGAGTGAGTCGTTGTGTTTGGCGGCTGTGTAGAGGCTGGTGTAGACGAGTGGCAGCAGATTGGCACCGCCGCAGACACCGCCATCGGCGCCGAAGTTGACGGCGTCGGCCAGCAGTTCTTCGGGGCCCATAAAGACAGAGAAGCGTCCGGGTTTGCGGAATTCGACGCACAGCTGTCGGAAGTATCTGAGATCGCCGCCGCTGTCTTTGATGCCTGCGACATTGGGGTGTGAGGCGAGTGCGGCGACGAGGTCGATGGACAGTGTTGTTCCGACGCAGGACGGCATGTTGTAGAGCATCAGGGGCAGCGGGGACTCGTCAGCCAGTCTGGTGAACCAGTCCTGGAGTGCCTGCTGTGAGGCATCGAAGTAAAAAGGCGCTGCAGCAACGATGGCTGCAGCGCCGCTGGACCGGGCGTGTTCGGCCAGCGCAAGAGATTCGGCGAAGGAGGTATCGGTGACACCGACGAGTACGGGGACCTGGCCGTGTGCGGCTTCGCAGGTGCGTTCCACCATTTCGTAGCGCACACGGTAGTTGAGTGACGGGCCTTCGCCAGTGGTACCGAGAGCGAAGATGCCGGAGACTTTGCCGTCGATGAGGTGCTGGACGATGCGATCGACGGCCTGTGGGTCAAGCTGATCGTGAGCGGTGAGCGGGGTCACGATGGGCGGAATCACACCGGAGAAGGAGATCATCGGGTGGTCCTTTAGGCGGAGCGCCGGCTGGGTAACGGCGAGATTTTAGTCAATGAAGGTGTGCCCGGAGCGGGCGGACGGGTGAGAGTATGCGCGGATTGGGGGCTGATGCCAGGGATTTTCGCGGGGGAAAATCGCAGGAGTGTTGATTTTTGGGGTGTGTGGGGTGTCTGGTTGGCCGGCGCGGAGAGTGACGATTGGAGCAAAAGCAGGGGAAATAGGGGCAAAAAGTGGTCTCTGGCGGCGTCGCGGGGGATTTGGCAGAAAAATCCGGCGAGTTGCTCAAGTTTTCCCAGTCGGCCTGTGGGAATTTCCCTGCTGTGCGGGATTCGCGGGGAGCGGTGTTTGCGGGTTCTGCGGTGATTCTGTAAGCTCGGGGGCTTCTGGCAGGCTCCTTTTGGAGTTACGCGGCGGATTTCGAAATGGAGTCTGAAAACCGTTGCGAACCCGCTGGTTGAGTTGGATATTGTGGCCTTTCAGGGGCTCATGGCATCATGGGCTGTGGAATGCAGCGGAGCGAATGTCGGGACCTTGCAGGCTGGCTGGCTGTTGCCTGATTCCGGCATTCAGGATGGGACTGGGAGTGTTATGTATACGTTGATTACTGGAGCAACGGGGCTGGTTGGTCGCTATCTGTTGCGCGACCTTTTGCTGAACGGTCATCAGCTGGCGGTGGTGGTCCGGGGGTCTCGCCGCAACGACGCGCGGGATCGGATCGAGCAGGTACTGCAGTACTGGGAGAAGGAGCATCAGCGCACTTTTCCTCGCCCTGTCGTCCTGAACGGCGACATTTCGAAGCCCGGTTTTGGGCTGTGTGACGAGGATCGCGAGTGGCTGCGGAAGCACTGCAGCAGCATTATTCACAGTGCCGCGATTCTGGAATTTTTCGGGAAGGACCGCGCGGGCGAGCCTTGGCGCACGAATCTCGACGGGACTCGCCACATGCTGCAGCTGTGCCGCGAGCTGGGCATTCGCGACATCCATTATGTTTCGACAGCTTACGTTGCCGGGATGCAGTCGGGCCGCGTGCCGGAGGGCAGTCTGGAGGCGGGTCAGACGTTTCGGAATGACTACGAAGAGAGCAAATTTGAGGCAGAAAAACTGGTGCGTGCCGCAGATTTTGCTGAGCACATCACGGTTTACCGTCCGGCGGTGATTGTCGGTGATTCGCGGACCGGCTACACCAACACCTACCACGGTTTGTTTGTGTATCTGCGTCTGATGGCGATGTTGATCCCGTCATTGCCGCTGGGTGAAGACGGTCGCCGGAAGACTCCAATTCGCGTGCGATTCACGGGTCGCGAGCCTCGCAATCTGATCCCGGTGGACTGGGTGTCAGCGGTGATGTGCCGTCTGTTTGAGACTCCTGAGGCCCGGGGGCTCACCTACCACCTGGCTCCTGATAACCCGATCACATCCCGCCAGGTGATTGATTTGTGCAGCGAATATTTCAATTCGACGGGAGTCGTCTATGAGGGCGACGAGGGTGCGGATGCAGACGATGCGAATCTGAGTGAGGACCAGAAGATGTTTGAGCGTTTGTTTCAGGACAACGCTGAGACGTATGCGGCTTACGAGAGTACTGACAACTGTTTTGACATGACGAACACGAAGCGATTTGCGGGCGACATTATTTGTCCGGATCTGGATCGGACGGTGATTCACCGGTTTATCGATTACGGCAATGAGGATCGCTGGGGCAAGCGGAAGCCGGACGTGCAGTCTGTGACGTGCTGGCTGCTGGATTTGTTGCGCGGCCGCGTGGTGGCGGACGGTGCGGAGACGGCGTCTGTGGGCTTGAATCTGACGGGTCCTGGGGGTTGTCAGGCGACAGTTCGGATTTCGGTTGGCGGGGTAGTGTCGGTTGAGCGTGGTCTGCCGGCCGACGCTTCTCCTGTGTTGACAGTGGGTGCATCTGATTTGTTGTCCGTCCTGTCGGGGGCTCGCCCTGCCGCGTCACTGTCCGGCTCGTGGGACTGTGGTGAATCTGGGCAGGAGGACCTGACGGAGCAGCTGGTGACGGCATTGTCCGGCGTTGGAGATGGACACGCGATCAGTGTCTGAGATTTGATTTTGTTGAAAGTTGAGGCAGCCTCGGGGACATTCCGGGGCTGTTTCTGTTTGAAAAGTTGTCTGGCGGGGCTGGTGCTGGCCGATAGACGGTGGTTTCGTTGAGGTTTTGGAGGGAGTCGGGCATCAATTCCGGCAGTGCCTCTGGGAATTTCCCTTTGTCATTGGGGTTCAGTGCTTTACAACCGGGGCGGCAGCTTTCTATACTTGCGGGCCCTGCCCCGGCGCTTGCTGCACATCCGATCAGTAATTCAGGGTTGTGTGGCTGGATTTAAGTGGTCGGTGTTTGGCTGTTGTGTTAGTAGTCGGTGTGGTTTGATTTGTTTTTGTTGAGATTTGTCAGCGTATTGTCGGGCCGGTGGAATCTGGTTCTGGCAAATGCGGAGAGTGAAATGCCCAAGCAGAAGACTCATAAGGGAATCAAGCGTCGTTTCAAGGTAACGGCGTCTGGCAAGGCGAAGCATCGATCTGCGTATCGCGGGCATCTGCTTAGTCACAAGAATCCGAAGCGTAAGCGTGGTCTGCGTCAGGACGGCGTGGTTGACGGTGCTGAGGCGAAGAAGATTATTGAGGCGCTGCGTCCCTGCATGTGATGCGTGGGGGTGTGCGTGCGAGTTTGTTTGGCGCATCGGTGTCCTCTGCACTGGCGATGCGTAATTTGTCGACGACAGTCGATTGCGGTGGTGTCTTGAGTGTCACTGCCGGTTTCAGAGGGCAGCACGGGGATGCTGCACCGGGTGTGTTTGTCTGGCGTGTGGAAGTGCGTCTGGCGAAGTTGCCTGGGGATTTGCCGTGGCGTTGTCTGCGGCGGGTTCTTGAAAAATTTCCGATCCTGATGAATTGAAAGATCTGGTTCGATGCGAGTTCGGTACGGCAAGGCGCGTCATCGCGCGAAGAAGCGTTTGTTTAAAGAGGCGCGGGGCAATTTTGGTGGTCGCAGCAAGCTGCTGCGAACCGTTAAGGAAACCATCGTGCGGTCTCGCGCGTTTGCGACTCGTGACCGTCGCATGCGCAAGCGTGAGTTCCGGGCCCTCTGGATTACTCGAATCACAGCTGCGGTGCGGGCGCTGGGCATTAGTTATTCGTATTTCATGCACGGTCTGGTGCTGGCGAAGATTGGTCTGAATCGCAAGCAGTTGTCTGAGCTGGCGGTGCGAAATCCTGAGGTGTTTGCGGAGATCGTGGCGGCGGCGAAGGCTGCCAAGGCTGCGACCTGAGTCTCGGGACATTGGACAGGTTTGGTCGGGCAACTGGCTGAACGGAACACGAACGAGCCAGCCCGCATGCTGGCTCGTTTTTTTTGTTGTTGTGGGCGGTGTTGCAGTCGTGCCGCGTGTTTGTGCCGTTGAGTGTGTGTATTTGAGTGAGCGAGTGAGTGTGTCGGGGGGGGGCGTGGGTGTATGGATATTTTGACTGAATTCAACCAGTTTGAAGCGGGCGCTTTGGCGGCGATTCAGGCGGTGGCGGATGCGGCCGAGCTGGAGTGTGTGCGGGTGGAGTATCTGGGGCAGAAGAACGGTCGAATTCGGGAGCTGCAGAAGCTGGTGGGAGCGGCGACGGCTGCTGAGAAGCCGGCGGTGGGTCGTCGGTTTAACGAGGTGCGGACGGCAGTGACGGGTGCATTGGAGCAGCGTCAGGAGGCATTGCAGCAGCAGGCTGCGGCGCGAGCTGTTTCTGATTTTGACGTGACGCTGCCGGGTGACCGTCTGCGGATCGGGAAACTGCACCCGATTACTCAGGTGATGACGGAATTTCGGGAGCTGATGGGGCGGTTTGGCTTTACGGTGGTGGATGGTCCTGAGGTGGAGGACGAGCGTCATAATTTTGAGTCATTGAACATACCGGAGGACCATCCGGCGCGTGATCCGCTGGATAATTTTTATTTGGCTTGTGCGCAGGCTGCTGCGGGTGGTCCGATGCTGTTGCGCAGTCAGACATCGACGGTGCAGATTCGCACGATGGAATCTGTGCAGCCGCCGGTGCGGATTGTGTCGCTGGGTCGTGTGTATCGTCCGGACACGATCGATGCGACTCATTCGTGCATGTTCCATCAGATGGAAGGTTTGCTGGTGGATCGGCACGTGACGATGGCTCAGCTTAAGACGGTGCTCAGCCAGTTTGCTCGCAGTTTTCTGGGCCCTGACGTTGAGATTCGTTTTCGTCCGTCGTTTTTCCCATTTACAGAGCCATCGGTGGAGGTGGATATGAAGTGGGGTAATTCGTGGATGGAGATTGGTGGTGCGGGGATGGTGGATCCGGCGGTATTTGCGGCGGTGGGTTATGATCCTGAGCAGTATTCCGGGTTTGCGTTTGGTCTGGGTATTGAGCGTTTTTGCATGAAGCATTTTGGGGTGGACGACATTCGTCGATTTTACGAGAACGATCTGCGGTTTTTGGCTCAGTTCTGACGCTGTTTGTGTGAGGTGGGCAAGTGCCGCTGGAGCGTGTGGAGCTGTGCGATCGGGTTTTTGAGCTGGAGCTGCCGGAGCCTGCAGTGCTGCTGGACGAGGCGGTTGCCGGAGAGTGTTCCGGGGTAGCTGGCTGGGATCCGTACTGGGGCTTGTTGTGGGCGGCGGCCCCTGTGACTGCTCGTCTGGTGCTCCAGTCTGCTCCGCGAAGTCACCGTGCTTTGGAGCTTGGCTGTGGTGTGGGTCTGGTGGGTCTGGCGGGTCTGGCGGCTGGTCTGGCGGTGACATTTTCGGATCAGTCTGAGTCTGCGGTGGCGATGTCATTGCGGAATGCGGAGCGGAACGGTTTGAGCGGTGGAGCGGGGCTGGTGTTTAGCTGGCAGTCTGTGCCGCGGGTGCCGGGCTTTGATTTTATTTTTGCGAGTGATGTGTTGTATGACCGGTGCGGTCATGAGCCTTTGCTGAGTGCATTGGGGTGTTTGCTGCAGCCTGGCGGTGTGGTCTGGATAGGGGATGCTGGTCGGCAGCATGCGGGGGATTTTGTGAGGACTGCGGAGGCGGCTGGGTGGCGTGTGCGGCTGTATGATGCTGGATTGCGGCCTTTGCGAGATCCGCAGCAGCTGCAGTATCGTCTGCTGGTGCTGGAGCGGGGGCATCCGCAGTAGGTGGCTGTGGAGGGTGGATGCGTGCTGTTTGAACTGCGGGGAGTTGAGCTGGGTGAGCGATTGCGGGGTGTGACGCTGCGCATTGATGCGGGTGTGACGGCCATTCTGGGGTATTCGGGTGCGGGCAAGACCAGTTTGTTGAGTCTTTTGGCGGGTTTTGAGCGACCGACCGCCGGGTGTATTGAGCGTGGTGGTCAGCTGAGTGGCGGGGGTGCCCTGCCCTGTTACTGGGTACCGCAGTCGGGTGGGTTATGGTCGCATGTGTCGGTGCGGGGCCATGTGGAGCTGGTTTCGGCCGGAAAGGCAGACGAAATTCTGCGGCTGTTTGATCTGTGGGAGCGTCGAGGTGCGTATCCGGGCGAGTTGTCTCAGGGTGAGCGATCGCGACTGTCGGTGGTGCGTGCGCTGTCTTCGGGGGCTCGTGTGCTGCTGATGGACGAGCCGTTGGCGCATGTGGATCCGGTGCGGAAACCGGGTTACTGGCAGCATCTGGAGCGGCAGCTGCGGGGCTGTGGTGTATCGCTGGTGTTTTCCTGTCATGAGCCTGGTGTGGTGTTGCGGCATGCGGAGCGGGTGGTGTGTTTGCGGGAGGGGCGAGTGTGGCATGAGAGTGGTGTGCAGGAACTGTACGAGGGGGCTCCTGAAAAGCCCCTGGGTGAATTCCTGGGGCCGCTGAACTGGCTGGACGTGTCTCTGCTGGAGGCTTTGGGGATGTGTGACGGGTGGTTGCTGGAGGCGGCTGAGCGGCGTGGTGGATTGTGTGTGCGGCCGGAGCGGCTGTATTTGCGGGGGTGCCAGTCTGGTGCAGTGCAGTCTGGTGCAGTGCATTCTGGTGGTGGCAGCCGGGTTTGTGGCGGGTTGCTGGAGGTGTTGAGTTCGCGTGAGGCGGGTGGTTTGCGGGAGACGGTGGTCGCTGGTGTGTGCGGGGGCGAGTGGCGTTTGCTGCATGTGGGTGCGGGTAGTGGTGGCTGGCGAGCGGGAGAGCGTGTGATTGTGGAGGTGTTGCCTGGGGAGGGGGTGCGGGTATGAGGCTGTCTGGGCTGTTGTGCGGCTGGCGTTTGTCTTTCGGTCTGTCTCTGTTGCCGCTGTTGCTGCTGTGTGTGTCCGGGTGTGGTGGCGGAGCGGATGCCGGTGCTGGTGCTGAGGTTTTGCTGCCGATCTCTGGCGAGCGCACGTGGCGGATTCCTGCGGCCGATCGTTTTCTGCCGGCGCCGCGGGGTTTGTATTCGGACGAGCGTGACGACGTGTATGTGCTGGACGATGCGGGGAGGGTGCTGGTGTATGATCGGACGGGTGTGTTGCAGCGTCAGTGGCGGATGCCGGACAGTCGGATTGGGAATCCGGAGGGGATCTGGAAGCTGCGGGACGGGCGGGTGGCCGTTGCAGATACTCATTATCACCGTGTGGTGATTTTTAAGTCTGACGGGCAGGTGGATTTTATGTTTGGGAGTGAGGGTCGGGAGCCGGGTCAGTTTGTGTTTCCGGTGGCGGTGCTGGAGGACGAGGCGGGGAATTTGTATGTGGGTGAGTATGGGGATCATCAGCGGGTGCAGAAGTTTGATGGCGGGGGTCGATTTCTGTTGCAGTTTGGGCGGCATGGGGCTGGTCCTGGTGAATTTCAGCGTCCCAGCGGTCTGGCTTTGCGAGGTGGCGAGGTGTTTGTGGTGGATGCGTTTAACGACCGGATTCAGGTTTTCAGTGAGTCGGGAGAATTTCGCCGAATTTTGAAGTTGTCGGACGAATTTGAGGGGCTCGCGTATCCTTATGACTTGCGTGTGACGGGTGACGGTCGGGTGTATGTGATTGAGAACCGTGCGGCGCGTTTGACGGTGATGACGATGGAGGGTGGGTTACTGGGTCGTTACGGATCACCGGGCCGAAATTCCCATCAATTCTACCAGCCCTGGGACCTGACAGTTCTAACCGACGGACGTATACTCGTGGCTGACACCGGCAACCATCGATTAGTGGAGTTAACGCCTTGAGTCTGCTGCGACAGCTGATCCGCCGCATTTTTCCGCGACCGCATCGTCCGGTGCAGTGGACGGCCGGGCTTTCATTGCTGGCGTTTTTGGCGTTGTTTTTGCTGGCGTATCTGTCGGTATTGCCGACGGTGCTGGTCAGTGGTGGCAGTCCGTTGCGGTGGACTGAGCGTGGCTGGCTGGATCTTGGTTTTCTGTACCGCTGGGGTGTGGCGTATCCGCAGTTTGAGCTGGTGCGAGAGCTTGAGTTTTCGCGTCCGTGGGCATTTCTGCTGTTGTTGTTTGTGCCGTGGATCTGGTGGCTGCAGGCGGCTGGTCATTCGGGTTTGCCGCAGGGGCGTGGCGGCTGGGCTGGATTCATTCGTCTGGTGTTGTGTGGTTTGCTGATTTTTGTGCTGGCGGAGCCGCGTGCGGTGCGGACCAGTGATACGGTGTCGGTGGTTTACAGTGTGGACGTGTCGGATTCGGTGAGTCCGTGGCGATCTGAGGCGTTGAATTTTGTGGCGGCGACGGCGGCTGAGAAGCCGGGTACGGACGAGGCGGGTCTGGTGGTTTTCGGCAGGACTCCTGCTGTCGAGTATCCTCCGCGAGTGGTATTTCCGTTTGAGCGATTTGTGAATTCGCAGGTGGGTCAGGACGCCACGAATCTGGAGCAGTCACTGGCATTGAGTGCTGCGATGCTGCCGGAGGAGAATGTGGGGCGGATTGTGCTGGTGAGTGACGGCACTGAGACCGTGGGGCAGTTGAAGGACGTGCTGGGGGACCTGCAGGCGCGGGGTGTTTCGGTCAGTGTGGTGCCGATGAATTATGTGTATGAGTCTGAGGTGTTGCTGGAGCGTCTGGATCTGCCGCGTTTTGTGCGTCAGGGAGAGACGTATGAGGCATCGGTGGTATTGAATTCATTGAAGGCGGCGCGGGGGACATTGGTTTTGTCGGAGGCTGGGCGAGAGATTTCGCGGCGGGAGATTGAATTCCCTGCCGGGAAGACTCGTTATTCCGTCCCGATCCGTGTTGACCAGCCTGGTTACTACGAGTATTCGGCGCGGATTGAGGTTTCAGCGGATTCGGACGTACGTCAGGAGAATAACGAGGTTCGGAACTATTTGTATCTGGACGGTCCGGGCAAGGTGCTGCTGGTGCGGGACGTGGCGGGTCGACCTGAGGAGATTCGCTTCCTTGAGCAGGCGCTGCGGGCTGGAGACCGTCAGCTGGAGGTCATGACGGCTCTTGAGTTTCCTCAGGATCCGCTGAGTCTGATGCCGTATGATGCGGTGATTTTTGCGGACGTTCCGGCGGACGCCTTCCTGGGGACTCAGATTCAGGCGATGCATGATGCGATCCGCAATCTGGGGATTGGATTTTTGATGGTAGGTGGTCCGAACAGTTTTGGACCTGGTGGCTGGCAGGGTTCTCTGGTTGAGGATGCTTTGCCGATTTCGATGGAGATCACGAACAAGAAGGTGCTGCCGAAGGGTGCATTGGCGATTATTCTGCATACCTGTGAATTTCCGCAGGGCAATACGTGGGCGAAGCGGATTACGAAGCGGGCGATTCAGGTCCTGAATTCTCAGGACGAGGTCGGCGTGCTGGCTCAGACGATGAATGGTGACGAGTGGATCTTCGATTTGACTCCTGCCAGCGAGTATGAATCCCTGGCGACTCAGATCAACAATGCTTCGATTGGTGACATGGGCACATTTGGTACGACGATGCAGCTGGGTTTGTCATCGTTATTGAAGTCAGACGCGGCATCGCGGCACATGATCATTATATCGGACGGGGATGCTCAGGCACCGACTCCTGAGCTGCTGGGCAAATTCATTGAGAACCAGGTGTCGGTTTCGACGGTGGCTGTATTTCCTCACAACGGCGATGCGTCGACGCTGCAGGACATTGCGGGGGCGACGGGCGGTCGTTTTTATTTTCCGAGTGATCCGAACGAGTTGCCGTCAATTTTTGTGAAGGAGGCCAAGACGCTGCGGCGCACCCAGATACAGACTCGGGATTTCGTCCCGGTGGTGACGGGTGTGGATCCGATTCTGCGAGACATTGTGGATTCGCCTGAGCTGCATGGCTATGTGCTGGCGTCGCGCAAAGAGGATGCTCGCGCTGTCGTCGTATTATCAGCGCCTCAGACGGAGAGTGAGAAGGCGGCGGGTGAGGAGGAGCTGGATCCGATTTTGGCGGTGTGGCGTTATGGTTTGGGAGTGACGGCGGCGTGGACATCGGATTTTACGGACCGCTGGGGTCGGGACTGGGTGAAGTGGGATCAGTTTCAGCAGTTGTTGTCTCAAACGATGACTCGCATCAGCCGCACGAAGCGTGAGCAGTCGCTGCGAGTTTACACGTATGTGAACGGCAACGAGGGCGTGGTGGTGGTGGAGGATTTTCATCCGGAGGAGACATTGCTGGACGTGAATGTTTCGGTGACGGGTCCGAACGGTTTCGAGCAGTCTCAGGCGGTGCGTCAGATTGCTCCGCGGCGTTATCAGACATCGATGCCATTGAAGGGTGAGGGGCGGTATCAGGTGCTGGTGGGTGCGACTGACGGTGCGCGTCGTGAGACGGCGTACGCGGGATTTATTGTTTCGTATTCGCCTGAGTATTTGCGATTTCGTTCGAATCCGGCGGTTTTGCGAGAGATTGCGGAGTCGACGGGGGGGCTGGAGCTGGAGATTGACGAGGACCCTGTCGAGTCGGCTCGGAAGTTATTCGGCGAGCGTCCGCGTAAGCGCAGCAGTCGTCCGATTTTTGAGTGGTATTTGATTTTAGCGGCCTGTTTGTTGCCGCTGGATGTGGCGGTGCGGCGTGTGCAGCTGGATGCGGGGTGGCTGAAGCGATTGTGGCGTCGTGATCGTCGCGAGTCGACGGCGACATTGGGAACTTTACTGGAGCGTACGACGCAGGTGCGCAGTGCGCGTGGCAATCGTTCGGATGTGGCGGGTGATTCAGGTGAGGCTCGTCCGCTGGTGGTGCGTGGTGCTGCTGCCGGTGGGGGTGCTGCGGTGCGTCCGGCGGGTGGAGTTTCCGCGGGAGCTCGTGGTGCCGGATCTGGTGCGGGTTTGTCGGGCGATGCTGCTGGCGGGGCTGTGTCGGGCGGTGGCGGTGAGGGTGGTGTTGGCGGCGGTGAGGGTGGAGCGGCTGGTGAGGACGGTACGACATCGCGACTGCTGGCATTAAAGCGGCGGCGCGATCAGGAGCGTGGCAAAGAGTAGTCGGGTCGGGCTGGGCTGAGATGGTTGTTGTTTTGGTTTTGGTTGTGAGCAGGAAGTTTTGGTCTGAGGGGAGACCGGTCGATGAGCGGTGATTTGGCATTGTCAGAGCTGCAGTCTGAGGCGGATGCGTTTCGTGCGGAGTACGAGCGGGTTCGTGAGGCGATTGGTCGGGTGATTGTGGGTCAGCAGCGAGTGGTGGAGTCGGTGCTGACGGCGATGCTGTGTGGTGGCAACGTGTTGCTGGAGGGTGTTCCGGGTCTGGGGAAGACGGAGCTGGTGAAGGCATTGGCTGGTGCGTTGAAGCTGCAGTTTCGTCGCATCCAGTTTACTCCGGACCTGATGCCGGCGGACGTGATTGGCACGAACATTATGACGACGGATGATTTGGGGAAGTATCGTTTTGAGTTTCGTCAGGGTCCCATTTTTACTCAGTTGTTGCTGGCGGACGAGATCAACCGTGCGACTCCGAAGACTCAGTCGGCTCTTCTTGAGACGATGCAGGAGGGGACTGTTACGACGGGCGGGACGACGTATCGTCTGGAGCAGCCATTTTTCGTCCTGGCGACTCAGAATCCGATTGAGCAGGAGGGGACATTTCCGTTGCCGGAGGCGCAGCTGGACCGTTTTATGTTTAAGGTGGTGGTGCCATTTTTGAATCGTGAGGAATTGAACGAGGTGGTGACTCGCACGATTTTAAAGCAGCGTTATGAGGCTGTACCGGTGCTCGACGGGGCTCGCATTTTGCATTTGCGAACGGTTTTGGAGCGAGTGGTGGTGAGTGATCCGATGCGGGATTATGCGTGTCGTCTGGTCCTGGCGACTCATCCGGATTCTGCATTTGCGACTGACCGTGTGAAGCGATTTTTGCGTTTTGGCGCCAGTCCTCGAGCTGCCCAGGCCCTGATCCGAGCTGCTCGAGTGCGGGCTTTGAGTCAGGGGCGTGCGCATGTGTCGTTTCAGGATGTGCGTTATTTTGCTGCTGAGGTGCTGCAGCATCGGGCGTTGTTGAATTATGACGGTCAGGCGGAGAATGTTTCTTTGCGTGAGCTGATTGACGAGGTGATTGCGAAGTTGTCGACGGAGGGCTGAGGCTGTGCTTGAGGGGACTCAGGCGGCGTTTACGTCGCTGTTCGACAACTCGGTTCTGCATCAGATAGAGCGGATGCGTTTGCGGCCGCAGCGTCGTCTGACGAATCGTGCGCGTGGCGAGCATTTGTCTGGCAAGGGCGGCAGCAGCACGGATTTCGCGGATTTCCGGGACTATGCGGCGGGTGATGATCTGCGGTATGTGGACTGGAACATATTTGCGCGACTGCAGCGGCCTTACATTAAGCAGTTTCAGCATGAGGAGGAGCTGCATGTGGTGTTGCTGGTGGATGCATCGGCATCGATGGTGAGTGGTGGTAAGCTTGAGCGGGCGAAGCAGGCGGCGGCGGCGTTTGGGATCATGGGGTTGTTGAGTGGTGAGCGGGTGAGTGCGTATGCGGTGCAGGGTTTGAGTGACAGTCGCTGGATGTTGCCGCCTGGCACCGGGAGGACTCGAATGCGGCAGCTGCTGCATTTTTTCGAGGGAGTGGAGGGTGGTGGCAGTATAGCGGTGGAGCAGGCGATTGAGCAGATGCTGAAGTTTCATCGTGGTCGAGGGATTGCGGTGGTGCTGAGTGATTTTTTGACCTTCGGCAGTCTGACTCGCCCGTTGAACCTGTTGTTCAGTGCGGGGCTGGAGGTTTGGGGTTTGCAGATTTTGAGTGAGTCTGAGATTCAGCCGGACGTGCAGGGTGATTTGCGGTTTGTGGACAGTGAGACCGGGGAGACTCTGGATATCACGAATGCGAGTGAGTTGCTGCATGTGTATCATGATCAGCGGCTGGCATTGGAGGCGTCTTTGGACAGTTTGTGTCGCAGTCGTCAGGGGCGATTTGTGTCGGTGAGTGCGGGTGAGTCATTTTCGGCCTTTTTGTTTGACCGGATGTGTCGTCAGGGCTGGGTGCAGCGATGAGGTTTTTGAGCTTCGTCAATCTGTACGGTGCGTGGTTTTTTCTGGCGCTGATTCCGCTGGTGATTTTGTATTTTTTGAAGCTCCGTCGACCTCGTGTGGCGGTGCCTTCGCTGGTGTTGTGGGCCAGTGTGCTGAATGATCAGCGGGTGAATTCGCCATTTCAGCGATTTCGTCGGAATTTGCTGTTGCTGTTGCAGGCGTTGTTGCTGTGTTTGCTGGTGCTGGCATTGATGCAGCCGTTTATTCCGTCGCAGGCAGAGGTTGCCGAGTATACTCCGCTGTTGATCGACTGTTCTGCCAGCATGGCGGCGCGGGAGGAGGGCAGCGGGAAGAGTCGTCTGGATGTGGTGCGTGAGCAGGTGCGTGAGCAGATTGAAAATCTGCGTGGCGGGCAGAAGCTGGCGTTATTTACTTTTGCGTCGACGGGTCGGCGACTGACTGAGTTTACGGACGACCGTCGTGAGTTATTGCGGGCACTTGAGCGTGTGCAGCCGACGGATCTGCCTGCGCAGCTTGACGACGTGCTGCGGATGGCGGCGGCGTATACGGGTTCGTTTCCGATTGAGAAGGTGACGGTGCTGACGGACGGGAATCTGCCGGACCGGGTGGATTTTGAGTTGCCGTTTGCATTGGAGGTGAAGCGAGTGGATGCAGGTTCGGCGAATCTGGGGATCACCGAATTGAGTGCTCGCCGCAGCGGCAGTGACGAGTGGGAGGTGTTTGTGCGGGTTTCGGGATCTGCGGACGAGCTGCGTGGTGCGGAGCTGCAGATTTTTGAGAACGGCCAGCAGACTCATACGGAGCAGCTGGAGGTGGGGCGTGAGGAGTCGGAGCGGTTGATGATTCCGGTGCGTGCGACGGGTCCGGTGCTGCTGGAGGCTCGTCTGGTACCTGCGGGCTTTGATTCTTTGGAAACGGACAATGTTTGCTGGCTGTCGTTGCCGGCTACTCGTCCTTTGCGTGTGTGGGTGGCAGCTGGTCTTCCCGGGTGGGCTCGTGCGATGTCTGTCCTGCCCAACGTCGATGTGGAGCTCAGTGCGGGCGGTGAGCCGGCGGGCAGTGATTATGACATGGTGGTGACTGACGGGGATGCTGCGGGTGCTGGTGTAGCGGGAGAGAATGGTGCGGGTGTGGTGGTGCACGTGGGTGTGATCCCTGAGGACGTGCGTGGGCTGGTAGGTCTGCAGGAATCGGCGAGTGTGGTGGTGGACTGGAACCGTACAGCGCCGCTGTTGCGGCATGTGCAGCTGGCGGACGTGCAGATAGGCGAGCAGCCGACGTATGCGTCGGGTGTGGGTGTGAAGGAGCTGGAGGAGCGTGGTTATGAGGTGCTGGTGGACGGCAGTGCGGGGCCGTTGATTTTGCAGAAGCGTGAGGGATTGCGGACGGGCTGGTGGCTGACATTTCACACGGATCGTTCGACGTTGCCATTTCGGGTGGGGTTTCCGATTTTGGCGGCGAATGCGGTGGAGGCTTCGATGAAGCAGTCAGCGCTGTCGGAGGTATCAGCGTCACCGACGGGGGTATTGCCGGGGATTCTGCTGGAGGCTGACCGGGAGTACTCCGTGAAGACCCCAGGGGGAGCTCGGATAGCGGGGCGGACGACGGCGACGGGGATGCTGACGGGGATCCCGGCGGCGGAGGTTGGTCGGTATGACGTGCTGGAGGGAGAGGATGTTGTGGCGGTGGTTGGTACGGGTTTGCTGAGTGTGTCGGAGAGTTCGCTGGTGTCTGTGGAAGAGCTGAAGTTTGCGGAGATGAAGGTGGCGACGGGTGAGACGGGGCGTCTGGAGGCAGACCGTCCGTACTGGTGGGTATTGGCACTGGTGGCATTTGGTTTGATGTTGTTTGAGTGGTGGTATTTCCAGAGGGCTCGAGGGGTACTGGAATGAGACGCGGAGTTCTGCGTAGAGTTCTGGTGGTGTTGCTGGCGGTTTTGGGACTGTCGGCGGCCGGGGGGACAGTTTCCGGACAGCCTCGAGTGGGGATGAAGCTGGAGCTGGGCAGTATTCGTGGTCGCACAGCGGCCCCGATTCATGTGAATGTGCGACTGGAGTACAACGAGCCTCAGTTTCTGGAGGGTGCTCTGGAGCTGCAGATTTATGATGCCCTGGAGCTGACATCGGAGTCTGACCGTCTGGCGACATTGCGGCGTGACGGGATTGTTTTGGCGGGGCAGGATTATGAGTTTAGTTTGTTGTTGCCGCCGCTGCAGACCTCGGATACTCGCAACTGGGCCATACGGGCGTGGTTTGTGACTCGGGACGAGCGGATTGAGCTGACATCAGCTCCGGGGCGGAAGGGTCTGGCGGAGCCATTTGACCTGCTGATGACCAGTGCTCTGGAGCGGGCGTTTGTGATGTGCAGTGCGAGTAATGATCCGCGGAATCGTGTGGCTGCGGTGAACCGGAAGTTTTTGCAGGAGCGTTTGCTGCTGTCGGAGGCGATGAGCAGTGTGCAGTCATTTTCTGGCGAGCAGCTGGAGGGTGAGGTTGTGGACATTGGCGGTTCGGCGGCGGGAGCGGGTGTGGGCGGGCTGCAGACGACGCCGGGAATTGTGCATTATGCGGCTGAGTGGGATGTGAAGGTCTTGTCTGAGGATCCGCTGGGATATTGTGCATTTGACGTGCTGTTGTTGAGTGATGGAGCGCTGGGATTGCTGTCAGAGGCGCAGCAGCGTGCGATTGAGGTCTGGGTGCGAGCTGGGGGCAGTGTCGCTGTGGAGGCTGCAGAGCGGCTGCAGCCGCAGCAGCTGGGTTTCCTGCGTCGTCTGATGGGTGAGGGTCTGGGTTCTGAGGCTGATTTGACGCTGGATGATGACGGTCGACTGTTGATTGTGGCTGACCGAGCGGGTGTTCCTGTGTTAAGTCGAGCGGGACTGGGGCGGGCGGTGCTGTTTCCGGTGATGGAGGACTTGTCGGTGCTTGCCGGCAGTGCGGACGTGTGGCGTCGGACGATCTGTTTTTTGTGGAAGGTTCGTGAGCACAGTGGTGTGTACCAGGGCATTGGTTCTCAGGAGCCGAGCGATCTCGAGTTGGCTCGACGTTTTTTCCTTGATGCGCAGCGGGACGAGCGTGGTATTTATTCGAAAGAGCAGTGGGCGATGACGGAAGCCGAGGGTTACGTGCAGCTGACGCGACCACCGGAGGGCGGAGACCGATATTATGTGAGTTCAGAACAGCTGCAGATCTGGCGTCGGCAGTGGAAGGGCCGTTTTTTGGGTTTGCGGTCGCAGCAGTCACCGCTGCTGAGTCAGGCTGAGGCGGCATTGCTGCCATCGGACGTGCAGATGGTACCGGTGTCGGTGATTGCGGTGATTCTGCTGGGTTATGTGCTGGTGGTTGGTCCGGTGGATTATTTTGTGCTGGGCTGGCTGCGGATGCGGAAGTATACGTGGCTGCTGTTTCCGGTGGTAACGGCGGCATTCACATTTCTGACGATCGCCGTCGCGCATGCCTATATGAGCAGTGACGACACGGGCGGCGTGCTGGTGATTACGGATCTGGATGCTGGCGGTGCGGTGGTACGGCAGTCGACGATTGAAACGTTATTTTTTGGTGGTGGTCGTGAGGTTGAGCTGCCTCAGCGGCGTGCTCTGATGGTGCAGACGAGGGATCAGTATCTGAACCGTGGCATGTACGGAGATGTGCCTATGGCGACGGACGAGGCGCCGGCTTATGAGGGATTATTTCCGCAGAATTTTTCTATGCGGCAGAGCGTGCAGCAGTGGTCACCTGTGAGTTTCAGGACTTTGACACTGGAGCCGGAGGGTGTGGAGTTACCGGCGATTGACTGGGGAGATGCTGGATTGGTAACGACGGAGGCGGGTCGGGTGCGTTTGATGGCCGGTTTGCGGGCACTGTCGCAGCAGTCGGGGGGTGAGTATGAGGCGTTGATTGTGCATCAGGGGCAGTCGATTCAGGTGCTGGGTCAGCAGTTTAGTGAGGTGCAGTCGGGAACGGCACCGCGATCGTGGGAGGATGTTCGAAGTGTTCGTGCGAGGATGCTGAGTGCGTTGCTGGGCAGTGTGAGTGGTCAGCAGGTGGCTGGGGAGGGTGTGTTCAGTGTGTTGAGCCAGTTATCTCCGCAGGGGTCTGATGCGCTGGAGGATCTGGTGATGTCTTCGGCTGACAATCCGGAGGAGTATGTGCTGGTGGTGATGCGTCTGCGTGGCGAGCGGATTGAGGTATTTCGGCGATTGTACCGAGTGGTTGGCGGGTGAGTTCCGGGGGTGGTGTGATGCAGAACGACGTGTCAGTGACGGAATCGTTGTCGGGCGGTGGCAGTGCTGGTGGCGTGAAGCGTCCTGCGGCCATCAGTTTGCGGCATTTGCGTGTGAGTTATGGGAAGTTTGAGGCGGTGAAGGGGATTTCTCTGGAGATTCCGGAGGGTGAAGTTTTTGGGTTTATTGGCCCGAATGGAGCGGGGAAGTCATCGACATTTCGGGTGTTGGCGACGCTGCAGCCGAAGTTTCAGGGGCAGGCTTATGTGTGTGGTCTGGATGTGCTGCGACAGCCGCAGAAGGTTCGGGACGTGATGGGATTTGTGCCCGACTTTTTTGGTGTGTACGAGGATCTGACCAGTCTTGAGTATTTGCATTTTTTTGCGGCGGCTTATCGGATTCCGACAGCGAAGCGGAAGGGTGTGATTGATGATGTGCTGACGCTGACCGATATGACTCACAAGGCGCATTCGCCTGTGGACGGATTATCGCGGGGGATGAAGCAGCGGCTGGCATTGGCGCGGGTGCTGCTGCATGATCCGAAGGTGTTGTTGCTGGACGAGCCTTCGAGTGGTCTGGATCCGCGTGCGCGGATTGAGATGCGTGAGTTGCTGAAGGCGTTGCGTGAGATGGGCAAAACGATTTTGATCAGCAGTCATATTTTGAGCGAGCTTGCTCAGCTGTGTACTCGGATCGGCATTATTGAGCTGGGCCGGATGGTGGCGGAGGGTTCATTGAATGAGATTTATCGTCAGTTGCAGCTGATGCGGGTGGTGCACATTCGGGCGGACAATGCGGGGCCTGAGTTATATGAGCGGGTGCGAGCGATTCCGGGTGTGGAGTCTGTGGAGCAGCAGGTGGATCGCTGGGCATTGCGTCTGCGTGAGGAGGATTTGTCGATAGCCGATCTGCATGCCGGGCTGGTGGCTGCCGGTGCTCGTCTGACGATGCTGCAGCCGGAGGCGATGGACATGGAGACGGCGTTCATGAAGCTGACAGAGGGGAAGACGGCGTGAGGATTCCGCGACTGATTCCGGAGCTGCCTTTGCTGCGTCGTGAGCTGATTGAGCTGAGTGCTCGTCGGCGGACTTACGTCGTGAGGTTTCTGGGGGCGTTGCTGTTGCTGGGGTGGGTGTTGTTTCAGGTCAGCAGTTCACTGTCAGACCTGATGCAGTATCAGGTGCAGAACGCGATCGGCATAGGTTTTGGGCAACCTGCTGCGATGAGTCTGATGGGGTCAGGTTCGATCCTGTTTCCTCGACTGGTTCCCACCTTGTTTCTGGCGGTGCAGCTGCTGATGCCATCGCTGGTTTGTGGTTCGATTACGATTGAGAAGGAGCGTAACACGCTGGGTACGTTGTTTGTGACGAGGCTTTCGCCGTTGACGATCGTGCTGGAGAAGCTGGGCAGTCGTCTGATGCCGATGCTGACATTTCTGCTGTTAAGTTTTCCGATGCTGGCATTTGTGTATTCGCTGGGTGGCGTGGATGAGCGGTTGTTGTGGTCGACGTTGTGGCTGGTGTTTTGGGAGTGTTTGCTGTTTGGGTCGATTGGTCTGATGTGCAGTGCGTGGTATACGACGACGGTAGGTGCGTTTGTGGCGTCATACGTGCTGTCTGCTGTGCTGTTCACTTTGACTCGACTGGCTCCGGGATGGATACCGACACCGTGGATGATCTGGCAGGTTGTGGATGGCATGTCGGGGAATGGTTTTGCGGTGTGGAATTCCGGGGTGGACGGTCCTTTACGGTTGATGATGGCGCGGTTTCCGGTGTCTCCCGTCTGGTGTGTGCTGACAGCGACTGTGCCGACGATGTTGACAGTGTTGTTTTGCATCACGATGACTCGCGTGCTGCTGTTCCGGCGGGCGTTTGCGAGTCAGTCATCTCTGTTGCTGCGGGTATTCCGCAGTCTGGATGTTTTTTTTCAGCGATTGAATGATCGTGCTGGCGGGGTGCAGGTGATTGCGGACCGCGAGTCGTGGCCGGAGCTGGATCCGGTGGCGTGGCGTGAGCGTGAGAAGAAGTCATTAGGTCGTGCTCGATACTTGATTCGGATGCTGGTGGCGCTTGAGTTTCCGACATTGTTTGTGTGTTTGCTGGCGGTGGTTTTTGGTGCTGCTGAGCGGGATCGGGGTGGTTTGGGGGCGTTGTGGGGTGTGGCGTGGCTGCTGGCACTGATGATTGTTTCGGTGAAGGCTGCGACGCTGATCAGTTCCGAGCGTGCTCGTGAGACCCTGGAGGCTCTGCTGTCGACTCCGCTGACAGGCCGGCAGATTTTGGAGCAGAAGATTGCGGGGATGCGTCGTTTGATGATGGTTGTGGCGACACCGATTCTGACGGTGAATTTGTCGAATGTGCTGATGGCAGCTCAGTCCGGTGGTGGCGTGACGTTGTCGAATCTGGGTCAGTGGTTGTGGCTGCTGGTGTATCTGGTGCTGACGGTATTTTCGACGTGGACGGGTCTGCATTTGCTGGCGTGGCTGGGGTTATTGACGGGGGGCGGGGCTCGAAGTCAGGCGCGTTCGGTGTTTACGGCCGTGACGGTGTCATTGGCGTGGGTGGGGTGTTCGGTGTTTCTGATTGGCGAGTCATTTTTGGTTCGGGGGCGGGACTGGAGCGGGCGTTATGTGGAAGTGACTGAGGGCATGTTGTTGGATTATCAGTTGTCGAATGGGGTGCGGCAGTTGTTTCGGATTGACGGGGCTTTAGTGGCGCACGAGTCATTGCTGCGGGCATTGAATCCGAATCATTCGGTATTGTTTTCGGGCTCGCGGTTTGGCGAGCAGGGTCTGAGTGACTGGCCGATGCTGGTGCCTTGTGTGTTAAGTTGTGTGGTGGCGATCTGGCACTGGCTGTTGATGTGTTGTTGTCGCTGGCTGGTGCTGCGTCGAGCGCGGCGGTTATTTGGGCGTGAGGACGAAGCTGGCGTGTGATGGCTTTTTGCGGTGTGCGGGGACGAAGGGAAGCTTTTGTGAATCTTGTGTGCCTGTATTTTCGGGTGGGCAGAATCAGCGGGCTGTTATTGAGTCTGGCGTTGGTGGTGTTGATTGCCGAGGAGGCTGCTGGTCAGACGTCCTTGTCGGCTCGAGTGCGGATCGCTGAGGCGTCGTGGGGCTTTGATGGTCGGGTGACTGCGGGGGAATTTCAGCCGGTTTCGCTGTTGCTGGATAATTTGTCGTCGGACGCTGTGGAGGGTGTGCTGACGATGCAGATGGTGAGTGGGGTGTTGCGTCGAGCGGGTGCGGTGTATGAGCAGCCGATATTTTTGGGGCCATCGGCGAGGCGTTGGGTGCAGTTTTATCCCTGGATATCGGATCCGAATGCGACGTGGCAGCTTGAGCTGCGAACATCGGCGGGTGTGACGGTATTTGATCCGGTGGATCAGCCGCGGCTGGTGGAGGAGGAGAATCGGCTGCAGTCGGAGGAGCAGCGGCTGTTGCCGGTGGTGCTGCTGGACCGGGCGGGCAGTCTGGAGCGGATTCCGACGACGGTGAAGCACATGTCGGAGGAGGTATTTCCTCCGTACACCACGGCGACTCATGGTTTGCATGCGATGTTTCTGGATCATGTGCCGGACTGGGAAGAGCCTCGGCAGACTGCACTGCTGGGCTGGCTGCAGCGTGGGGGTGAGTTGCATTTGTTATTGGATGCGAATGGTCAGCGGCTGCGTTTTTCGGGGCTGCTGGCGGTACTGAACGAGCCGTTTGAGAAGTTTGTGGTGGGTGCGGGCGACGTAATACGGCATGAGCTGCAGCGTGGCGGTTTGACGGAGTCGCTGGTGGCTGCGGTGCAGTCTCCGCGGCGAGTGGCGGAAGATTCTGCTGCTACGTCCGGTTCGCGTGTGCAGTTGCAGCCTGGCGAGCAGCGTTTGCGGGATGATGAGGGGATTTTGGAGCGTCTGCGGCTGACGTCTGAACCGGAGCATTCCAGTATTTTGATTTGTCTGCTGGCGTTGTTGTATGTGCTGGCGCTGTATCCGGGTGGCTGGTGGCTGTCTCGTCAGCCGGAGGTGAAATTTCCGTGGCCGCTGGTGGGTATTGGCGGAGCGGTGCTGTTGTTTAGTGTGTTGTTTTGGTGGGTGGGGCGACGCGGGTATCAGGAAGTGCGGTCGAGTCGAGCGGATTTGGTGGCGCTGGCGGAGGATAGTCGGCACTGGGATGTGCTGGCATTTCGGCAGTTGTTTGTAACGGAGGGTGCGGACTACAGTCTGCGTCAGTCGGGTCGTCAGACGCTGCTGGCATCCGGGGTGCAGGATGAGCAGGTGTCAGCGACGGCAGTGGTGGGAACGGAGGCGGAGTATCGCTGTCGGATTCCGCCGTATAGTCGTGAGCTGGTGATGTCTCGATCACGAGTGGAGCTGTCGGACTGGGGTCTGCGTCTGGATCAGCTGTCGGTGACGGGCGGGAATTTGACGGGGGTGGTGATTGCGGCGGGTGCAGGACTGTCGGTGCGGGAGGGGGACGAGGCGTGGGTAATATACGAGACTGAGGTTTGGCCGCTGGTGTGGTCAGCGGGGGAGCGGCAATTTCGTCTGCGGCCGTCAGGTCGAGCGGTGCTGGGAGATTTTCTGAGGGCATATTTTGAGAATCCGATGTTTCCGTGGGGGGGCCAGTCGGAGTTCACGGAAGAGCAGCTGCGTCATCGTGCCAGGACTCAGGGGTTATTTCGGCGGGCCTTATGGAGGCCGGGGCGAGGTCGGGTGGGGGACGTGCGGATTCCGGCTGATCGGGTGTTGTTTCTGCTGGAGACGGATCTTCCGGGCGAGTTGCAGGTGGTGCTGGAACCGGAGCTGGAGCAGTCGGGGCGGGTGTTGTTTGCGCGGGAGCTGCGGCTGGCGGGTGTCGGGTCGGAGCTGGTGCCGGCAGCGACCGGGAATCCCTGATGAAATTTCCATCACAACGGGTTGTCGGTGTTGGCCGATTTAGAAATTTCGACTATTCTGCGGGCCCTGCCTCCCGGACGGCTCCGGCTGTTCTCTGAGGCGATTGTCAATCAGATCCCGCCTACCGGAGAAAGTGTCTATGCTTCGAACGCCAATTCAGGCAGTCCTTGCCGCTGCGTTCCTGACTGTGTTTTCGGCTGTTGCAGTTGCCGTGCAGCCACCTGAGGGGTTTCATGCGATCTTCAATGGCAAGGACCTTGAGGGCTGGCATGGCATGCCGCACTTTGATCCTCGCGATCTGGCTCGTATGCCTGAAGACATGCGGAAGAAGCAGATTGACGAGTGGACGGCTGACGCGAAGCAGCACTGGTCGGTCGAGAACGGCGATTTGGTGAATGATGGTCACGGTGCTTATCTGGTAACGGACAAGGACTACACTGATTACGAGTTGCTGATTGATTACCGTACGGTTCCGAAGGCGGATTCGGGGATTTATCTGAAAGCTAATCCGCAGGTTCAGATCTGGGACTTTACGGAAGAGGCGAAGTTCAAGCTGGGTGCTGACAAGGGCAGTGGTGGCTTGTGGAACAACAGCGCGGGTGCTCCGGGGAAGGATCCGGCGGTGCTGGCGGACAAGGCTTTTGGCGAGTGGAACAGTTTCCGAATTCGTCAGATTGGTGCTCGAACATCGGTCTGGCTGAACGGCAAGATGGTTGTCGACAATGCGATCATGGAGAACTTCTGGGACCGTCAGAAGCCATTGTTTGCGAGTGGTCCGATCTGTCTGCAGACGCATGGTGGTGAGATTCGCTGGAAGAACATCTATCTGCGTGAGATCAGTGCTGAGGAGTCAGCGAAGATTTTGAGCGAACGTGCTGCGGACGGTTTTGTGTCCGTGTTTAACGGCACTGACCTGAAGGGCTGGGCCGGGGCAGTGGACAATTACGAAGTTGTGGACGGCGCGATTCGCTGTCGCGAGGGCAAGGGGGGGATTTTGCACACTTCTGAAGAGTATGCGAATTTCGCCGTTCGTCTTGAGTTTAATACTCCGCCATCTGGCAACAATGGTCTGGCGATTCGTACTGACGGCAAGGGTGATCCGGCCTATGACGCGATGTGCGAGTTGCAGGTGCTGGATTCTGAGCACGCCAACTACGCCAAACTGGATGCTCGCCAGTATCACGGTTCTGCGTATGGGATGGTTGCTGCTGAGCGTGGATTTTTGCGTCCTGCTGGTCAGTGGAATTTCCAGGAAGTGACCGTGAATGGCAGTTCAATTCGCGTGGAGCTGAACGGGAACGTGATTTTGAACGCGGACCTTGCGAAGGTGACTGAGTACATGGGTGGTCGGCCACATCCTGGCAAGGATCGCAAGATTGGTGCATTTGGCTTTGCTGGTCACGGGGACGCTGTGAGCTTCCGGAACGTCAGCATTCGGCGTTTGCCGGACTGATGCGGTGTCAGGCAGCCATTGAGCGGTTGACGGGAGCCCGGTGACAACGCCGGGCTCTTTTTTTATGCGGTGCGGGCGTTGTGGCGGGGGGGCTGTGTATGTGGCTGGAGAGTGCAGGTATGCGGTTGCTGTGGTGTTTATTGGCTCTGTGCTTTGGGGGGGCTTGTGCCAGCGGTCAGGATGTACCGGTCAGCTTTGAATCAGCGGGTGCGGTGCCGTTGCTGACCGGGCGTCCGGGGGAGTGGGACGCAAAGATTCGCGAGCGTGGCTGGATTCTGCGGGAGTCAGACGGCTGGAAGTTGTGGTACACGGGGTATGATCCTGACCGTCAGCCATTGCGAATGAAGCTGGGTTATGCGACATCGTCTGACGGAGTGCGGTGGCAGCGGCATGGTGCGGGGCCACTGGTGGAGGACTATTGGGTGGAGGACATGATGGTGGTGCGGCAGGACGGCCGGTACTACATGTTTTCTGAGGGTTTGAATGATCAGGCTCAGTTGATGACGTCAGTGGACGGTCTGGTTTGGCAGCGTGAGGGGACTTTGGATGTGCGTTTGCGGGATGGCAGTCCGATTCCGCCTGGCCCATTTGGGACTCCGAACGGCCTGTATCGGGATGGTCGCTGGTATTTGCTGTATGAGCGACGTGATCTGGGGGTTTGGCTGGCTGAGTCAGGGGATCTGAAGACATGGACGAATGTCAGCGATGAACCGGTGATTGTGCCGGGGCCTGAGCCCTGGTGTTCTCAGATGATTGCCATGAATCAGGTGCAGAAGCTGGGTGATCGGTATGTAGCTGTTCTGCATGGCACGGGCGACCCCGAGAAGCCTCGCCGCTGGGTACCGTTTCTGGCCGAGTCGAGTGATTTGGTGAAGTGGCGACGGCTGGGTCAGCCATTGCGACCGTTATCGGAGAATCGTTCGAGCGGGATGCTGATTCATGATGGCAGCGACTGGCGGCTGTACACGACGCATGATCGTGTGGATCTGTTCCGGCCTGTGCGTTGAGCGACTGTATACAAACGGTTCAGGCCCGCTGCCGTGTGGCAGCGGGCTGCTGGTCGATTGAGCAGTTTATGGCGTGCGATCAGCGGTGGTAGCCGAGGGACATCATGACTTCGTAGAGTTCTTCGAAGGTGATGAAGCGGCGGCGGTGGCTGATTTTGTAGTCGTCGATGGCATCTGCCAGTTCGGCAACTTCCGGGCGGAGTGAGCGATCGCCATCGCGAAACTGCCGACGCTCGACACCTTCGGGCGCGTTATCGGCGGATCGTGAGCGTCGATCGATGAAACCTGGTGCTGACGATTTGAGGAGGTTTGTGTCGGACATGTTGCGACCTGGAAGCAGGGGGATCGGGAATCTACCCATTTACACTTTGTCAATCATGCCTTGACAGTGTTGAGCGGGCAAATGGTCTGTAGCCGCAGTTGGCATTTGTGTGGAACTTATTGAACGAGCCTGCCTGATACTGGGGTTGTGCAGGAAGTGTCGGATATGTCGGAATTGGCGAGTAATCTTTAGGGCGTCGGGGGAACTGTGTTTTTGAACAGTCTGTTGCGGTGCAGGTAAAGGATTACTTACCTGTCAATCTGGTGGCGATTTCAATGTGTGTTGTTTTCCGGTTTTTTTTGCGTTTCTTTGGGGGGATTGGGGAAAAGAATTTTTCCGGCATGCGGGCTGCGGAGTTTCCAGAGGTGTGTGGTTGCGGCGGGATTTTGCAGCTTTGAATCTGGAAGCGGGTGCGGAGATGGAAGAACGGGGCAGTCGTCGCGGTGTGTTGCGTCGTGGTGCGGGTTTGGGTGCGATTTGTGGCGGGTTAGCTGCCGGCATTGCGGGGCCTCCGAATCGTCCGGCGGGGGGGCCCGGGTCAGGTGGTGCGGCGGTTCGTTCGTCTGGGGTGCGGTCTGGCAGAGCATTGGCTGGCGGGCCGGTTTTGCCGGGAAATTATATTCCGTTTACGCAGGCGTGTGCGATACCAGTGGATCTTGAGCCAACATCGGAGGGTGTGGCACCGTGGCAGCCGGGTGCCGTTTTTCACGGGATTGCTCCGGAGTTTTTCGAGCGGCGATATGCTGAGTTTCCGGATATTCCGTTGTATGAGACCCATCCGACTCGCTTTTTCGATCTTCGGGTGCGGCGAGTTTTGCATGAGTATGTTCCGGGCGTGAAGACTCCTGGTTACGCCTATGGCGGATCGATACCTGGTCCGACGATTCGTTCGCGAGTTGGCCAGCCGTGTGTTGTGCGCACTTACAATGAGCTGGACGTGGAATTGTCGACTCATCTGCACGGGGGGCACAGTCCGGCTCATGCGGACGGCTATCCGAATTTCTATGTTCTGCCGGGTCGAGCACGGGATTATTACTACCCGAATACTTTGCCGCTGCTGAATGGTGAGCCTGATTTTACGGAGAGTCCCAGCACGATGTGGATGCATGATCATGCGATGGACGTGGCGGGTCCCAACGTGTGGTATGGTCTGGCGGGATTTTACCTTTTGACTGATGATCTGGAGGACGATCTGGTTCGTCGCAACGTGCTGCCTGGAGCGGCTTATGACATTCCTTTGGCTTTGCAGGATCGGAAATTCAATTCGGACGGAACATTATTTTATAACCTGCTGGATCATAACGGGCAGCTGGGGGATGTGTGGCTTGCGAATGGTCGTGTGCAGCCGTTTTTGAAGGTGGAGCGGCGGAAGTATCGACTGCGGCTGCTGAACGGCTGTAATGCTCGTTTTCTTGAGCTGAGGCTGAGCGGTGGGCAGCCGTTTACGAAGCTGGGCAAGGATTCGTGGCTTTATCCGGCGGCGATTGAGCAGCAGACGATTTTATTAAGTCCTGGTCAGCGTGCGGATGTGGTGGTGGACTTTCGGGATGCCTCCGGGGAGGTGTATTTGGAGAACATTTTGTATCAGGTGGATGGTCGCAAGCCGGCGGGCAGTCTGGCGAAACCAGTGCACCTTGAGCGGCCTCAGCAGTGGCTGAAATTTATTGTGGAAGGTCCGGTTCAGGCTGACAGTGCGTCTGCGGAGCCGGGAACACTGCTGAAACCGCACCGTGTGCTGAGCCCTGCGGAGGCTGTGGCGACTCGAGTGTTTGAGTTTCAGCGACGGAACGGAGCGTGGCAGGTCAACAAGCAGTATTTTGATCCGGCGACGGCCGCAGCGACTCCCACACTGGGTACGATTGAACGCTGGATTTTTCGCAATGGCAGTGGCAAGGGATCCGCTGGCTGGTGGCATCCTGTGCATGTGCATCTCAGCGGTCAGCAGATTATTCGGGTGAACGGCGCTGAGCCTTCGCTGGCGGACCGTTTCAAAAGTGATGTGGTGATTCTGGATGGTGGTGGCGAGGCGGAGTCGCTGCTGCATTTTCGTTCGTTTCGGGGACCTTTTGTATTGCACTGTCATACGCTTGAGCATGAGGACTTGCGAATGATGCTGGCGATGGATCCGCGTGTCACAGCGACTCAGTCGCCGCAGCCGATTCAGGCTGCCTATCCCTGAGAGCCTCAATAGTTGATTTTGGGCAACGCTGTGGTTTCGGGGCAACGTGTGTTGAGTTGCGGCAACAGGCAAGAGTGGCCGTGTTTTTTCCATTGATGTGGCAGCCATGCAGCATCTGAATGTGTCTGAGATCTTCGCTGACTGGCGGCGGGGTTTATTGACAACATGTTGTGCAACACAGCGTTGCTTTTCTGCGTCTGGTATGGTGCATCAGTTGAAGTGGGGAATTGCGGTTTTGTCGTGAATCGAGGACGCTGTCAGCTCGTTCTTTGTTGTGTTGCTGCATCAGCCTGTCATTCATGGTCTGTGACAGTGTGTTAACTATTGGTAATTTCGATGTTCAGCATCGTTCAAACCCCGAGTTTGTAGAAATTTGATTTTTTGTTTGGGTTTTGGGCCTGGTGGCCTGGTGTTTGCGTTTGGGGTTTCTCGTCCTGGCTGCGGCAGCTGTGTCAGCTCTGCGGTTCGGTAAGGCGAGGACTGCTCGTCTGCCGTTCAGGGACCAAGGTTCCTCGGGGGGGGAGTTCATCATGTCAGTGTCGGTATCACGGCGACTTATTTTGCAGCGGGCTGCGGCAGCCGCAGCGTCGGTTTCAGCGGGCATTGTTTCGGCGGACAATAAAGGGAAATCGAAGCCGGGCAGCGGCGGGTATGCTCTGTCGGGTGTTAAGCGGGCGGGCGAGAAGAAGGGTGTGGAGATTTTTGGGTATCAGCCGTTTACTCAGAAGTGTTCTGTGCCGCCGGTGCTTCGTCCCAAGGCGGTGGGGCAGGATCCCTATCGGGTGGGATCGGTGTATCACGGGGTTGCTCCTGAGTATCGCGATCGTCGTTGTGCGGAAGCGCCTGAGACGAACTGGTACGAGAAGTTTCAGCCGGCCTATTATGAGTTGCGGGCAAAAAAGTCGGTTAACGAGTATTTGCCGGGTGTGAAGACACCGGTGTACGGCTATGGTGGTTCGGTGCCAGGTCCGACGATTCGAACGGTTGTGGGTCAGCCGTGTGTTTTGCGATTGTGGAACGACATTGATCTGGAGATGGCCTGTCATTTTCATGGTCTGCACTTGCCGTCTCATGCGTCTGGCGCACCAACTCAATACGTGCTGCCTGGTCGTGCTCGCGACTACTTCCTGCCTTGCACGGTACCGCTGCTGGGAGGTCGTCCGGACTATTCTGAGAGTCCGTCGACATCGTGGTATCATGATCGGGCTCTCGGTGTTTCCGGTGCGAACAACTACTATGGTCTGTCAGGTTTTTGTTTGAGCATGGATGAGACGGAGTATGATCTTGTGCAGCGGAACGTGCTGCCGGCTGCCAGGTATGATATTCCGTTGTGCCTGCAGGATCGCTGTCTGAATAAGGATGGTTCACTGAACTACAAGGCGCAGCAGGACGAGGGGAATCTGGGTGACCTGTACGTTGTGAACGGCAAGGTTCAGCCGGTGTTGAGTGTCCAGCGACGCAAGTATAGATTCCGTCTGCTGAATGCCTGTAATACTCGGTACCTGTCTTTGAAACTGCACAACGGCATGAAGCTGATTCGCCTTGGCAAGGATTCGTGGCTTTACAACAACGCGGTGGAAGAGGACTGCGTGGTGTTGTGTCCGGGGGAACGAGCGGATGTGGTGATTGACTTCAGTGACTGTGAGCAGGAGATTTATCTCTGCAACAGCCTGACGTACTCGTATGGCTGCCGACCCACCGGAAATCCTCGCTGCGGCAACGGCTACGGCGGGGACGACGGCTACGGCAGTGACAAGTCGGATTGCGACCGGGACGAGCAGGATCGCAAGGGCTACAGCAAAGGGACTGGGCCGGGCTATGGTGGCGGCAACGGGTCCGGTTACGGCATGAGTTCGAAAAACGACTACGGCTATGCCGATCGTTCTAAGGGCTCTGACCGCAGTCGCGGCTATCAGTCTGCAGTTTCGTCGGGTGGTTATGGCAAGGACGAAGAAAAGTGTGATGACGACTGTTACGGCCGTGGCTGCATTCCATGGCTGAAGTTTGTGGTTGAGGGATCGAAGCAGAAGGACTGTGCGACGGTGAAGCATGGTGACTGTCTGCGTCCGCACCGCATTTTGAAACCCACGGACTGCGAGACGACTCGATATTTTGACATCGAGTCGGCCGGGGGCGGCTATCAGGTCAACCGACGGCAGTATGATGCGAAGTCATGCGTGGAATCGCCGAAGGTGGGGTCAGTGGAACGCTGGGTGTATCGCAACAAGACTGCGGATGCCTGTCCGATTCACATTCCCGGAGGCTCGTACCAGATCCACCGTGTGAACGGCAAGGCACCGTATCGAACGGATGCGTGCAAGTCTGACGTGGCGACGGTTTACGGGGGCGAGGAGCTGGAGATTTTGAAGCATTTCCGTACGTTTGCTGGTTCCTGGACGGCTCATTGTTCAAGTGTTGACTACGACTACCGTCGGGGCATGCACAATTACGAGCCGAAGACGGGTGGCAGTGGTTACGGTTACGGGAATGGCTACGGTTACGATGGCTGAGTGATTGTGCTGGGGTTGAGAGCGCTTCGTGGTTCCGGGGGGAGGCCACGAAGCGTTTTTTTTGTTTGGCTCCGCGGGACTGTTCTTCGCTTGACTAGTCGGCCGAACCTGAGATGCTGATCGTTTGAATTCATAGCTTCTGCATCCTGCCTCGGAGTCTTCCCATGCGACATCCGCTGTCCCTGCCCTGCTCTGCTGCCCTGCTTTCCTTTGATTCTGCGTGGTCGCTGCGGATGTGGCGACTGCTGTTGTTGTGTGTGTGTCTGCAGTTCAGCCCGTCGTTGCTGCAGGCTCAGCAGACGGTGCAGCTGCAGCCTGGGGCTCGGATCGCGGTCATCGGCAATACTCTGGCTGACAGGATGCAGCATGCCGGCTGGCTGGAGACGCTGCTGCAGGCGGCATATCCGCAGCACAAGCTGGTGCTGCGGGATTTGGGTTTTAGTGGTGATTCGCTGACAGAGCGACCGCGCTCGGACAATTTTGGCAGTCCGGACGAGTGGCTGACGAAGGTTCGTGCGGACGTGATCATTGCGTGTTTTGGTTACAATGAGTCATGGGCGGGAGCTGCGGGTCTGGAGAAATTCCGCGGGGAGCTGACGGCTTTTGTGAAGCAGGTTCAGGGGCAGCAATACAACGGCCGGAGTGCTCCGCAGGTCGTGCTGTGTTCCCCGACATGGTTTGAGGATCTGCATCTGGCCGAGCTGCCGGACGGTGTTGAGGCGAACACGAGGCTTGAGCTTTATACTGTTGAGATGGGCCGGGTGGCTGCTGAGCTGGGTTTGCCGTTTGTGAATCTCTTCGAGGCGACTCGTGAAGCTGCTGCGCAGGCAGCGTGGGACGGCAGTGTGGTACGCAATCTGGCGGGCGTTCGGCGTGATCGGTTTGGCCGTGCTGTTCCGGAATCGGCTGCGGCGAAGGCGGTGGCTGGTGAGCTGACACTGAACGGCGTGCATTTGAATGACCGGGGCAATCAGGTGGCTGCGGAAGCGATTGTGCGGTCGGGATTTGGAGTGAATCCGGGGGCGCTGCCAGCGGACAGGCTGCCTTTGATTCGTCGGGCAGTGCTGGCGAAGAACCTGTACTGGCACAACGTGTATCGTGCGACGGACGGCTATAGTGTTTTTGGCGGTCGTTCGGGCCTGCAGTTTGTTGAGGGGCAGACAAATTTCGTGGTGATGCAGCGTGAGCTGGAGATTTTGACTGAGATGACAGCGCGGCGGGACGCGGTGATCTGGGCAGCGGCCAACGGTCAGCAGTCGGAGCCTGACGACGCGAGTCTGCCGCAGCCACTGGAGGTCAGGACGAACAAGCCGGGCGAACTGGAGGGTGGCCGTCACAAGTTTCTGGGCGGGGCCGAGGCGATTGAGAAGATGACGGTGCATGCGGGGATGAAGGTCAATCTGTTTGCATCGGAGGAGATGTTTTCGGATCTGGTGAATCCTGTGCAGAGTGCGGTGGATCCGGATGGCCGGCTGTGGGTGGCTGCGTGGCCGACGTATCCGCACTGGAATCCTCTGGAGGCGATGAACGACAAGCTGCTGATTCTTCCGGACGACAATGCAGACGGTGTAGCGGATCGCTGCATTACGTTTGCTGATGGTCTGCATAACCCGACGGGGTTTGAGTTCTGGAACGGTGGCGTGCTGGTCGCGATGGCTCCTGATATCTGGTTTTTGAAGGATACGGACGGTGACGATCGGGCCGATGTTCGGGAGCGGATTTTCCATGGTCTGGATTCTGCGGACACGCATCACACGGCCAACGCGTTTGTGATGAGTCCGGCGGGCAAGTTTTATTTTTCACGGGGCATTTTCCATGCCGAGAACTTTGAGACTCCATGGGGTCCGACGAAGCGGTTTGGGACTGGCGGGACTGGTGTGTATGAGTGGGATCCGGTGACGTTTGACATTAATTTTCATTTTCCGATTGGTCCGAATCCGCATGGAGATGTGTTTGACCAGTGGGGCAATCAGTTTGCGACTGATGGAACTGGCGGAACGGGGAACTTTATTGGGATGCCGGGCCGGGGGGCTCCGACGCAGCTGTACGAAAAGCGGGTGCGTCCGGTTCCGGCGATTTGCATTCTGGACAGTCAGCATTTTGCGGAGGAGAACCGTGGCAATCTGCTGATCGCGAATGTGATTGGTTTTCAGGGGGTAACGCAGTATCGGTTTGAGAAGCGTGGTGCCGGCTTTTTTGCTCGCGAAGTGGAGCCGATTCTCTATTCATCGGATCAGAATTTTCGCCCCAGTGATATGGAGATTGGTGGCGACGGAGCGTTGTATGTGCTGGACTGGCAGAATCCGATTATTGGCCACATGCAGCACAATCTGCGGGATCCCAGTCGTGACCATCTGCATGGGCGCATTTACCGGGTGACGGCGGAGGGTCGTCCGGTGCAGCCGACGCTGCAGCTGAGCAAGGCTGCGACAGATGCGGTGGTTCGATCTTTGGGTTCTCCGGTGCTGGCGGAACGTTATCGTGCGCGTCTGGAGCTGACGGGTCGGGACCAGTCGGAGGTGGCTGCGGCTGTGGCTGTTTGGCGCAAGGGAATGCGGCCTGACGCTGCGGAAGACGCTCGGTCGCTGGTGGAAGCCCTGTGGGCCACTCAGCGGGCCCGGCGGACGGATTTTGACTTATTGCAGGGGCTGCTGGAGAGTCCTCAGGAGGATGCTCGTGCTGCGGCGGTTCGTGTGTTGCGGGATTTGGCCCGGGACGTGTCGTGGCGGAAGCGGGCGGTATTGAAATCGGCGGCGGCAGAGTCTGTTCCGGGTCGGGCGATACCGGTGGTGCTGGACGAGTCAGCGGAGGGGCTGGATGTTGAGGCCTGGGAGAGGCTGTTGTTGAAGCGGGCCGTGGATGCATCGCCGCAGGTGCGTGCTGAGGCGGTGGTTGCCGCATCATTTACTCGCGGGCCGCTGGCGGCAGAGATTTTATTTGCGGCGATGCAGACTGAGCAGGATCAGCAGCTGACATTTGTAATTCAGCAGGCGCGTGGGGTGATTGATCTGGACGGGGCGGTGCGGGGAGTGCTGGCTGGCGGCGGGAAGCTGAGTCGGAATGCCGAGGCTTATGCGCTGTCGAATGCCAGTGTGGAAGATTTGCTGAAGATGGAAAAGACGGAAGGGGTTTATCGAGCGATACTGACTCGTGAGAGTGTGCCGGAGGAGACTTTGCGGGCTGCGCTGACGGGGCTGGCTGGTGTGCGGAAGGTGGCGGAAACGGAGGAGTTATTTGCGTTGATTGAAGAGCTGAATGCGAAGGCCAGTGTGAATGTGCTGAACAGTCTAAGTCGTCTGCTGGCGGCTCAGCCTGCCGATCAGCTGGTGCGGGTCCGCGATCGAATTGTGAAGCTGGCGAAATCTGCTCGTTCAGCAGAGACTCGCCGGGTGGCGCTGTCTGCCTGGATCAGTGCGGACGGCAATGGCGATGCGGTGTTTGCGGCGATGGCCGAGGACCAGGTGACTCGTGAGGACGTATTGCGGGCCTTGCCACTGGTGACATCGAAGTCGGCTCAGGCTGCGTTGTTTCCGAAGCTGGCGGCGCTGTTGCCGACGCTGGCGGGCAGTCGGGGTGCTGCGGCACTGGTGCAGCCGGGTTTGCGGGTGGATTTTTATGCTCCGAATCCGGCGAACGTGGCGAGGGAAACGCTGGAGGCTTTGACGCCGTCGGCGAGCGGGGTGGCTGAGAAGATTGTGATGGACCAGCCGATCCTGAAGACTCGTGATGGCTTTGCGCTGATGTTTCGCGGTCACATTCGGATTGAGAAAGCTGGTCGTTACGTGTTCTTCATCAGTTCCGACGATGGTTCGCGTTTTTACATCGATGGTGAGCTGCTGATCGACAATGACGGTTTGCACGGGATGGTGGAGAAGCGTGGTGAGGTGCGGCTTGAGCCGGGATTGCATCCGATAGTGGCAACCTATTTTGACAATGGCGGTGGCGATGGTTTGGGTATGAGCTGGTCGGGTCCGGGTTTGCGAAAGCAGGAGATCCCGGCTGAGGTGCTGGTGAGTGCTGCGGAGCAGACGCTGCAGGACCTTGGGGTTGTGGCATTATCGCAGCTGCCTGGTTTTGAAGGGGAGAAGACGGCGGTGCTGGCCGGGCTGCTGCAGTCGGGGGCATCGACCGGCAGTGTGCTGACTGCTCTGGCGGCAATTCCTGAGGATCGTCGTCCGGAGGCTCAGGCGGCAGTGTTGGGAGCCGGGGCGGTAAAATATCTGGCGGGGCTTGAGCCACGGCAGAGAAATACAGATGCGGGTTTAGTGGCACTGGGTCTGGCGGAGTCGGCGGGCAGGCGGCTTTCCGGTGCGGCGCGGCTGTCGCTGGAGCGTCAGCTGAGTGAGGTGGTGGTGCCGCTGATCGCGCTGGGGACGGTTCCTGAGCGAATGATTTATGATCGTGAGATTGTGGCGGTGCAGGCTGGTCGGCCGGTGGAGTTCCGTTTGTCGAACACGGACAACATGCCGCACAATCTGGCGATTGTGAAGCCGGGAACGATGGCGGCGGTGGGCGAGCTGGCGGAATCGACGGGGCGGGATGCGGATGCTGCGGAGCGAGGTTTTGTGCCGCGTACGGACAGTGTGCTGGCGGCGAGCGAGCTGGTGCAGCCGGGGAAAGTGGCTTCCGTTTATTTTGAGACGCCGAGCGAACCTGGGATTTACCCGTATGTTTGTACGTATCCGGGTCACTGGCGTCGCATGTATGGTGCGTTGTATGTGGTGGCTGATTTGCGGGCTTATGAGTCGGATCCGGCAGGTTATCTGGCGGCAGCAAAGCTGGAGCAGAAGGACGAGTTACTGAAGTATCTGGGCCGCAACACGGAATGGCAGCTGGACGATCTGGCGGGTGATGTGATGCACCTGACGCATCGTGCGAACAGTTTTGCGGTGGGCCAGCAGTTGTTCAGGGCGGCGGCCTGTGTGGGTTGTCATCGTATGAATGGCCAGGGCGTGGCGGTGGGGCCTGATCTGGCGAAGCTTCCGGCGGAGTATTCACGACTGGACATCCTGGACCACATCCTGAATCCGTCGAAGAAGATTGAGCCGAAGTATCAGTCCAGCGTGATTGTGCTGAGTTCAGGCAAGGTGGTGACGGGGCTGGTGCTGGAGGATGCTGGCGGGGAGCTGAAGGTTTTGGACAACCCGGCAGCGCCTGACAAGCTGGTTGCTGTGAAGAAGTCGGAGATTGAGGAGCGGAGTGCGAGTGAGGTGAGCATTATGCCGAAGGGTGTCCTGAACAAACTGACTCGTGAAGAGATTCTTGACTTGCTGGCCTGGGTTGTGGCGGGTGGTGATCGGGAGCATGTGTTGTTTAAGGAGCACGAGCACCACAAGTGAGTTCTGGAATCGGAAAGTCTGAAAAAACCGTGGTTTTGCTGCGATTTGGGGTGAATGGCGGGGCCGGAATGGCCGAGAGGATGGTTCTGGATTGATTCCCGGCGCATTTCCGGGCATAATGCAGTTAGACTGCCGGGTTTGTTCTCGGCGGTATTTCGAGCGCCGGGCTGTTAGTCGCAGTGTATTCGGCTGTGGTTTTGGCGCAGGTTTGGCCGTTTGTCGTTCCAGGTCACGTGCCTGCTGGTATTAACTGGCGGAGGTGTACCCGGCGTGCGGCTGGTAAAAGAAGCGAGGAAAGCGGAAGATGTCGATTAGTCCTGAGCACAAGGCGGCGGTGTTGGCCCAGTATGCATTGCAGCCGGGCGACACGGGTTCGCCTGAGGTGCAGATAGCGGTTTTGACGGCTGAGATTCAGGCTGTGACTGAGCACCTGCAGACTCATCCGAAGGACTATGCGGGTCGTCGTGGTCTGCTGAGCAAGGTCAGTCGTCGCCGGCAGCTGCTGGATTATCTGAAGCGGCAGAGTGTGGCTCGGTATCAGTCGATCATTGGTCGCCTGAACATCCGAAAGTGACGAAGTGCGGGGCGTTGTCGGAGAGAACCGGCGACGCCCTGAGTGTTTCGGGTGAGCGGCAGAGTGTTTTTGGTTGTGTTGGATGTGTTTTGGGTTTTGTGATTGGAAAGTGTCAGGGCCTGCGAATTTGCGGGCGTGAGGGTCAGTAACAGTCTGATACGTGTCAGGTTGGTTGTTTGAGGGTTTGTCAGTTTTTGATCGGGGCCGCAGGCTCGTAGCGGATTGCCGCTTCCTGTCGGTGACTTTGAGTTGTCAGTGATTGCAGTTGGCTGCATGCGGATCTGATGTCGTGAAGTTGCTGGAGTGGTAGAGGGATCTGGAAGAGTAGCCTGGCGCGGTTCTGGTCGGTATTCCGGCTGGTCCGGGTGAGGATGTGTTGTGAAGAAGGTAACGGTAGAAGCGGAATTTGCGGGTCAGAAGTTCAGTATTACGACGGGTGAACTGGCGAAGCAGGCATCTGGAGCGGTGCTGTTGCAGTTTGGTGACACCAGTGTGTTCTGTGCGTCCCAGAGTGGTCCATCGCGACCGGGGACGGACTTTTTCCCATTGACGGTTGATTATCGTGAGCGTCTGGCTGCGGCCGGTCGTTTTGCTGGCGGATATTTGAAGCGTGAGGGTCGCCCGACGACTCGTGAGATTCTGACCAGCCGGCTGACGGACCGTCCGATTCGTCCGTTGTTCCCGAAGGGCTTCTTTGACGAAGTCCAGGTGATGTCGAACGTGATGTCCTGCGACGGGGTGAATGACCCGGACGTATTGAGCATAACGGCGGCCAGTGCAGCGCTGATGGTATCGGGTCTGCCATTTCGCGGTCCGATTGCTGCGGTGCGAGTGGGTATGGAAGGCGAGTCGCTGGTTTTGATGCCGACCGTCGAGCAGATGAAGACGAGCAAGCTGGATCTGGTTGTCGCCGGGTCTCGTGATGCTGTTCTGATGATCGAGGGTTTTGGTGAGCAGATTCCAGAGAAGGAGATGGGCGATGCCATCATGTTTGCTCATCGTCACATTCAGGCGTTGTGTCAGCTGCAGCTGAAGCTGGTGTCTGAAGCTGGAATTGAGCTGCCGGTGATTTCCGAACCGGCTGAGAATCCGTTCTATGCGACTTTGAAGTCTGAGGCGTATGCGGCGCTGACGGAAGCCAAGACGGCGAAGATGAAGCAGGAGCGTGCTGAGCGCGTGCGTGCATTGAAGAAGTCGCTGATTGAGAAGCACTTCCCGAACGAGTCTGAGGTCACGGCCGGTGGCCTGACGAAGGCTCAGTTTGCCAACGCCTTCCATGATCTGGAGGAGCGTGTGGTGCGTGATCAGATTCTGGCGGGCCGTCGTATTGACGGTCGTGCGACTTCGGATCTGCGAGCGATCAGTACGGCTGTGGGGACTTTGCCGCGAGTGCATGGTTCTGCCCTGTTTACTCGCGGTGAAACTCAGTCGCTGGCCACGGTGACTCTCGGAACGACTCGCGATCAGCAGAAGTCTGACGGCCTGTTTGGAGAAGAGGCATCGCGGTTCATGCTGCACTATTACTTCCCGCCGTTTTCGGTGGGCGAGTGCAAGCCGGTGCGTGGTCCGGGTCGTCGTGAGATTGGTCATGGCTGTCTGGCGGAGCGTTCAGTGGCACCGGTGATCCCGGCTCCTGAGAAGTTCCCGTACACGATCCGGGTGATTTCGGACATTCTGGAGTCGAACGGCAGCAGTTCGATGGCTTCGGTCTGTTCAGCGACGCTGTCGCTGATGGATGCGGGTGTGCCGATTGTTCAGCCGGTGGCCGGAATCAGCATTGGGCTTGTGTCGGAAGGCGACAAGTACACCTTGCTGACGGACATCATGGGTGACGAGGACCACTTTGGTGACATGGACTTCAAGGTGGCGGGAACGGGTCGAGGGATTACGGGGATTCAGCTGGACCTGAAGATTGCGGGGATCAGCGAGGCGATCATCCGTGATACATTGGAGCAGGCTTTGCGTGCTCGCAAGGAGCTGCTGCGTCAGATGCTGACGACGATCCGTCGTCCTCGCACGGACGTCTCTGCCACAGCTCCGAAGCTGGTGCAGACATCGATCAATCCAGAGAAGATTGGTCTGTTGATTGGTCCTGGCGGCAAGACGATCCGGGCGATTCAGGAGGAGTCTGGTGCATTGATTGACATTGCGGAGAACGGAACGGTGACGATTTCCGCCGCGAATGCTCAGTCTGCCGACGCCGCTCTGGCTCGCGTGGAGGCTCTTTGTGAAGAGATTCAGCCGGGTCGTGTTTACACCGGCAAGGTGACTTCGATTAAGGACTTTGGTGCCTTTATTGAGATTGCTCCGGGCAAGGACGGCATGTGTCACGTCAGCGAACTGTCGGACGGTTTCGTGAAGCATCCGTCTGAGGTGGTGAAGGTTGGCGACGTGTTTGAAGTGAAGGTGATTTCGGTGGACGATCAGAATCGCGTGCGGTTGTCGCGGAAAGCGGTGCTGCTGGCGAAGAAGGCCGACGCTGGTGGTGACGACGAGTGAGATTGTGCTCGTGAAGACTGAGCCCGGCGGAGCGATCTGCCGGGCTCTTTTTTTAGGCTGTGGCTGTGGCAGTGAGTGTGGCTGGCAGCGTTTTGTGTGGGGAGTGATTGTGATGGATGAATCTCGGGAGCGAGAGCGGGAGCTCTTGCGTGCTCAGAATACTGAGCTGGCGACGCTGGCTGGCGGGCTGGCGCATGAGATTCGCAATCCGCTTTCGACGATTGGGATGAATCTGGAGCTGCTGGCGGAGGATTTGGGTGAGGATGATTCGCCTCGTGGTCGCAGGATGTTGCGGCGGATTGGCAGTCTGCGTGGTGAGTGTCGGAATCTGGAGGAGATTTTGAATGCGTTTCTGCAGTTTGCGCGGGCAGGCGAGCTGCATTTGGAGGAGGGGCAGCTGAACGACGTGGTTTCGGAGTATGTGGGGTTTTTGGAGGCGCAGGCGGAGGCTGCGGATGTGGAGTTAAGGACTCATCTGGACAGTGATCTTCCGCCGGTGCTGCTGGACAGGGCTTTGATGCGGCAGGCGCTGGCGAATTTGTGCCGCAATGCGCTGGAGGCGATGCCGGAGGGTGGTTCGATTGAACTGCTGACTCGGGTGCGAGCGGGAGCGGTGGTATTGGAGGTCATTGACACGGGTCGGGGGATGGACGAGAAGACTCGCAGCAAGATGTTTCAGGCCTTCTTTTCGACTCGTTCGGGCGGCAGTGGTCTGGGATTACCGACGGTGCGTCGGATCGTGGAGGCTCATCGGGGACAGATAGTGTGTGAGAGCGAGCCTGGCCGGGGGACTCGATTTTCGGTGTCACTGCCGATTGGGCTGGGCTGAAACGGGTGAAAATCAGCGATTTGTGCGGTGTGTTGTGACCGATGAACAGGTGGAACTTGTTGGGGGCTGAGTGAATTTTCGGGGCTGGAATGCTGCACGAGTTTCCGGAACCTGGTATAACGGGGGTCTGGGGCGACTGTTGAGTCCGGGCGTGACTGGTAATTACAGCGGGCGAAGAATTTCGGGGCAAAACCGATGGTGCTGATAGCTGACTGGAAAAAATCCACGTTTGATCCTCGCAAAGACCTGGAGATTGACAAGATTTTCCGGCTGGCGATCAAGCACAAGTGTTCTGACATTCATTTGCAGGTGGGTCGACCGCCGATTTTTCGTATTCGCGGTGGACTGCGTGAGCTGGAGATGCCACCGATCAGTGAAAGCCAGATGATTGAGCTGACGTTCCCGATGATGGACCAGCGCAATCTGGACATCTTTCATATGAACGGTGGGGCTGACTTTTCGAAGGTCGTTTCGGCGGACAATGATCCGTGGCGTTTCCGTGTGAACCTGCTGACTCAGCTTGGCAAGGTCGGCATGGTAGCGCGAAAAATTGAGCGTTCGATTCCGCCCTTTGAAAAGCTGTTTCTGCCGGCCTGCATGGTTGAGCACTGTCGGTATGACCAGGGGATGGTGCTGCTGGCGGGTGTGACGGGTTCCGGCAAAAGTACGACGATTGCGTCGATGCTGGACTGGATCAATCGGAATATGAACAAGCATATTCTGACGATCGAGGACCCGATTGAGTTCATTTACACGTCGGACAAGTGTTTGATCAACCAGCGAGAGATTGGTCAGGACGTGATTGACTTTCACATCGCGATGAAGCATGCGGTGCGTGAGGATCCCGATATTATGCTGGTGGGTGAGATGCGAGACCGGGAGACCTTTGAGACGGCCATTCATGCGGCTGAAACTGGGCACCTGGTGTTTGGAACCATTCACGCTCCGGGGGCCCCCGGTACGATTTCGCGTATTTTGGACCTGTTTCCATTTGACATGCACAAGGCGATTCGCGCGAGTATGGCGATGAACATGAAGTGCATCGTGGGACAGAAGCTGCTGAAGACGATTGTGGATGTGCCTCCGCGTGTTCCGATTGTCGAGATCATGAGTTTCAATCCGACGGTTCGCAAGCTGGTGATGGAGGAGCAGGACGAGAAGCTGTGGGCGGCGATCCGCATCGGCAAGACGGAAGGCATGCAGTTGTTCAACGACAGTCTGTATGACTTTGTGATGCGTGAAATTATCAGTCGTGAGGCGGCATTTGAAATTTCGCCGAACGTGGAAGAGCTGAAGATGCAGTTGAAGGGAATTCAGGTGAAGGGTGCTGCAATTCTGTAGTGCCGCATATTTGGTCCGTAAGGGGCGCGGGTAATGGCGGACAAGGGACGCAAGCATCATCGACCGAAGAACTACGGTGATAAGGTGCGGGTGGATCTGCGTCGCAACAAGCAGGCTCGCGCCCGCCAGCAGAATCTGACGCATGACCTGCTGAGTGATCAGGAGGCTGCTGAGGATGTTTCACGTCAGGAGCGTGTGACATCGCGGGGCGATCTGTTCCGTCGCCGCACGATGGTTGGTGTGCGGGCGGAGGGTGATCAGCTGTTGCGGGTTGTGGACGAGTCGACGTGTCAGCGTGGTCGGGTCGTCAGTTTTATCGGGCTGCACATTCTGGTTCGTTGTGATGATTCTGGTCGCGAGTATTCGTGTTCGGTTCGCGGCATACTGCGTTCACTGGCTCGAGATGCTCGGAATGTGGTGGTTACGGGTGATCGTGTGCTGTTTCGTCAGGAGGGCGATGCCGGCCAGGGCGTGATTGAGCGTGTTGAGCCGCGTTACGGCGTGCTGTCTCGCGGCAGTCATGGGCGTGAGCACATTTTGGTGGCCAACATTGATCAGGTGCTGATCGTGAATGCGGCTGCTGATCCTGAGTTTCGGCCGCAGCTGGTGGATCGTTATCTGGTGTGTGCAGAGGAGCGGGGCATTATGCCTATCATCTGCATCAGCAAAAGCGACCTCGTGGATACTCGAACCCTGCTCCCGCATATCCGGGCTTATGGTCGTGCGGGGTATACGGTGGTGCTGGCCAGTATTCGGACGGGTGAGGGGATTGCGCAGCTGAGGACGCTGCTGTCCGGGCGTCAGACGGCGGTGAGCGGACAGAGCGGGGTGGGAAAGTCATCGCTGCTGAACGCTGTGGATCCGGCGCTGGGGCTGGCGACAGCGGACGTCAGTGACTGGAGTCACAAGGGGACGCACACAACGCGGCGTGCGCGACTGGTGCCTTTGACAGCCGGCGGGTGGGTTTGTGATACGCCGGGGATACGTCAATTTGAGTTATGGGATCTGGCTCTGGAGGAAGTGGACGGTTATTACGTAGAGTTTCGTCCATTCATTCCGTGGTGTCGTTTCCCGGACTGCTCACATATTCATGAAGAGCATTGTGGTGTGAAGGCGGCGGTGGCGGAGGGTCTGATACCGATGATTCGGTATCAGAGTTATTTGCGGCTGCGCGAGGACGACACGTGGGCCTGGAAGAATCCGGCTCGTGGGCAGGACCGGGATGGCTGACTTGTGTGCGGGCTTCAGGGGGCCGTTCTTAGCAGGTTCAGCCATGCTGCGGGGATCAGCGACTGCGGGATCTGGTAAATGAATCGGTGCTGAGTTTCAGCAACTTCCGTGAATTCGGTAGCAGCCTCATCAGGCTTCAGATTTGCCGGTTCCAGCACGGAGCCTTCCAGCCAAAGGACTGCCATTCCGGGGGCCAGTTCGGTTTGCTGATCTGAGCGAATCCAGATGTCGATCTGCTGTGGCGTCCAGGAAAGTTTGGTTGCGGGGACTTCTGCGGTCCATTCGGGCGCGTCTGTTTTGCTGCTGAAGGGGATGCTTAGTGTGGAGGTCAGCTGATCCGGGCTGAGTGCGCCGTTTTCTGTCTGTCGCACATGGCGAATCTCCATTTTCAGGGTGATATTCGCGGGTCGCCAGGCTGAGGTGCCGGTGACCCGGACTTGCCACTGCCCCTGCAGCGGTCCGGTTTGGTTTTCGGGCAGGTAGTCGAGCTTGAGTTGCAGCGGTGAATTGACGCGTCGAAAATCGACAGCCCGCAGATGTCTTTCACCCCATGGTGAAATCGGCACGGACACGGTGCACAGGCCGGGTGTTTCGGGAGTGAGGTTGGGGGTCAGGCTGAATGCCGGCCATGTGCGAAGCTGGTTTTCTGTTGGGTTTCTGTAGTAGTAATTGTAGCGGCGGTCTGGTTCGTCGTGATTGATCTGGATGTCGGGAATTTGTCCGGTGAGGGCTGTGCGGAAGCTGCTGCCGCCGGCGGAGTTTAGTTTCAGAACGGCCGTCTCAACGATGCCGCCTGCTCCGGGTTCGGAAAAAACCGTACAGGTCATGTCGCCTCGGCTAAAACGCACGGAGACTCCGGCGGCGACTGCCCCAAGGCTGGCGAGTGCCACGACGCTGGTGGTCCAGATCAGGATCCAGCGGCGTGTACTGCGGAACATGATCAGCGTTAGTGACGACAGGGCGGCGTAAATCAGCAGCACTGAGAGGACTCGACCAAGGGTTACTTCCGAGGCTGGTGCCGACCAGTCTTCCAGTTCCAGAGTGCGGCAGGCATCCGGAAGAACTCGCCCGGGTTCCAGCGCCACGATTTGAGCGACCTGCTGCAATTGTTGTTCGTTGTCAGTACCTTCCGGGCCGGGCAGGCGATACAGGCTGCCGGCCCCGATCAGCATGCGGGCGGCATCACTGGGAGGACCATCATTGCGCAGCGGGCAGGCCTGCAGCAGGCGTTCGGACAGTCTGGTGGAGTTTTGGGAGACAAAGACGAGTCCGCCCATGCAGACCCAGCGGCCAAGAGCATTCCACTGGGCGTCATTGAGTGATTCCGGTTTGAGTGTGTCAGCCAGTACGAGGCCGCGGAGCACCGTCAGTGGTCCCGGATGAACCGGCAGCTGCCATGGCGGAATCGACAGTGGTGTGACCTGCTGGCCATAGAACCCTGGCGGTATGAAATCTCCTGGCAGTGTACCGTTCAGAACGGGCTGCCCTTCCGGCGTATTGAATTTCAGCGATCGGCCACCTTCTTCCACGTACAGCAGTGCGGCTTTATCTGCCGCGTACTGTCGCAGCCCGATCAGGGAAACGGGGCGAGTCCAGAGGACGCCGCGAGCACCTTCCCATGAGGCTTCACACTGTTCCCAGTCAGCGAGGTGAATGACGGATCCGAACTGCCGTTTGCTGCCGGGACCGACAGTGAGATTTTCCAGTACCAGAGTGCGAAAAGTGTTTGGTTCTCGCAGCACCAGTGTGCCCTCAAGCACGTCCTGGCTGTTATTGGAAATCAGAAAGGAAATTGGTGTGGGAGTACGCGCGTCGATGAAGCCGTCCCAGCCGAGCACTGCCTGGATGTCAAGTCCTGGGTAATCAGTGCTGGCTGGTGCCGCTGCCACCTGGGCGTGAGCAGTGGGGATTGCGAAAGTCAGCAGGCAGGTGCAGGTCAGAATGAATCGCAGCATCATGGTCCGCTCCTTCCGTTGCGCCAGGCGTCATCTGCTTTTTTCAGTCGGCGTTCGCGTACCATGAGCAGCGTGCCCAGCACCAGCCAGATGCCGATGTTCAATGCGTAGAACCCATGCAGGGGCTGGTCCCATTTCATGTTGTACGGTCCTTCAGCGAACCGAGTGATCGAGGCCATGATGGGTGACAGCAGAGCAAGCGGGAGTCCCAGCTCTGAATATCGATCGAGGGTTTCAATCCGAAATCCTCGTTCATGCAGCATCATTCCAACGACCAGAGGAACGATGGCCAGTCCGAAGAACCAAAAGAATCCGGTCAGAATGCTGGCAAGAATTCTGGACCAAAAATGCAGGCAAAAATTCCGCTGCATCAGGTACACCGTCAGGGCAGCCGTGACGACGATCAACTGTGGTTCTACAGCCCAGCGAGCGACCTGTACGGACGCGAACTGTGCGATATAGTCGCTGGTCTGTCCGACGGCGACCGACATCAGTCGCTGGCAGGGGCCGGCGGCGTCCAGCAGAATCAGACTGACGGCAGTGGCGGTACCTCCCACGATCAGCAGAAATGCGGCCCAGTCCAGCGTACCGGCTCGCAGGCGAACCCCTGGCACCACGCAAATGGGCAGGCTAAAAGTGCAGCGATTGTGTGAGAACACCAGCACAGCCACGACAGCCACGGCCGTTGTACCCAACTGCCCTGCAATATAGGCGGCCTGCACAACGGAGGTGATGTAGCCGGCATTGGCTGCCAGGGCAGTGTTTGTACCGACAAGCATTATCCGCAGTCCGGCGAACAGCAGCGTGCAGCCGAATCCGGCAATGGTGCCCAGCAGCAGCAGGCTGCCACCCCAGCGAATCAGGCCTTCCCAGCGAGACAGCAGGCGGCTGCGATTCTGATAGAAAAACGCCAGCTCGGACGGACGCTGGATATGCAGTCGAAATCGAAATCTTCGTTTCAGCCGATTGTCACCTTCGTGGACGACTTCGCCGAACGCCGAGTTATCGCGAATCAGTCCGAACAGCGGGCCGAAATGCAGCTGCAGCAAGCCTGCAAAGATGACGGCGGACATCACCACGGTGGTCAGTACGAAAACCTCAGCATATCCGAGCTGGCTGCCAAACATGGGAGCAGCCGCCATCATCAGCTGCGGTACACTGGCCAGCAGTGCGGGCACCGGCGTGACAAGCCCTGGCTGCAGCGGAACAGGCAGGAGGCTGATCAGCGACGCCAGCAGTGAGCCCACAGAGACTGCGGCAAAGGCCAGCGGTTCGGTGATGTACAAAGACAGTGCTGCAGTGGTCACTGCCAGCAGCATGCTGTACAGCCAGATCAGAAACAGATTGCCCAGAAATGTGCTGAAATGCATGCCTCCGATGGACAGTGCCAGTGTGAACCAGGGCAGCATCAGAAACAGGATCAGGGCGAAGAACAGATTCTGGCCGACAATCGTGCCGGCCATGTAACGCATGGGCGAAATGCCGCTTAAGACAATCTGGTCGAAGTAACGTCCGATCCGCGGGGCCAGGAACAGTCCGGTCTGTCGCAGGGGGACAAGGAGTGTGACTGCGGCAATGGCACCACCGCACAACAGCAGCCCCAGCAGGCTGCCGAAATCGAGTGTCTGCAGCAGCCGGCGAAAGCTGCTGGGACTGTCGATCAGCAGAGCGATTATTCCCAGCATGCCGGCGTTCAGAATCAGGGCGGTCAGTCCCACAAGATAGCCGGAAAGCAGTCCTGATCGATCGCGAATCCACGTCGGGCTGGAGCGGATGAATTCGGGAAGCTGCAGCAGATATCTCATGTGACTTTCCCTGCAGTGGTCCGCATGAAGATCTGTTCGAGGTCAACTTCGTTTTCGGAGAAGAACGTAATACGGATGCGGGCCTGCAGCAGATTTGTCAGCAGGCTGCTGGTGTCCTCGCCTTCAAAGACAATCGTTAAGCCTCGATCGGCCACTTCGCAGGTGCGGACCTGCGGCAGTGACAGCAGTAATTCACGAGCCTTTTGGAGGTCGGATTCGGCAACTTTCAGTCGCACAGTGCGTCGCTGATCGGCATGTGCCTGCTGCAGGCTGCCGAGGTCACCGTGCAGAACCAGTTTCCCGGCTTCCATGATGGCGATCTGATCACTGATGTCTTCGATGTCAGGCAGGATGTGTGAGCTGATCAGTACGGATTTTCCGAGCGAGGCCAGCGTCCGAATGATGGCTCGCAGTTCGTTGCGGGCGCGGGGGTCAAGTCCGCTGGCGGGTTCGTCGAGGACCAGGACGGCCGGATCGTGGAGCAGAGTTTTTGCCAGCAGCAGCCGCTGACGATTGCCTGTCGAGAGTCCGTTGACGAGCACTCCTTCCCTGCCCCGCAGCTCGGTCAGCTCACACACATCGCGAATTCGCTGCTGGCGATCGGTGGCCGACAGACCGAACAGGCAGGCGAAATACTCAAGATACTCGGCAATGGAGACGCCGCGGGGTGATCCGAATTCGGCTGGCATGAAGCCCAGCTGTCGACGAACATCGCGAGGCTGCTGGCGAGCGGAAAAACCCTGGACCAGCACATCACCGCTGTCTGGCTGTACCAGGGTGCAGATCATGCGGAGCAAAGTCGTTTTGCCGGCACCGTTGGGGCCGATCAGTCCGAGGGTTTTGCCGATCGGCAGCGCAAAGGAGACTGCCGAGACCGCTTTGAGGTCATCGTAAGTGCGAGTCACATCGCGGACATCAATGGCAAAGGGCATGGGAGTGGTCAGTGGTCAGTTTTCGGTTTTCGGTTTTCGGTTTTCGGTTTGGCGAGCCGCGGACGGGAGTCCGCGGGTGTAAGTGCTGGAGAGCTTGTGGGTAGCTGTCCGGCTTTTTGATTTCTGGGGTAGTATAGCCATGAGGGGGCGTTGCAGACAGTAAGTCTCACGCGAAGCCGCGAAGCCGCGAAGGGAAACTCGCAGTGGTCAGTGGTCAGTGGGCAGTTTTCGATTCTCGGTTTTCGTTTTGGCGAGCCGCGGACGGGAGTCCGCGGGTGTGAGCGCTGCACGGCGAAGGTAAGGGGGAATGGATACAGGCTGTCAGGGTTTTTGTCTGAGGAATGCGTTTGGGGTTGCTGATTTATGCGAGTTAAAGAGTACAGGTGATCTGTGGAAATAACAACAGGGGATGTCTGCCATGGATGCGGTGGTTGACAAATGCAGGCGGACTGTGGCTGGTGCCACAGTCCGTCTGAGGATTGATGGGGGGGCTGGGTGGCTGAGCACCACTGATGGACGTTCAGCGGGCGGTCAGCCAGGGCAGTCCGGCATTCGCCGGTGGCAGTTTCACAATATCCACTTTCGTGTCCGGCTGGTAGGCGCGAATTCTGTTGAGTGTTTCGGCTGACGGGGTGCTGTCAAGGTTCAGGATTGCCGCTGCCGGGCCTCCCGGAGCCTGCGAACGTCGTCCCAGTGCCATCTGAGCGATGTTCACATTGTCTTCACCGAGATGCGTTCCGATAAACCCGATGACACCTGGCACGTCGCGATGGCGATAAATCAGCAGCAGTCCATCCAGATAGGCTTCAAACTGAAACTCGTTCAGCCGCACCAGTCGCATGAACTGATTGCCGAAGATCGTACCCGAGGCTTCGAAACGTCCGTGTCCGGTTTCAACGATGACCGAGACCATGCTGGCGAAGTTCTCACAGTCACCTGTGGCCGATTCGCGGATATGAATACCGCGAGCCTGAGCGACGGAGGTGGCGTTGATGACATTGACGGATTCGTCCAAAGCACCTTCCAGCAGACCTGCGGTGAAGGCGTTTGTGAGCAGGCGTGTTTTTCGGGACGCGGCATCACCGCGATAAACCACTTCGGCGTTTTTCAGGCCTTGCCCGCGAATCATCTGGGCCGACAGCAGACCCAGTCGGTAGCACAGGTTCAGATAATGCTGCAGCTCAGCCATTTCCTGTGCGGATACGGGAGCCATGTTCACGGCGCAGCGGATTTCGTTTCGCTGCAGATAAGCGACGACAAGTTCGGCCGCTTCGATGGACACCATTTCCTGGGCTTCGTCAGTGGAAGCACCGAGGTGGGGGGTAGCCAGCACTTTGGGCAGGTCCACCAGACGGCGGTCGGTGGGAGGCTCATCGACAAACACGTCAAGAGCCGCACCGGCAACGTGTCCGGATTCAATGGCAGCTGCCAGATCCTGTTCGTCAATGATACCGCCTCGAGCACAGTTGATAATCCGCACACCCTTTTTCATGCTGGCCAGTCGAGCGGCGTTGATGATGCCGCGAGTTTCGTCGGTCAGGGGTGTGTGCACCGTGAGGTAATCGCAGCGAGTGACAATTTCGTCGACGTCGCGGAACAGCTGAATTCCCAGCTCTTTGCACTTCTCTTCCGAAATCAGCGGATCGTAGCCCAGCACGTTCATCTCGAAGGCCCGGGCGCGAGCGGCCACACTGAGTCCGATGCGGCCGAGTCCCAGCACTGCCAGAGTTTTTCCGGCCAGCTGCGTACCCTGGAAAGACTTGCGATCCCATTTGCCGGCCTTCATGCTGGCATGCGCAGGTCCGATGTTTCGTGACAGAGCCAGCATCATGGCGAACGTGTGCTCAGCCGTGCTGATGGTGTTGCCACTGGGAGTGTTCATCACGAGCACGCCGGCCCGAGTGGCTGCTTCGAGGTTGATGTTGTCGACGCCGACCCCGGCGCGGGCGATGCACTTGAGACGCTGCTGGTCTTCCAGAATTTCTGCGGTCAGCGTTGTACCACTGCGGATGATGATGGCATCCACCGATTTCAGTTCTTCGCGGACCTGCTGTGGTGTCAGGCCACTGCGAATTACCACTTCGATACCGGGAGTCTGTTCCAGAACTTTCAGGCCGGCTTTTGACAAACTGTCAGTAATCAATACTCGATGCACGGTTCTGCACTTTGCACGAAAAGAGGAGTCCCGATGATCGGGAGGGCGCACAATTCGGCGGATATCCTGCCAAAATGCGAGCGCTGCGGCAGCCGTAATCCAGCACGGCGACCGCGGAATCCCGGTGTTTTAGGGGTAAGGCCCGCAAATCACAAGATGCCCGCAGAGTCCTCACGATCTGACGCAGGAATCTGCCCGATTCGTTCCAAAGAACGGGAACAAACAGGCCGTTTTCTATTTGGAAACGGAAAATCCGGCTGGAATTTTCTTGTAAACGACGTTGGTTTTGATCTCAGACGGTTCAGTCGTACAGCAGGATATCGGCGGTCCGCCGGAACCAGGCCAGTTCATCAACCCTGGCCAGCTGCTGCAGTCGGGCGTTGTCGAATTCGGTTTCTGCTGTCAGTGCCTGCCGCAGTTCAGCAGATCCATACAGAATATCCAGGGGCGGTCTGCGGTACTCGTACTCGTACGGCGGATCCAGCAGGCGCAAACTGGCGGGGGATATCTGCCGGACCGCCTGCAGCAGTCTTAGCGTCCAGTGGAAAGACCGTACCAGAGCAGGCTGTTGCACATGCAGTGCCAGTCCATCACAGACCTGACCGCTGAATTTGTCAAAAGTCGGGCGAAATTTCAGCGGTCGGCACTGCAGGCCTGGTGCAGCCTGCTGATTCAGGAAATGAAGCAGCCGTAGCGGATCAAGTCCTGGGGCCCCGCAGATTTCAAAAGGCCGTGTGGTGCCGCGGCCTTCGGACAGACTGAGACCTTCCAGTAAAACTTGTCCAGGGTACACAAAGCAGGTTTCCCATCGCGGCATATTGGGTGAAGGCGGAACCCATTCGCGATTCAGATCGGGCCACAGGTCAGCTCGCTGCCAGCCCTGCATGGGAATGTACCGCACATCGGCTCCGACGTGCAGCTCACGATTGAACAGCAGGGCCAGTTCGGCCATGGTCAGGCCGTGCCGCATGGGAACTGGGGCGTTGCCGACGAACGATTCGAACCCGGCGACAATTGGCGGGCCTTCGACAACCAGGCCTCCCAGCGGATTGGGCCGGTCGAGGATGCAGACGGGCACACCGGCCTCGGCACAGGCGCGCAGGCATTCCAGCATGGTCCAGACAAACGTGTAGACTCGAGTGCCCACATCCTGCAGATCAATCAGCAGGAGGTCCAGATCCTGCAGCTGCTGTCGGGGAGGTCGTCGGGTGTGCGAGTACAGGCTGCAGACTGGCAGGCCGAGCGGTTCATAGCGAGCATCGGAAGACTCGATCATGTTCGCCTGCTGCTCGCTCCAGAATCCGTGCTGCGGGGAGAACAGCCGCTGCAGCCGATTTGGGAAGACCTGAGCAAGGACATCGCAGGAAAGCTGCAGCTGGTTGTTGACGGAGGCCTGATTCAGCAGCAGCCCCAGTCGCCCTGAGGCCGGCAGAAGCCCCGGATTGTCGGCCAGAACTTCGAGACCAAGTCGCAGCCCGGCGGTCATTTGGAGCTTCCTGTTGCCTCGGAAACAAGCAGGCCCACGGCGAATGTGGTCGAGGCCCCGATCAGAGCCAGCCAGGGCCAGGCGATCACAGGGCCGTTCAGCAGCGGACTGAACTGAACCAGCAGCAGCACGAGCAGACCTGCTGCGGCTCCGATCAGCGCGGCCCCCTGCCCTGCCCGACCTGACAGAATGCCGAGTGAAAAGATTCCCAGCAAAATACCGGCGGAAAACCCCGCGATGGTCAGTGCACTGTCGACGACCGACTTGTCCAGACGAGCGGCCTGAATGGCGATGATCGCCTGTAGTGCTCCAAAGCCCAGAGTCAGCAGGCGGGATAACCGGACCTGCTGCGACTGTGACAGCTGTCGGCTGGAAAGCGGAATCCAAAAGTCATTCAGGACGGCCGAGGCAGAAGCATTGAGTGAGCTGGAAAGTGTGGACATGGCAGCCGAGAGCACTGCGGCCAGCATCAGTCCCACCAGTCCCGCATTGCGGGGAAAATGTTCGACGATGAAGCCGATGAAAATTCGGTCGCCGGTACCCGGGGCCGTTCGTCCGTCCTGTGCATAAAAGCAGGCCAGCTGAACACCAATGAAACAAAACAGCAGGAACTGCAGCAGAACTACCACGCCACTGGCAATCACGGCCCGCGCTGCATCACGCTGACTGGGGGCACTGAGATATCGCTGGACCATCATGTGGTCTGTGCCGTGAGTGCCGATGGTCAGAACAGCCCCGCCGATCAGTCCGGCCCAGAAGTTGAAGGGATCGGAAATCGTGAACTGAAAATTAAAGGGCTGCAGTTTGCCGGAATCGACAGCCCAGGTGAGCAGGTGCTGCCAGCCACCATCGATGCGACCGGAGATCACAAAGACTGAGGCGATGCCGCCAATCAGGTAGATCACGAACTGAATGCAGTCGTTCCAGACAACCGAACGCAGGCCACCGATGACGGTATAGATCACCGTCACGACGCTCATCACCAGTACACTGGCTGCCAGTGGCCAGCCCAGCAGGCGTTCCAGCACGAGGCCGGCAAGGAACAGTCGCAGGCCGTCTCCGAGGCTGCGAGTGGTCAGGAACAGCAGCGAGGAAACTCTGCGGGTCAGAGAGCCGAATCGTTTTTCCAGAACTTCGTAGGCGGTGTAGAGATTGCCCTGAAAGTAGCGGGGCAGGAATACGGCTGCCACCAGGACTCGACCGGCCAGATATCCCAGCGGAATCTGCAGCCACTTGAGGCCTGTGTCGCCAAATGCGGACCCGGGCACGCTGAGTACTGTGGCAGTGCTGGTTTCTGTTGCCACGATGGATCCGAGGATGGCCCACCAGGGCAGCGAGCGACCGCCGAGCAGGTAGGCATCGGCGCTGGTGGCCCCGCGTCCGGCTCGAATCCCGACAACGATCGAACCGGCCAGCAGGACGATCAGTACCAGCAGGTCAACAGGGCCGACGGAGGCAGCGAGAGAAACAGGAGGCATGCAGGAATTCCTGAGAGACAGGCCAGGTGGCAGCACTGCGGATCTTACACGGGATTGGCAAAAAGCGGAAACCGGTCTGAGAAACGGCATTGGTTTGCGGCGGTGCAGCGTGGTGTAAGTGGTGAATTTGCAGTGGATTGCGTTGAATTTTCAGCTTTTCTCCGGGGTCGAAAATCGGTCTGGTCCTGATGGGCCCAGTCATCATAAACTGCATTGGCAAGGTGATGCGGGCCGGTCGGAGCAGGAAGGCTTCGGGCGGCAGGTATGTTCCGTGTCGTGAGTCTGGATTGAGTGTTGCTGGAAGGGATGTCATGCGCAGCATCGCAGTGATGAATCAGAAGGGTGGAGTGGGAAAGACGACTTCCAGTGTGAATCTGGCTGCCGCGCTGGCTCGTCATGGTCGTCGAGTCTGTCTGATTGACCTGGATCCTCAGGCTCATGCGTCTTTGCATCTGGGAGTGGAAGCGGGCCCTGAGATGCCGTCGGCGTACAACGTATTTACCGGCCAGTGCACTCTGGATGACACGCGACAGCTGGTGATAGACAACCTGTCGCTGGTACCTGCGAACATTGATCTGGCGGCGACTGAGCTTGAACTGGCGGGTCAGTCTGGCCGTGAGTTTCTGTTGCGGAATGCGATGCGGCACTGGAAGGAGCAGCAGCGGTTTGATTATGTGGTAATTGACTGTCCTCCGTCGCTGGGAGTACTGACGATCAATGCGCTGACGGCGGTGAATGAAGTGTTTATCCCGCTGCAGCCGCATTTCTTTGCCTTGCAGGGGTTGTCGAAGCTGTTTGAGACGACGGCACTGGTCACTCGTCGTCTGAATCGTGACCTGCGGGTGACGGGGATTATGCTGTGTCTGTACGAGTCGGGTACGCGGCTGGCGGCGGACGTGGTTGAGGATTTGAAGTTGTTTTTGCGCAGCAGTGATGCAGAGTCACCGTGGTCGAAGGCGCGGATTTTCAGCACGAAGATTCGCCGTAACATCAAGCTGGCTGAGGCTCCTGGGTTTGGGCAGTCCGTGCTGGATTATGCTCCGGGTTCCGCCGGGGCTGTGGACTATGAGGCGATGGCTGCCGAGGTGCTGGCGATGGAGCTGGCAGCAGCCGGCCCGCTGCTGGCTGCTGCGTGAACAGCGGCGACTTCGAGCAGCAGGTGATCACACGGCTGAGCGCCGTCGAAGCACCGGGCGTCGGGTGCCAGTTTGCTGTGCTGCGGTGCTTCTGGAGCTGGGGGCTGACGAATGCTGCTACAGCACTAAACGAAATCCGTAGAAGTGGCAACGGAACTCCGGAGTGCGACTGCTGCGGTTCGCAGAACGATGGAAGCTCGGCTCGCTGTACCAGGATCCGCCACGCAAAACGCGAGAAGACCCTGCTTCGGGACCGCGAGGATCGGTGAGCGGGGCAGACGGGTAATCGCCGTACCAGTCTCTGCACCATTCGTAATTATTGCCGTGAAGGTCGTGCAGGCCGAACGGGTTCGCCAGCTTTTGGGCAACCCGGTGCGAGTATTTTTCCTTGACCTTCCATGCGTTTCCGTCATACCAGGCGTACTTCCCCAGGTCCGCTTCATCCTCCCCGAAACTGAAAGCCGTTTTAGTCCGGCCGCGGCAGGCGTATTCCCATTCGGCTTCTGTCGGCAGCCGGTACGGCTTGCCCTCCAGCGCACTCAGCTTTTCGCAGAACTCCACAGCGTCTTTCCAGCTGACACAGACAGCCGGATTGTCGTCGCCTTCAAGGACGTATCGCTCTGCTTTCCACGGTTCGGTTCGTGAAACCTTCTTCCACTGCCCCTGAGTCACCTCGGTGCGGCCCATGTAAAACGATTTCGTCAGCGTGACCTGATGCTGAGTTTC
>JBJTPZ010000785.1:0-2730 GCA_046075365.1 Planctomycetaceae bacterium
GAGCCACCTTCGAAGAGCCGCGCCAAACAACCGTCCCCCGTCATTTGTGTCCATTCGTGGTTCAAAATCGCAGCAACCACAACACAAAATCATGCGTCTTCACAAACAAAGGAGTGTCCGGCATCTGCATAATTTTTTTCGCACCGGGACTGCGTCCCGGCGTTTCAGAGAAGACAGAGGACAGAGAAGTCAGAGAACAGAGTGCAGAGTAACAGAGTCCGAATCGCTGAGGAAGGACTGGGAAGATACTCACTCGGCAACAATACGAAAACCAATGTAGTAGTTGGTGAAGACCGGATAGTTGCTGAGCCGGTTAGCAGACCGAGCGTAGGGAGCATCGTCGTACCAGGAACCAGAACGGCAAACAACCGAACCCCCGGCAGCCGCAGGGCCACGAGGATTCTCAGCCGGACTGCTGCCGTAATAATCTTCGTCGTACGAGTCCAGACACCATTCCCAGACGTTCCCCACGGTGTCATACAAACCCCACGCGTTTGGACGGTATGACCCCACTTCCGTCGTCACGCCTGGACCACCGCTGATGTTCGCGTCCGCTGTCGTAATACTGTCGCCCCACGGATATTCCGTCACACTGCCAGCCCGCGCTGCATATTCCCACTCCGCCTCATAAGGCAGTCGAATGTTCCAGCCCGGATACCGTGTCTTCATCCAGTCACAATACGCAATCGCACCCCGCTGAGAAATACAGACCATCGGCTGCTTTCCCGATCGGCCAAAACTGGATGCAGTATTCAATTCGTACTTCGACACGCTCCGTCGAATCGGACAAAACTGTGAGTCCAGATTGATCCAGCCGTCCTGCAGCACCACACCCTGTGCATTCAACCACTCCAGCACTTCATCGTTGGTCACTTCATTGCGACCAATCGAAAAATCCGACAGCTTTACCTGATGCACCGGCTGCTCATCGGATGAGCCATTCTTCGAACCCATCATGAAAGTCCCACCGTTGATCGGCACCATCGTTGCCGGCAATGCAGCACGCTTGCCCTCAGCGATCAGCTTCCTCGTCTCCTCAGTCCGCCGCCGGCTCAGTTTAGCCGCAGAGTACTCTCGGCACACCTGCAGCAGCGCTGCTCCACTCAGCACCTGCTGCTCGGCAAATCGCTTGTGGGCCGACTGATATTGTGCCTGCTGCTGCCGCAGACCGGCGATCTTCCCGGCCAGCTGTTTCGCATCCTTGTTTTCTTCCGTCACCTGAGTCAGCAGTTTGGTGTAATCGGCCTGCGCCCCGTCAATAATGGCCTGCAGCTGCTGATACTTTTCCGCCAGCGGTTTGTCCAGCTCCCGCAGCAGACCCCCAAGAACCTGCTCCGACTGCACCATCTGCCCCTCAATCCCCCGCACTCGATCACTGGTCGGCAGAAACTTCTCGTGAAGCGCCCGACGTTTTTCCCCCGCCAGCTTGTCGTACTCCACCAGCCCGTCCACCAGCAGACCTGTCTGCCGCAAAATCGTCTGCTCAGCACCCAGGTTCTGCTGCCCCAGCTGCGCCTGCTCTGCCGCAATTCGCGCCAGCGCAATCGCCGCCAGCGATGAAGGATCATTGCCCTGACCTCCGCCCGGTCGACTCTGCAGCGCCTGAATCTCAGCATCCTTCGCCGCCAGCTGCAGTTTCAGACTGTCTGCCTGACCCTGCACTGCCTTCAGCTCACGCTCCCGCACATCCCGCAGCCCCGTCTCCGCCGCAGCCAGCTTCGCCTCCGTCGCCTGCAGACTTGCCTGCAGCTGCTGCAGCTCTGACTGCTGCCGGCCCGCCTCGGCCCGTGCGCTGTCCCGCTCACCACTCAGGACTCCAGCCTGCGCCGTCAGCGCCTTGAGCTGCACATCCAGCTCCGCCTTCTCATTCTTCAGCACCTCCTTCTCAGACTCCAGCCGCGCAATTTCACCCTCACTCTGCTTCGCTGCCGAAGCCTTCTCGTCCGCCGTCAGCACCCCGTCCAGCCACCGCTGCAGTTCCGCGATCGCCGCACCATAACTCAGTCCCGCATCCTTCCACCGCCCGTCCTTCCACGAACTGTCTCCCTGTTCGCCCCGGCCCCGCAGCGCCGGATAAACAGTCTCGCTCCTCAGACGCTCCGGCACACTGCCCAGCAAACGCTGCCAGTCACGACGAATGACGTCCGTCTGCATCGCCTGCACGTTCGCCGACTGCAACTTCCCCAGCGCTGCCAGCAGCTCCGCAGCCTGCGACTGCGCAGCCACCACCTCGCCCTGGTCCAGCAATCCCACAGCCTTCTGCTGCTCGTCAGCCAACCGCTGCGCTTCAGCCCGGATCCAGTCCGATGAAACATACCATTCCGTCCCCGCCAGAGTCTCTCCCAGCGGATTCAGCAGCTCTCGCAGCCGACGCACCTGACCATCAAGCTGCTCGGCCTGATCAATCAAATCCAGTGCCTCACGAAGATCAGAAATCGCCAGATCAGCCGACTTCCGCTCGGCTTCAGCCCGCAGCTTTGCAGCCCGCTCAGCCTGCACCTGCACCGCCGGATTCAAGCTGCTTAAACCCTGCAGCCGCACCTGCTCACGGTCGTATTCGCCCTGCAGCGTCTGCCGCGCTGCATCCTGCAGCTGCCCCCGCAAAATCCACAGCGGTGTGCCCAGCAACAACACCAGACACGAACTGACCAGCAGCAGTCGCCACCGCGCCCGACGACGCTGCATGTCGTCAAACAAATCCACCGTCCCGGCAGCAGACCAGTTCACGCC
>JBJTPZ010000786.1:0-4547 GCA_046075365.1 Planctomycetaceae bacterium
GACTTCAGCAGATCGGCCGGCTTGACCACCCGGCGCGGCTTGACTGGCGGGGTCACTGGCGGTGGTGGCTGAGTTGACGTTGCCTCGGCAGATGATTCTTCGGCGTCGCCACCCGCCACTGCCGGTGGCATTCGCGAAGCCTTGACGTAAGCGTCGATCCGTCCTGTTGCGAGGTCGTATTCTCTGACAGCCTCCGCTTCCAGCTGGCTGATATGTGCGAGACTTTCCTGTGAGTGCAACTGATCCCGCAGCATTTGTAACGGCCGCAGGCACTCTGTTCGTAATCTCGCATCACCGCCAGCATCATCCACGTCTGTGGTTAAAGTGGCCAGATAACTATCGATCGTCTCTTTCGCCTGTCCCCTGCGAGACGTCAGCAGCGAAGTGTTGACCTGCTCCACTGCCGCAATCAAGGATTCCGTATCCTTGATCAGGCCATAGGGCGCAGCAGCCACCAGAATCTCCTGCATCCTGCGAAATGCCGGACCAGCCTGCGGGTGCTTGTCCAGTTCCAGCCGATTGAACTGAAACGTGGCCGTCGCACGCCGCAGCTTCTCCCACATTGGCTTCTGGTGCTCGTAAAAGTGCTCCAGCTCATGATACTGCTCTGCCAAATCCAGCAGATCGTTCTTCAACCCGTTAAACCGCTCAAGAAACTTGCGGCTTTCCTTCTCCTGCAGCAGCGTTGAAATCAGTGTCGCACCCTGAACGATGGTGTCGCGTCCGGGGTAATTGCCGGTCTCAGCCAGTTGCCGATAGCCCTGCAAAGTTGTCTGCCAGTGTCGCAGCTTGTTCTGCAAAAATGACATCAGACCGTCTTCACCGTCCGGCCCCATCTCTGCAAACATGTCCTTGCCCAGCGAACGCGCCGCCTGAATCGCCCGAGGATCAGACGTTTCCTTGCGTCGAACGACGATCCTGCGGCGTTTGGCCGGCGTCGTCATGGCCTCCCAGGCCTTGTCCGCCGGCAGAATCGCTGAATCCATCATCAGGCTGATTTCACTCAGCACCAGCAGACGACCCAGCAACAACAGAACTTCGTCTTCCGGCCAGCCATAGGGACGCAGCGAATAACGCTTTTCCAGCATCTCGTGCAGTACCACCTGATGACTTTTCAACGCACACAACTGCAGATAGCTGCGGAGGTCCTCAATCGCCTCCGGATTGTTTTCCCCCGTCTGAAACAACAGATTCTCTTTGGCGACGTCGTTGCTGCGCAGCACAGCCTGCAGCTCCTTCTGCGGATCCGCCGACAACCGCTTCAAAAAGTTCATCTTGCTGAAGGTATTCCGAATCAGATACTCCATCGCCTCGTCCAGCGCAGCGGTGGGCGCGGACGCCTTGATCTTCAGTGGCTGTCCCACGACAAAGTACTCGCCCGCCGGCAGCATGTCCTCCAGCTGCAGCCGCATACGCTCACGCCGCTGACGGTTGTCCTCCGCACAGTCCCGCAGAATTCGCCGCGTCGATTCGGAAATCGTGCCGTCGTTCTTCCGCGACACGTATTTCTCCGTTTGCAGATACGTTCGCAGCTCCCGCCCCAGACTCTCGTCATTCCCCAGCCGGATCAGCACGTAACCGCCGTCGACTGAGCTTTCCAGAATGGCACGGCCTTTATCCAGCATGTCGTAGTCATCAGCCAGCGGGGTGATGACCGACACCAGCAGAGCACCATCACGCTGGTTGCCGATCGGAAAACCGTCGCAGCGACGATTGAAGTCAAACACCATGCCATTTCCGCTGAACTTATGGCGTTTCTGCCCCTTCAGCAGATCCTCAAAGATGATCTCGCCCAGCTGGCGAGCCTCTTCGCCACTGGCAAGGTCGACCTGCTTGATCTCTTTGTTGATGTCACGTTCTTCATTGGTCAGAAAGAAGTAGTTATCGCCGCTGCGGCTGATCAGCGTTTCCTTCTCCAGACGTCCAAGGCTGGTTTCGATGCGGCGACGCAGCGCCAGCCGGTCTCCATCAATCTGGTCCAGGCACAAAGTCACCAGGTTGTCGACGTTTCCCTTCATTTCATCCACATAGCGAATCAGGAACAGCACCTGCAGCAGGCGGATGTCAAACGACTCAAGGCCAGGGTTGGTCTCGGCCTGATCGATCGTCTTGCGGACTGTCGTGTCCAGAAAACTTTCAATGGATGGATAGAAATCGTACAGCGGCACAAGGACCCCGACGTCGCGATCGGATGCCGTTTTTGCGGCTGACTGGAATGCATCCAGCATGGACCGCTCGCCGCGTGCCAGATGCATTCCCGTGGCCCCGGCTTTGCGAATTGCCTCGAAAATTCTTTGAATCAGCTGAAACTGGTACGGGGCGAACGGGTAGTTGCGAACGAAGTCCGCGTTGTCCCGATACTGCCGAAACGTCATGCCGCAATTGCGGAATGTGAGCTGGCTTTTAAGGATATCGCCACGTTTCTGAAAGACCGCCTGCAGCTCGTCACAAACGTCCGCTCGCTTTGCCAGCAAACGCGCCTGAATGACCTCATCGACATTGGCACTGGACAGGGACAGTGGCGGATGGAAGCGACCCTGAATTTTCGAAAAGTCCTGCTTCTTCGTTTTGCTCATGTCACCCAGTACGGTGTCCATGTCTTCCTGCGATGTCACCACCACCCAGGCTCGCCGCCGACAAATCGTTCCCAGCTCTTCCGTGATGGTCTGCAGGTTCAGCATCAGGTGCGAGTCATTTCCGATGAACTGCCCGACTTCATCGACGAGGAAGACCACGCGATGCTGCGGCCCGCGGGAATCCAGATACTCTTTGGTCCACTTGCAGAAGTTCTCCACCGAGAGTGAAAAGTTCTCTTCCGCTCCGTCGATCCACTTTTCCGCGGCCGCCTGACTTTGTCCCAGGGCTTCGCTGAACGCCTTCACCACTTCGTCCCGGTTGAACTGGTAAGCGTCGCGTTCCGCAGCCCAGCTCAGGCCTGTCAGACGTTCCCAGGCCTGATGAAAGGCTGCCAGTTTTCCTTTGGATTCGAGGTAGCGTTCCATGTGGGCGATGTGCGGATGGTCCCCGCTGTAGCCCTGCAGTTCATTCAGCACCTTCACAAAAACTCGCAGAATCAGGTCTCGCCCGGTACTGCTGCCATGATCGGCCTTGCTGTCAATGTTGAACAGGACAACGTCGGTTTTGGAGGCAACGGCTCGGCGAATGTCGCCGTAGAGCATTGCGTCATGCACCTTGCTCTCGAAGAAATCCACCGCCTGCCGCTGCTGGTTGTTGTGGGTGTGCGTCTGATTTCGCAGCAGATACGACAGAACCTTCAGGAAGTGCGATTTGCCCGAGCCGAAAAAACCGGAGATCCAGATCCCCATTTTACCCGCAGGGTCTGGATTTCGTCCGTGGTCTACGGCATCGAGATACCACGCGATGAATCTGCGGAAATGCTGATCCAGTTCGCGAGTGATGACGAACTCGTCCAGTTCCTGCCACACCGAGGAATCGTCGAGCTGGTCAGCCTTTACGACCCCGTTGATGGGCCGGAAGATGTCGCGTTCGAAAAGGTTTTTGATGAGCATTTTTGTTTGTTGTTTGTTGTGGGTTGTTTGTTGTTTGTTGTTTGTTGTTTGTTGTGGGTTGTGGGTTGTGGGTTGTGGGTTGTTAGTGGTTAGTTGTTGGTTTTGGGGGGTGGGGGCGATTTGCCGATGGAGTTGAGGTAGGCGTTGAGTCTTGGGGCGAGTTCGTCGAGGAGGGGTTTGAGGGTAGTGATTTGGGGTTCGGTGAGTAGTTTTCGATTGAAAGCTCGACGGAGCCAGTGTTTGGTTTCGTTTAACGAGCCTCGGGCGATTCGGACAAAACGGCGATTATCCTTGCCCGAGCCACGACCTTCGCCTTCTGCGATGTTTGCACCAATGCTGTCCGCTGCACGAATCAGCTGCTTTCCGACTGTGTCCCTGGCCAGCGTCTCCCACGACTGAACAATGTCCCAGGCCAGATCAGCAATCTTTTCAGACAGTTGGTAAACCTCCAGATTTTCGAAGCGACTCCTGGCCATTCAGGTGACTCCTAACAACCACGAACCACCGACAACAAACAACGGACAACAAACCAGCCTAAAGGCCCGGTAGTAGTTGTTGCTTTTGATTTTGCCGAACAGCCGAAGCGACTGTCCGTCGTATCGACCTGGGTAGAACATCACGAGTGGTGTCTTCCCCATGACCGGCTGAAGGTTATTCAGCAGCGTGTGTGAACGGAGCAGCGGCCAAACGCTGCCGACGCCGGACACGATCACCAGATCGTGCTGTTCCGGCTTGGCGACTTCGGCGAACACGGCACTGAGTTTTGATTCGTGAAGCGGGCCAGCGAGTGCCTTCTTCAACGCCTCGTCGCCTTTGTCACGCTGCATCTGAATTGCCTTGTCGAGCAGCTTACGGCTCTTGAGGTAATCCATCACGAAGTCAAACAGGTCGATGTGTTTGACTCGCACGCCGTGCTTTTGTTTCGGAATGTGGTCGAGCAATGTGCGCAGATAATCCCGCACTCGCATTTCATCTTCGGGCGGGTAGTCGAAGATGTAGAAGGCAATCTCGTTGCCG
>JBJTPZ010000787.1:0-4953 GCA_046075365.1 Planctomycetaceae bacterium
AGACGACGGCGTCACGACGGCTCAGCGTTTGTTTCAGGTCGTTGGAGAAGATCGCCTGAAAGCCATTCAGCACAAATCGGCAACAGTGAATTCCCTTCGCTTGTTCGAGTTTCTTCTGCAGCATCCGGTCGTGACTCTGGCGCGAGCCGGTGAGTTGCTGGCCGCGACAAAACCGACCACTCAAAAGGCCATTGATTCGTTGTGCGCAGCCAGCGTGCTTCACGAAGTCACCGGAAAAAAACGCGATCGTGTTTATGCCTGGCGGCCTTACATTGACGTGCTCGGCGCTGAAACAATGCCGATTCCTCGCTGATGCAACATCGGTCAAGCTGGCTTCAGTCATTCAACGCATCAGCCCGGCCCCGGTGATCGGCGACGGCTTCAACAAATCAGCCATCATCGCCATCCATCCTGTTGGGCATTGGCACTGCGAGCAAACGAGCAAAGTCCCTGCGGGTCGATGCCCTGCTGGAAAATGGTTGCGAGCAGTCGCAATTCCCGCTGTGCCAACATAATCTGTGAGAGGCTGGCCGTCGGAGTAAACGCTCCGAGTACCATTCGGACACTTGATCACCGGGAAGGGCACAAGCGGAACATCAAATTCCTCAAAGGAAATGATCCCATCGCTTCGTGATAGTTGTGCAGTGCAAGCGCAAGTTGTTTGAGGGTATACCGCTGGAAGGCGCATGACCTCGAACAGGCGATTGTGGAAGATCTGGCGCGACTACGTTTACCAACGCCAGAGATGGCCGCATGGTTCCGCTTGGCGCTGGAAGACAGCCTCGCCGATCTTCTTTCACACCAACGTCGTCTGGCAGCCACGCTGGCCAAACGAAAGTCCGAACTGGTGGCGATGCAGGATCGGCTGTTGAACGCGTACCTTGCCGGCACAGTGGACGACGAGGCATTCAAGGCGAAGACGGCGGAACTCAAGGCCGACACGGCCCGTGTGACGGAAGAGATCGATGCCCAGGGCGACGTGGACCCGGCTTGCGGGAAGGCGGTTCCGGCGGTGTTCGACTGGAGCCAAAAGGCGGCCGAAATCTGGCGAGGTTCAAACACCACGGCTCGTCGCCAGATCCTGGATTCGATTTGTTTGAACCGGCGGGTGAGCGACGTAACTCTAGTCACCACAAAGAGAAAGCCGTTCGACGTTTTCGCCGAACGGCTTGATTTGAAGAAGAATCGGGGCGACACGATTTGAACGTGCGACCTCCTGCTCCCAAAGCAGGCGCTCTAGCCAAGCTGAGCTACGCCCCGATGCGGCGTTATTGCGCCGGGTCGGGAGTGTAGCGGGAAGTGCGGGGGATTTCCAGAGGATGTTCGGGGGTTTGTCGGCGGTGGTGATGGAATGTGGGCGGATGGCTGGCTGGTTGGGTGACAATCCCGCTTTTTCCCGCAAGAATAGCGCCGTGTGCGGCAGCCGGTTTTTGACCTGAGGCGGCTGAATCGGCGTTCAGAAGCGACTTTTTTCAGGGAAGGTGTCGGTCTGAAGTCCGCGGTGTGATTGGTCTCTGGTGTCAGGAATACCCCTCAAAAACGGCTGGAATTTCACGGGGTGACAGGAATTTATGAGTTTATTTGAGGCGGCAGAGCAGCAGAATCGGGACGGTGCGAGGCCCTTGGCGGCTCGCATGCGGCCTCGTACGCTGGAGGAATTCTGCGGTCAGCAGCACATTCTTGGCGAGGGCCGGCTGCTGCGACGCATGCTGTCGGCTGACCGGATCGGATCCATGATTTTTTATGGTCCGCCAGGCACCGGCAAGACGACTTTGGCCGAACTCATTGCCCGCCAGACTCGCCGGCGTTTCGAGCGTCTGAACGCCACAACAGCGGGTGTGAAGGAAGTGCGAGAGCTGCTGCAGGCGGCTACCGACCGATTGTCCGTCGCAGGGACTCAGACCGTTCTGTTCATTGACGAGCTGCATCGATTCAGTCGCAGCCAGCAGGACATTTTGTTGCCGGATGTGGAGAGCGGGGTGATTTCGCTGATTGGTGCCACTACGGCCAATCCGTTCTTTTCCCTGGTGGCTCCGCTGATCAGTCGCAGTCAGGTGTTTGAGTTTCGCGAGCTGACTCAGGAGGACCTGCGGCAGCTGCTGCTGCGGGCACTGACGGATACGACAAGGGGTCTGGGAAGTCTGGGGGTGCAGGTGGATGAGTCGGCTTTGCAGTTTCTGGCGACATTGAGTGACGGCGACGGTCGGCGGGCTCTGACGGCTTTGGAAATCGCCGTGCTGTCTGTGGCGCGGACAACCAAAGTTGTGGATCTGAGTGTTGCTGAAGAGTCGATGCAGAAGCGTGTGGTGCGTTTTGATCCAGGCGGAGACGATCATTACGACGTGGCCAGCGCGTTCATCAAGAGCATCCGCGGCAGTGATCCGGATGCAGCGTTGTACTGGCTGGCGCGGATGCTGGAGTCCGGCGAGGATCCTCGGTTTGTTGCTCGCCGCCTGGTGATTGCGGCATCTGAGGACGTCGGCAATGCCGACCCGCAGGGTTTGCCATTGGCGATGGCGGCATTTCAGGCGACGGAAACGATCGGCATGCCGGAGTGCCGCATCAACCTGGCTCAGGCCACCACCTATCTCGCCTGTGCTCCGAAGTCCAACGCGGCTTATGTGGGCATAGATCGTGCTTTGAGTGATGTGCGTCAGCAGTCAGTGCTGCCTGTGCCGATGCATCTGCGAGACGGTCATTATGCGGGTGCTGAGAGGCTGGGGCACGGAGTTGGTTATCAGTATCCGCATGATGCGGCGACTGGCTGGCTGCCGCAGGACTATCTGGGTGTTGAGAAGGTGTATTACGAGCCTGTGGATCGTGGTCGTGAGTCGCATTTTCGCCGCAAGCTGGACGATCTGCGTCGCCTGCGACGGGGTGAGTCACCGGTGTCAGGGGAAGGTGGTGGTACAGGTGACGGAGTCTCGGGATGAGCCGTGTTTCGCGGGATTCTGCGGGCGGTCGTCTGCATCCTCCGCTGCTGTCTGTGCTGCCATGGAGTCTGGCGGTTGTGCTGCTGTTATCGCTGCTGTTTCTGCTGCTGAATTTTGAGACGATGGACACCAGTGACAGTCTGGACCGCTGGCTGATCCGCTGGACTCGTGCGACGGGCAATCCGGACCGTCTGGCTGGTCCTCCGCTGCTGCAGGAATCGCTGCGTGACATGACAGCGCTGGGCGGTTATGCGGTATTGATTCTGGTGAGTGTCTTGTTTGCGGGATTTGCCTGGGTGGAGCTGAGCCGGGGTGTGTGTTGTTTTTTTTCGGGTACGGTGTGGGGGGGCTATTTTTTGGCGGTGGTGGTGAAGCTGCTGGTGCAGCGGGACCGTCCGGATGTGGTGCCGTATCTGTCTTTGGCGCGGGGGGCTACAAGTTTTCCCAGTGCTCACGCGATGATGTCGGTGATTGTGTATGGGTCGATTGGTCTGCTGTTGTCAGCGCGAGTGCGGGATCGGCATCTGCAGCGACTGTTTACAATTTTTCCGTTGCTGCTGAGTGGTCTGGTGGGGATCAGTCGTGTGTTTATGGGCGTGCATTATCCGACGGATGTGCTGGCCGGCTGGGCATTGGGATTGCTGTGGACGTGGGCTGCGTTTCGCCTGCGTGAACGCTGGGTTCTGGGTCGAGTGGAGGGGGCAGACGTATGACGGGCAGAGCAGCGGAGATTTGGTTTTGGCGGGTCTGTCTGGTCAGTGTCTGCAGTCTGATGTGTGGTGGTCCTGCAGTGGACCTGGCGTGTGGTGATGAGTTGTTGCCGGTACCCGACCGGCTGGTGGTGCTGACGTTTGATGATTCTGCGAAGTCGCACTTCACAGTGGCTCGACCGCTGTTGCTGGAGTATGGGTTTGGGGCGACGTTCTTCATCACGGAGGGCTTTGATTTTCGGGAAAACAAGCGGGATTATATGACGTGGGAGGAGATTCGGCAGTTGCATGAGGATGGTTTTGAGATAGGCAATCACACGCGGGATCATTTGGGGATTACGGAGCAGACGGTGGGGCAGCTTGAGGAGCAGCTGGCGGGGATTGAGCGTCGTTGCCGGGAGCATGGCATACCGGCTCCGGTGACACTGGCGTGGCCTGGCAACGCGTGGACTCCGAAGGCGTTTGATGTGCTGCGGCGGCACGGCATTGTGCTGGCGCGTCGCGGTGGTTCTCCCGAATTTCCATATGAGGAAGGCCGAGGTGTGGCGTATGAGCCAGGTGGTGATCATCCGCTGCTGCTGCCATCTGCCGGGGATGCTCGCCCCAAATGGACGGTGGATGATCTGATCCGAGCGGCTCGTCAGGCCCAGGGCGGACGGATTGCGATTTTGCAGTTTCACGGTGTGCCCGATACTGCTCATAACTGGGTCAGCAGTTCGCAGCAGAATTTCGAGGCGTATTTGCGGTATTTGAAGCTGGAGAAGTATCGGGTGACAGCGTTGCGGGATTTGCGGAAGTATGTGCGGACGGAGGATTGGCCGGCTGATCCGACGGCGATTATGAAGAAGCGAACAGGTGGGCAGTGAGCAGTGGGCAGTGGGCAGTGAGCAGTGGGCAGTGAGCAAGTGTAGTCCGAAGTCGTTAGTCAAGAGTCGCTAGTATATTACAGTAGGCAGTTGGCAGTGGGCAGTGGGCAAGTGTAGTCAGAAGTCGTTAGTCGAGAGTCATAAGTCTTCTGAAGTGGGCATGAGTCGCTTGTGTTTGAAAGCCACTAATAATGAATTGAAGTGAAAAGGAAAAGATATATTCAATCTTAATGAACAACTATGCATAACATCGAATTTCATACACCCATCGGAGAAGTACCGGAATCCATGATCGCTGATGTGCGTGATCAGTTATTGAAGCTCTTCCATATGTACCTGCCCTTGTCCCGGGCGGATGTGATCATAAAAGAGGATGGATCACTCTTGCCGGAAGAGAATAAGATTTGCGAGATACGTTTGTTCGCTTTTGGAGAAAACCTGGTA
>JBJTPZ010000788.1:0-2323 GCA_046075365.1 Planctomycetaceae bacterium
TCCAGCGATGCCCCCGGCACCCGCCCCGACAGCTGTCACCCTGAAACCAAAGCCTCGTCATCTCGATCCGCTATTCCTGTGAAGACACGACCGGGCTGTCATGACCGCGTTCACTCCGCCCCCCCCCCCCGGAGGCAAAAAACAGTTCCCAATTCCCTGCCCTCGCCAGCCCTGGTCTTCGCAGACGAGCATAGTTCACCGGCATCGGCAGTCGCGAATCTTTCGGAATTCTGACGGGACACTGACTCGGGCGGGCGAGGCTCCCGCCGAGCCTTCGCTTTCTGACCTCCGCTGGTAGACTCTGCCTGTATCTTTACCGAGAAACGCGGAGCGGTGCAGTAATCGCCGAAAGGATGCGGCTCAGCCGAAGCTTCGCCCCTGGATGTTGAAACGGTGTTAAGCCCCTGATAGTCGCGTTTCGCTCCGTCGAAACGAACCTCCTGCTGATTCACCGCCGAACCCGACACTCAATTCCCTTTGCTCGCTTAGGTGGAAATCACCCCGGAATTCCCGGATTGCCGTCGTTTCACAATCCCAGCTTCGGCCTCCCGACATTACCTGTTGCCAGATATTTAAGGCCATGGGGCCGAATCCCTGCGACCGGGCGATGTGGTCTCTGCGTGCTCTCCGGGGTGCGCAGCGTCTTCACAGGCGGAGCTGTCAGACAAGCGAAAGAGCCTATATCTGCAGAGCTGCCCGGTGCCGGTTGGAGCTGACGGAAAAAGGGTTGCGGAGGAGACGGGTTATAGTTGATTCAAGTCGATTGTCTGCGTCGCCTTCGCCACGCTACTGGTGCTGACTCCAGTACCCAAACTGTCGGCGAGCATGGGCAACGGCCACGATCAGCACCAGATCACCCGCCAGTCGATACACAAGGCTGTATGGATAACGCCTCAGCAGGTACTGGCGATGTCGGGTGTCGCACAGGGGCCATCGATCCGGAGCTTTTACGATCTCTGCGACAGCTCGTTCAACGGCTTCCTCGAACCCCTCCGCTGCACTTTCACTTCTGGAAAAATACCAGTCGAACGCATCGTCGTAATCACTGCTGGCTCCCGGCAGGAAATTGACCTCAGCCACGGGCTGCCTGCCGTTTTCGGGCGTTCTCTTTCACCTCGGCCCATGGCAAAGCCTGGACACTACCCGCATCGAACTCCGCGGATCGGCGACTGATTTCCGCGAGCCACGCATCGTCAAGCAATGCTGCGTCTGCGGACGAGAAGGTGGAGATGAGGGTTGTTACGAGCTCTGCGCGTTCTGATTCCGTCAACTCCAGAGCAGCCTCGATCACACGTTCCAATGACGCGGCCATTGACTCGACCTTTCCATTGCCAGGGGTCCTTATCGGTTCTACCGCCAGTTGCCGCCGCGACCTTTGCGACAATCATGATAATGTGTCCTCGCGACATCGGATACCCCAGCCGCAATGTAAGTCAGAAAATCGGGCACCACGGACAGAGCCATTCGCCCTGCCTGTCTGTCGCGATGCCAGCGAAAACAACACCTGTCAGGTAACTGCTCCGCTAATCAAACAATTCCGGTGAGCATCGGCTTGATTGCCGGGCGATCCATGTTGCCGCCGGTGAAACCGCTGTCATCGTACAGATCCGGGATGACTCGCCAGCCTTCCCCCTGCTGGTCGCGGAAAAAGTTTTCACCGACAGCAGTTTGACGAACAGAAACCCGTTGATATGTGTGCCGGTGACGACTTTGGCCACGGCACTGAGTGATCGAAACGTTTGGCCGGCGTACCCAAAACCCTGTTCAAGCACTTGGACCTGTACCGAGCAGCCTTTGTATTCGCAAATGAGTATGGTTCCGGGCATTGGCAGGCGGGAATCTTCGGGCAGCGTCACGGGTTGCGGAGCAGCCGCGGGGGCTAAGGCTCGCTGTCGTCGCAGTGGCGCAGCAGACAGCCGCAGGTCAGCTTCGCAGGCCAGTTCCCGAGCTCGCTGGCGAGCACGTTCGGTAAGCCCGCCTGCGTACGTTCCAGCAGCCTGCAGATTGCAGTCGCGAAGATGGCCGCCAGTTCAGACCGCGGTGCGGAATTCACACTGACCCCGAAGTTCTCTCGAAACTCTGAAAAGACTGGCCACAACTCGGGCGGGCGAGGCTCCCGCCGAGCCGCCGCTTTCTGACTTCCGCTGTGAGACTCTGCCTGTATCTTTACCGAGAGACGCGGATCGGCGCAATAATCGTCGGAGGGATGCGGCTCAGCCGAAGCTTCGCCCCGGGATGTTGAAACGGTGTTAAGCCCCTGATAGTCGCGTTTCGCTCCGTCGAAACGAACCTCCTGCGTATTCACCGCCGAACCCGACACTCA
>JBJTPZ010000789.1:0-4007 GCA_046075365.1 Planctomycetaceae bacterium
GGCTGGATCTGGAAGAATTTGTCTCGTGGTCCGTACGGATTGTAGATAAGTTTTTCTGGCGGGCAGCCCATATCGGCCAGAGTCTGCCACATGAAGCGGGACACCACCAGCACGGCCGCGGCGGTCTGAAACATCAGCTGATACTGCTGTTGCATGTCGGGTGTCAGCAGAGAGCTGCGATGTGCGTCGTGACCGTGAAAGTGCACAATCAGTGGAATCTGGCACTGCTGAGCCACCGGGGCAATGGCGGCTCCGGTATCGCCGAATTCGGCGAGGATGACATCTACGTTTTGCGAGCGAAAGAATCGGATCAGGGACTTTTGCGTCGTAGTCGCACTGCTTTGCATTCGTGCGAGTCTGCGAATATTGATGAAGTACGGCAGCAGGGATCCCAGTCTGCGGCAGATATCGGGCTCCTGATGCAGTTTTCGGACATTCAGTCCGCGCCATTGGTAGTCCGGATAACAGCCGGAAAGGCAGGCAACCGGCGCGCGCAATCCCTCGGCATGGATACGTATAAAGTCCTTGATGACTTTATCGTCATCGAATCCAATCAGGGCGATCATCGCTGCCAATCAGGGAGTGTCCAGGGGTTCGGGCGTGTTGCTCGAATCGGGGCTTTGACCATGGGAATGCATCTTTGGGGGATTTCTGACAAACAAGCGGCGGCGTAATCCCCCCAGCTGAATCCGCAGCCGTCGCCAGCTGCGGCGCCACTGCGGCTCGGCTGGCCTGCGTCGATCGGCGGATTCCAGCGCACCTTGATGTGCCGGCAGCTGCAGTCGCCTGGGCATCTTCAATGCGACCGGCTGCCGATCCGCGTGCTGTCGAATCAGCTGTATCCAGCAGTCGCAGGAGTACTGATGCGAATATTTGTCGACAATTAACTGCCGGGCGTTGTCAGACATCGTGCGAGCCAGCTGCGGCTGCTGCCGCAAAAAGCGAACGGCCGCCACAAAATCCGCAGGCTGATCAGACACCAGCAGGCCGGTCTGACCGTGCTGCACAAGCTGCGGAATCCCGCTGTCCATGCTGCGACAGATCGGAATACAGCCGCACCCCATGCCCTCCAGCAGCGCGATCGGCAGGCCCTCGTAATCCGACATCAGCACAATCGCGTCGCACTGCACCAGGGCCGGCTGAACGGCTTCGGCGGGGATGGAACCGGCCAGTACGACGGGACTGCCGGGGCGTTCATGTTTCAGGTAATGTTCAACGCTGGCCCGATCCGGCCCGTCACCGTAAATCACAGCTTCCACGCCGGCCACTCCGGCACAGGCCTGATCCAGAGCCTGCACGACCAGCGAAATCCGCTTTTGCTCCTCTGCCAGACGTCCGACATAGGCAATCCGCAAACGCTTTGAGTAGTCGCGCTCAGCTGCATCCGGAATCTGTGCACCCATCGGAATGTAAAAAGCTCGCAGGTCGAGCCCTTGAATCAGAGCACAAACCTCTTGATATAACTTTTCCGAAACGCACACCACATCAGTTAAACGAAATTTTTCACTGCCAAACATAAACTCCTGCTGGATTGCCCGATAGAACGCATCGTCAGAATGCAGCACAGCAACGGTGGCTGCTCCAGCCTGTTTCAGCCAGCGTGCTGCATAACAGGCTGCCACGACAAAGTTTGGTACAAAGACCTGGGGCACATTTGTCTGCAGCTGCGTGAGTATCCAGCGCACGTCGTCTTCTGTGCGGTCGTGACAGTCTGTGACCTGGACATCAAAGCCGTCTGACTGCAGGCCCTGCACCAGCGGCCCGGTCCGTCCAAAATGCGTCAGTGCCAGTACGCGGCAATCGATCCCGGCCGCCCGCAGCTCAGGCAGCAGCCGGCGCAGCCACGTAAACGGCCCGCCGATACTGGCGGGGCTGTCATGAGTACAAAAGACAACCTGCTGCCGAGACGTCATGCCAGCCCTGTGCTCTGGTAGATCTGATCCAGCTTGCCGGCGACAACTCGCCAGTCAAATTCCTGCAGTACTCGCTGGCGGCCCGGCTCATTGGCCCGGTCTTCGCGAAGCACGCGCTGCAGCTGCTGCTGCAGGTGGGGAATATCGCCCGGGTGATAGACGGCCGCACAGCGGTCACCGTCCGTGGCATCCAGACAGCCGGCTTCGGCCGGCACCACGAGCGGACGCCGCAGTGTCATCGCCTCCAGCACCAGCGTCGGCAGCCCTTCGCGGAAGCTGGTCACCACCAGTGCGCGACAGGCGGCGATGGCATCCAGTACATCGGCATGCGGAAGCTGGGGCAGCAGTCGCAGATTGGCAGGCTTTTCCAGCCCATACTCGCGCTGCAGGTCGGCACTGGTGACACCACCAATCATCACGAACTGCGTCCGCGGCTGACCAGCGGCCAGTTCCACAAAAGCGCGCGGATTCTTGACCGGATCAAGCCGCCCCACCCAAAGTACGAATTCTTCGGCCAACTGCGATTTCCGGCGGAATCTTGCAGCCGCGGCGGAATCACAAAGTACAACATCCACCCCGTTTGGCAGATAATCTGCATTAATCCCGTACTGCTGCCTGAGCTGTCGCTGCTCCCAGCGACTGACACAGAGGCAGACGTGGGCTTGCCTTGCGGCACGCAGCATTGCCTGGTTTAACTGTTCCTGCCAGGGCAAAATGCCGCCAGCACCATCTTCGTTCTGGTACAGTGCGTGGTGCGTGTGAACCCAATTAAGCCGGCCGGGGGCCTGGATTTCCGCCCAGTCGATCAGCATTGGCAGGACGTGGGTATGCACAGCAACCGCCGGGCCGGGCGGGGGCGTCGCCAGGAAACGCTCGCGGTTTTCATTGATGACGGCAGGTCCCAGGCGGGACTGCAGGTCCGATTCTTCGGGCACCAGCAGCACCCGCAGGCCGGAATATTTTTGAATTGCCAGCAGGTGATTCCGCACACCGCCCTGTTTGTGGAAGTGCATGCCGAGCAGGACCTGGGCATCCGAGGCAGAAAAACGCTGCTGCCACGCATCAAATTCCCGACGACAGCGTGCGAAATAGCGACGCCAGCGCCACTGGCTGTACTCGAATTTCGCTCGTTTCCAGTACCCCCGCAGTCGCCGTATCATCTGCCGATATCCTGTTCGACGTGACAGCAGTCAGCCGCTGGCATCAGATCCACCGTGTGTATCAGAGGCCGCATGGGCGGGTGGCCTGACGGTGGTCAGTGAGCGCAGCCAGCGAGCCGGGCGAAAATTGAACAGGTACCACGAGCGGTAATTGCGGCACCAGCCTGCCAGTCGTCGCGTGCCGCTGGTCAGCCGTGGCAGCAGGATTTCGGGCAGCACAGCCAGCAGAGCGTGCCAGCCATGCCGGTTGGTTCCCAGATGCCGCAGTACCAGTGTCAGTCCGGCCAGGCGACCACAGCGCTGGCAGACATCACGGATCACTCCGGCAGACTCCGGTGCATAGAATCGTTCCCGTATTTCCTGCAGCGATTTGTGGGGCAGTCCGCGTTTTTGAAGCTGCTGCAGCAGAAGTGGCAGGCCGGTGAAGTAAACCTGAACTCTGGTCACGGGGTTGCTCCACGACTGAGCCCCGTTGAAGATTGTCAGGACGGCGTCTGCCAGCACGACCACCGGTTGTTGCAGCCAGCCATTGACGATGGTCAGCGTATGCGGATAGGTGGTTTCCGCTGAGGAGTAATCTTCGCCCTGCACCCCATTTTTCCAGAAGTCTCGCCAGATCCTGGTGCTGATGATATGGACATAATTCTGGGTGCAGACTGCGCTGTACGGTCGCAACAACTGAAACCAGTGCGGCACGACACCATCAGTGATCTCCGGATTGCCCAGATACTGAAAACTGCCTTCATGGCCGCCGATGGCAACGGCCGGCCACTGTGACGGATACGCGGCGGATCGGAAATTCATGTAAAACAGCTGGTGACCGGGGTGGTTTTTAAGGCACGCCAGCACTCGCTGCAATGCCCCCGGTCGCAGCAGGTTGTGATCACCCAGCACCCAGACATAGGTACCGCGTGCCAGTGTGGCCGGTCCGTAA
>JBJTPZ010000790.1:0-7773 GCA_046075365.1 Planctomycetaceae bacterium
CCACAGGGAATTATCGCTGTCGCCATCACCCAGCGAGCGGTCGGTAATCAGCTTTTCATACGTCTGCATGCGGATTTCGGCATTGACGTCGTCACCTTTGACTTCGCCGATCAGCGGATTCAGGCAGGCACCCGCGTTGAAACCTTCCCGGAGCAGGGTTTCAAGACCGTATACAAGCGCGTATTCGTGTGCGCGGTGCAGCGGATTACGAGTCTGGAAGGCAACGACGGCATTCCAGCCACGAGCGGCCAGCAGCTGGCGAACTTCCCGAGGAGTCAGCACGTACTTGCCAAACGCCGGATTCTTCGGCTGCGGCAGCACCCGAATTTCGCCGCCAATCAGGTGCGACTTGTCTGCGTCGCCCTTCAGAACCATGTCGGCCCCCGGATGATCGACCCGCTCGGTCAGGTAAACCGACCGCAGATACTTCAGCTTCGGCCACGCGTAAACGTCGTTCAGTTCAAGAGTTGCCACAATTTCCCCGGCCGGGGATGTCAGCGCCACACGCTGTCCGGGCTTGAGTGATTTAGCGAGCTCAGCGGTGATCGGGAACGCCAGCGGAATGGTCCACGCGTACCGCGCGTCGTTGCTGACCACGTAACACTCGTCCAAAACCTGATTGTAGACCTTTGAGCACATCGGCCCGGTCAGCGGGCTGAGTGTCCCGTCACCGAAACGGTAGACCGTAGAAAGGTCAGCGGATGACACCGGCACCTGAACAAGCGTTCGGGCATCCGCCAGAAATGCTTCGACTTCAGCGGCCGGCACGGTCCGGCAAACAGGTTCACTAAGGCCTCCATGTGGAGCAACAAGATCTGCCATTTCAGCGACTTTCCTAAAGTATTCCGAAGTATTGTTTGTCAAGCAAAATCGAATTGAAACCGTGGACTGGAGAAACGCGGTTGAGTTGGGACCGTAGAGAAAGCACAATCCCGCGTCAAGGACTTTCCGTTGAATGCTGAATGCAGGGAACAATCGCAATACCCGGCACAGCCCCGACTCGTGAATCGCGAAAACGCTGTGGCCCGCTCGGCCAGCCTCACCTGGCTGTTTTTGCCTGTCGAATCAAGAGATGATGGAATCCAGGCCCCGGCTTGCGCATTTTGCGCCGATCTCGGGCTCGGGCGTGTTTGCAATTGACAGAACACTCAGGAAATCCGCACAATCTCATGTTTTTCCCGGGTTTCGCTTTTGGCGAGCCCGTGCGGCCTGCGTGTTTTGTTGGTTCCTGCAGACCTGCGCATCTTTCCTGTCCGGATTTCTCGGGATTCCCCCGTTTTTTTCTGCACAGCCTGTCCGCTGCATATTCCACTTGAGATTTTCAGGGTTGACGCAATGCTGATTTCTGCCTGGTTGACTGCTGTTCGCAATCGCCTGAACCAGACCCGGATGCCAATCAAGCGGCGTGCTCCGGTCCGCAGACAGGCCCGCCTGGAAGATTCACTCGAATCCCGCACCCTGTTGGCCGCGCCGACCCTGGTCGCTGTCCGACCCAACATCGGTGACTTTCTCGAACCCAACGAAACACTGACGGTTGCTCCAAGGGAACTGACCCTGCAGTTCAACCCGGGGCAGCAGATTGATTCCAGCAACAATCGTCTGTTCAACAACTCGCCCATCGTGGTCACTCGCTCCGGCCGTGACGGCACATTCAGCGACGGCAACGAAGTTCCCGTGACGCTGGGCTATGTTGGCCTTGGAGCCACGGCCGAAGATGTGGTGCTTCGCTTTGGCCAAAACCTTGCTGACGATTTCTATCGAATCACCATCAAGGGCAGCGGCAGCAACCCGCTGCAGAACACCAGTCGTGAAGTGTTCAGCAGCGGCACATCCGACCCGGACGGATACTTCTACTTTCGCCTGAATCTCGGTGCGCAAATCAGGTCCGTCGTTCCTCAGCCCATCATTCGCAACGCCAATGGCAGCCTGACTCAGCAGCGTGACCAGATCGTCGTTTACTTTAATGAAGATACTCTGGACTCGGCCACAGCTCAAAACCGCAACTTCTACCAGCTGCACGCCACTCGGAATACCGTCGAAAACACTGACGACGTCGTTCATCTGCCGACGTCTGTCACCTATTCTGCCACAACTCACTCCGCAGTGCTGACCTTCTCAAAACCAATCGATCAGCTTTCGGGCGAAGGGCAGTATCGGCTGCGAATCGGCACAGATGAATCCATTCCGCTGCCACCGACGGTCACCAGCTATTCAGAACAGTTCAGCAGCAGCTTTGGCACCACCGGTGCCGCTGCCGCCACGGTCACAATTGACCCGATCGTGTCGATCGACGGCAACCCGATCACCCTGGCCTTTTCTACCGCCGCGCTGGGCACAAACGGGATGCCCTCGATCACTGTGAACAACCGCGCCATCACGGTTGTACTGGACAGCACAGGCGGTACCACACCATCGCAGCTCGCCTGGGCCATGAACCTGAATACTCAGGTCAATCGCCTGGTCCGCACAACAATCGCCGGCAACCAGTACACCAATCTCGCACTCACCTCCTCGAACATCAACTTCGCATTCCTCGATCCAGGCTCGTCCTTCGGCAACTCCGTCAGTCTCGGTACGCTCAGCAGCCAAAGCCAGATCATCAGCGGTCAGATTCTGTCCCGCGCCTACCCGTTTGACTTTCCTGGCAACGGTGACGAGCCTGGGCACCGTGACATCAATGTGCCGGGAGAAAACCATCTCGAGTTTCCGCTGGACCAGGACCCGCAGATCACCACGTATTTCTACAACTTCCAGCGGAACTACGGCTTTACTCCGCAGGGAGCTCCGCTGTCCAACCTGATCACCGAGAATCAGAAGCAACGAACCCGAGAAGTCTTTGAACTGTTCTCCCGACGCATGGGTGTGCAGTTCGTCGAGACGGCCAATCAGGGTTTCACCGTCGTCACCGGTGACCTCCGCGCCATCAATCCGGCGATCATCACCGGTGCCGGCGGGGTTATCGGTTTCTCCAGCCGACCGCTGAACCTCGCGATCATGGACAACGCAGAGACCTGGGATGACTCGTACGCCGGTTCGTGGTTCTCCACCGCCATGCACCAGATCGGCCACCTGCTGGGTCTGGGCCACGCCTATGACCTGCCGGAACTGACCGTGATGGGTGGCTTCGACGGCCCTGCCGTACAGACAACCACGGTCGAACCCGACTTCCCGGGTGATGCGGACGTCATTCACGGACAGGCCCTCTATCGCCCCGAAAGCCGCGACATCGATCTGTACCGCTTTGTGCTGCCCAAGACCGGCCAGTTCACAGCCGAAACAATCGCCGAGCGGATGGGCAATGCCAGCCTGCTCAATACGGTAATTCGGCTTTATCGTGAAGAGTCGGGCGTTCGCACGCTGATCGGCCAGAACGATGACTACTTCAGCAAAGATTCCCAGCTGTCCATGGAACTGCCCGCCGGCACCTACTACATCGGTGTCAGTGCCAGTGGCAATGATGCGTACGATCCCACGATTCAGGACAGCGGGATGAACGGCACGACGCAGGGCAAATACGACCTGCGGCTGAATTTCCGCCCAAATACAGATTCCACCATCCGCGATTCCGCCATCAACCAGCCTTCGCAGCGACTGGACGGTGACCATGATGGTGTTGAAGGTGGAGTGCACAACTTCTGGTTCCGCGCAGTCGACATGACTCGCCTGCGAGTCGTTGACAAGTCCATGACAGCCGGTGGCAACGTTGTCAATCTTTACAACCGCATCAATGCCGCCCTCGCCGCTGCTCAGCCCGGAGACATCGTGCGCATCGTCGGCAACGGCGGAACTGACGGAAATGTCGCCACCAAAGGCGACAACGTTCCATTCCAGATCGGCCTGAATGACTCGGGCTTCGAACTGATCGACGGCGGCAGTATGGACATCCCGAAGGATGTCGTCGTGATGATCGACGCCGGTGCGATCTTCAAAATGCAGGGCTCCCTGATCGGCGCGGGCAGCTCTTCGCTGACCGTCGACCGTGGTGGTGCCACACTGCAGGTACTGGGCACTCCGTTCCAGGACGTCACAATGACCTCCTGGCGTGATGAAACCATTGGCGGCGACACAACTCCCATCCCCACCACCCCGCGACCCGGCAACTGGGGCGGACTGGTCTTCCGTCGTGACGTGGATAATGCTGAAGGTCGCATCAACTATGAGCGGCAGGGCATTTTCATGGACTATGTTGCCTTCGCCAATATTCAGTTCGGCGGTGGCAAACTGGACATTGACTCCGTCAACCAGATCGTCAACCCGATCACCATGGTGCAGGCTCGCCCCAGCATCTACAACAATACAATTTCCCGCAGCGAAGACTCGGCGATGTCAGCCGATCCGGACAGCTTCGAGGAAACCACGTTCACGGCTCCCGCCTTCCAGTCTGTAGCGTTCACCCCCGACTACAGCCGCGTTGGACCGGATATCTACGGCAATACGCTGCTGAACAACTCCAATAACGGGCTGTTCATCCGCATTCAGACGGCTCCCGGCGCACCGACTCGGCAAATGACCGTTTCCGGTCGCTTTGATGACCGTGACATCGTGCACGTGATCGCTGAAAACCTCAGCATCAAGGGCAGCCCGGGCGGCCCGTTCCTCGAAGTCAATGCCCCCCCTGTAGTGCTCGTGTCACTGGCAGCCTCGTCCGGTGGTACCCTGGCTGCAGGAACCTACAATTACCGGCTGGTTTACGTTGATGCTTCCGGCAATCAAAGCCCGGCCAGCGTACCCACTCGCGACGTCACGGTCGCGACTGCTGGTGGCACCGTTTCGCTGTCAAATCTGCCGCCGGCCATCGCTCCCTATACGTCTCGCCGACTGTATCGTTCTGACGACACCGGCGGCGGCAATTACACACTGATTGCCAATCTCAATGCGTCGTCGACCACCTTCACCGACAACGGGACGACACTGACGGGAATTCTCGACCTTTCCCTGACGGGACGCAACCGGGCTCGCCTCGATGCCAGCCTCGTGATTGACCCCGACATGATCCTCAAGCTGGAAGGTGCCCGCATTGAAGTGGGCATGGGCGCGCAGATCATCGCCGAAGCTGTGGCCGGTCGTGAAATCGTCGTCACCTCGCGTCTCGATGACCGCTACGGCGCCGGTGGCACCTTCGATACCAACAATGATGACAGCCTCGGCGTCAACGAGATCAGCCCCAGCCGCACGGCAGGCGTCGGCCTGTGGGGCGGTATTTACCTCGCACCCAATTCTTCCGCCAGCATCGATCACGCACTGGTGACCTTCGGCGGAAACGTCATTCCTACGGACGGCAACTTTGCTGGTTTCAATGTCATTGAGGCCCACCAGGCACAGCTGCGCGTCGCCAACAGCATCTTCGAACAGAATCGGGACGGGGTTGGCGGTACGGCACCGCCAAGTCGTTACGGTCGTACGGCCAACGCATCAGGCACAATCTTCGCCCGCGGCTCACAACCCGTCATTATCAATAACATCTTCCGCGATAACTCCGGACCCGTTCTGTCCATCAATGCCAACGCAATGACGACCGAGCTGCAGGGTGACTATGGTCGCTCAACCGGATTCAACACTGCATTTGGTGGATACGGCTACAATCAGGGCCCGCTCGTCGTACGCAACCTGCTGGGGCGCAATGCCGTCAACGGGATCGTGGTTCGCGGCGAAACACTGACAACGCAGGCCGTCTGGGATGACACTGATGTTGTGCATGTCCTGCAAAATGAAATTGTCATTCCGAACTTCCATACCTTCGGAGGACTGCGTCTGCAGAGTGATCCGGATGCCAGCCTCGTCGTGAAACTGTCAGGTGCCAGCGCCGGGTTCACCGCAGCCGGAAAGCCGCTCGATATCGATGACCGCATCGGTGGCGTACTGCAGATCGTCGGTCAGCCGTACTTCCCCGTGATCCTCACTTCGCTGGCCGATGACACAGTCGGAGCCGGCTTCGGTCTGGACGGACTGCCACTGAAGGACACGAATAACGACGGCGCCAGCACCTGCACACCCGGCGCCTGGCGCAGCGTGCTGATTTCACAGTACGCCCATGATCGCAACGTCGCTGTCTATGGCGAACGTGAATCCCTCAGCGCCACCGCTCCCGGCAGCAACGCCACCGCCTTCCTCGCTGAGTTTATCGGCGAGCTGGGTCGCCAGAACTTCATCGTGCAAAATGCCGATGGTACCACCACAACCCAGAATTCCGGCGACGACAACCTGCGGCTGGGATTCCAGATTCATGGTGCCATCAGCGCTCCCAATGATGTCGACGTCTACAGCTTCAGCGGCACTGCCGGAAGTGAAGTCTGGATCGACATTGACCGCACCACACACTCCCTCGATACCGTTGTGGAACTCATCAGTTCCACAGGCGTCATTATCGCTCTGTCAGACAATTCGCTGGACGAAGAGTCCAATCCCTCACTGCTGTACCGCCAGAGCTCACTTGTGAAAGCCAACCCGCTTAGCAAGTCTCAGTACCTCAGCGATGATTTGTACGGCACCAACCAGAAAGATGCTGGATTCCGCGTCGTGCTGCCCGGCGTCACCGGCACCACAGGTACATACCAGGTACGAGTTCGTGCCAGCAACATCGATTCGCTGAACCCGTTGGCCAGTCGAGCTGACCTGATTGACAGTTCGAAGGTCTTCAACGGACTGACTTCCGGGGGATACCAGCTGCAGATTCGTCTGCAGGAAACAGACGAAGTTCCAGGCACCGTCGTGCGTTACTCGGATATCCGCTTCGCCACGAATGGCATCGAAGTCTACGGACAACCCGTACACTCGCCGCTGGCCGGGGAATACGCTGAAAGCACCTTCCCCAACGACACCGCTTTGGCCAGCGGTAACCAGGATGTAGGCAATATCCTGAACACGGACAGGGCGGCCGTCTCGATCGCCGGTCGTATTTCGGCCCCTTCCGACGTTGACTTCTACCGGTTCAGTATCACGTATGACGATATTCAGCAGATCCCCGGCCACACCAATCCGCTGCGTTTCGCATCCGTCACTTTTGATGTGGACTACGCAGATGGCATGTCCCGAGCGAACCTCGACTCATACATCTTCAACGCCCGTACCAACACGCTGATTCTCACCGGCAGCGACTCAAACATCGCAGAAGACCGTGGCGGTGCCCTGGAAGGTGCCGATATGGACGACCTGTCACGCGGCAGCGTGGGCCAGTACGACCCGTATATCGGACCATTTGAACTGCCGGAAGGCGACTATTATCTTGTGGTGGCGCCGCACGGCCAGATCCCGGCTGTGCTGGCTCAGACCATGATCGCCAACCCGGTCAGCACGGCCACTCGCATTGAACCGCTGCCTGTCGTGCAGCGAATTTTTGATGCCCACTTCGGCGGTCAGGGAACACTCAGCACGCCACAATATCAGTTTGGCGACGGCGAACAGGGACAGAACACTGTCCAGTATCACCTGGGCGACGTGCCTATGTTCGTCAGTGACGGCCAGTTCGTTTACATCGTGAACTCGTTCACCGGCACCGTTGTCAATACCGTTGGCAACACCGGTGTGCCTCACTCTGAAATCATGATGCGACCTGACGGTGAACTGTACGGCTGGTACGCGACCAGCGGTAACGACGCCGGAGACAGCACTTACTTTCAGATCAATACAGGGACAGCAGCACGCACCGACATCGGCGGCGACGGTATTCTCACATACCATGACTCGGACGCGACCGGTAACATCACCGAAACAGCCTCCAATGCCGGAATGATCGTTTCAGCGTTCACGTACTTCGCGCCCACCACACAGGGTGGC
>JBJTPZ010000791.1:0-5205 GCA_046075365.1 Planctomycetaceae bacterium
CAGCGCCCAATCAGGTAATTCACCGCATCCCCAGCCACACCCGCCACAAACAACAGCACAAACATCAGCCACGGATTCAAACCGGAACTCTCGTTCGCCATCAGAGCACCCACGGCAAACAACAACGAATCCCCCGGTAAAAACGGCAAGATAATCAGCCCCGTCTCCGCAAAAATAATGCCAGACAGCAGCACGTACAGCCACACACCCCACTCCGCCGCCAGCCGCGCCAAATGCTCGTCCATGTGCCGAACCGTATCCAGCACCGTCCACAAAAACTCAGCCATAGACACACTTTCCCCGCAACAAAGTCCCCGGCCGCCTCGCAGCACTCACAACTCTCCGCTTATAATCCCACCCGCCACGACAGGGAATAGCAGACCGCAGCACCCATCACCAAAACTCGAAAACAACAGCTTCGCCACCCTGCAAACCAGTCCCGGCCCGCGCTCCGTTGCGTCTCCGTGTCGTGGCCCTCCGCCTCCCGCCTGCTCCGCGACGGCGTACGGCTCGGGCCGCTCCACTCCGACTTCACTGCGCTCTGCACTCTGGACCTGACTACCGCTGGTACATGGTACGAGGACCCGAGCACGCACAGACACGGAAACCCAGAAACCTGAACCAGTAGTCAGGGTTCCTCCCGCCGCGGACGGTCGCCCGGCAGTACCTGGGATCGTTGAACCACCCGCTGCCGCCACGGACCACGCGCTGAGCGTCCCCGCCCGCACGACCGTCTTCATCAACAGTCACAACCGGGTCCTCTGTCAACTCGCCACGGCGACGATAGACGTCACCGTCCCAGGCGTCAAGACACCACTCTTCCACGTTGCCATGCATGTCATACAAGCCTAAGCTGGTGCCCAGCTTCCGGCCAACAGCATGAGTCTCCTCGCCAGAATTGCCGCTCCACCAGCCCGCCTCCGCTAACGCACTCTCGCCGTCACCACAAAAATACTCGCTCTCACACACAGACAGATTGCCAGCTGCATCCACGCCCAGACGACAGCCATACTCCCACTCAGCCTCCGTCGGCAAACTTGCCCGAAAACCAGACGGAAACTGCAGTTCACAACACGCTGTCAGCCAGTCACACCACGCCACAGCATCTTCCCAGCTCACATTCTCCGCCGGACAGTCCTCCCGACCCGCACCACCAAAACCATACTTCGCCTGACGACCGGTCACCTCACACCACGCACTGTACTGACGCTGAGTCACCGGATAAGCACCCAGATAGAAACTGCTCAGCCGCACAGCATGCGCTGGCTCCTCGTTGGTGAACCAGTCGTCGTCGTACCGCCGGGCGGCACCGCGTGAACCCATGTGAAACACGCCGCCGGGAATCAGACACATACGCACCACACCACCAACTCCAGGATTCAGATACAGCTCTCGCGGCAGCTCACCAGCGTCACTCTTCAACATGCTTTACTCCCATGGCACTCCACCTGACCGTTCCCGCAGACTCAGCATAACATCTCGCCCGCACCGCTCCCACCATCCCCGGACCTGCTGACGCCACCTTTCCCCGCCCCCGTTTCACTTCCCTTTTCCCGGTGACCAGCCGATACTGCAGTCGCACTCCGGCCGGCTGCTGTCAGCCACCCGCAATCCAGTCTCACTGCACACCTCACACATGTCACAGTCACTCCACACACCCGACGCCAACACGTGGCAACTCGGCAGTCACCCCGTCCCACCCGCGCTTCTGCCCGGTCCCGCTGCCCCCAACACCGATATCCGGCGAATCATCAGCGGAAAACCTGACAGCACACCACAGTCACCGGCCGCCCAATACCCGTGCCGGCTCGACAGTCTCGACCTGGCCGCTCTGCTGGCCGGCTGCCCGCAGCTCACTCATCTGCACCTCTGGCAGATCACTGACCTGCAACACCTGCCCACACTCCCCGACACGCTTGTCTGCCTCGATATCCGCTGCTGCCCGCAGCTGAAGCAGCTCCGGAATCTGCCCGCCTCACTGCAGACCCTGATCGTCGAATACCCACATCCAGACCTCACCACTCTCCCGGACCTCACCCGGCCACGCCACGCCCTCCGCGAATTAAGCCTCGCTGCAGCCACCGGACTTCGCCACACCACACTGGCACAGCTGCTCGCACAAGCCCCCCGGCTGCAGCTTGTCGATCTCAGCCAGACCGCACTCGAGATCCTGCCCGCACTCCCGGACTCCGTCGCCACACTCAACCTCAGCAGCTGCCGTCAGCTCCACCAGCTCCCGCACACCTGGCCCGCCTCGCTGCGCCGCCTCGAATTACGCGATGCCGCACGCATCACCCTCCTCGCCGACCTGCCCGACTCACTCCAGTGGCTCGACCTCGCCGGCACCAGCAGCCTCCGCCAGCTGCCCAGCCTGCCCGGCAGCCACACCGCACCACTCACACCAGCACCCGCCAAACCCACTCGCCAGCCTCGCCTGCAGACCCTGTTCCTCTACCGCTCCGCTGTACCGCTGAACCGCGACCTGTACGGGGAAGATGATCGCACCAATGTGGCCGCGCGAGTCCTGGCGGATCAACAGGCCTCCGCCGCAGGACGAACCCCCGACTGCGAACTCAAAATCATCCTCCTCGGAAACGGTCGCTGCGGCAAGTCCTCGCTCGCCCGCTGCCTGATCCACGGACACCAGCACTTCCAGGACCGCGAACGGTCCACACACGGTGTCCGACTGTGGGAACACCAGCTCGAATTCCTCCCGCTCGACGGTCAATACCCCAGCCCCGACAGCGAAAATCCCGATGGCCGCGCACAGCTCAACTTCTGGGACTTCGCCGGTCAGGCCGTCTACCACAGCACTCACCGCCTGTTCCTGCAATCCAACGCCATTTACCTGATCTGCCACAATCAGCACGATGACTGCCCCGGCGCTGACGAAGCCACAGACAAAGCGGAACTCGCCGACCTCGAACGCCAGCCCGAAGAAATCAATCGCCCCCTGCAGTACTGGCAGAACCAGGTCGCCGCTCTCGGCCTGATTCCCGGACGACAGTTACCCCCGCCCGTGCTCATCGTCCGCACCAAAGCCGATCGCTGGATACCCCACAGTCTCGCTCCCGCAGAAGTCCCCTTCTCCGCCAAAACCGGACTGGGCCGCGAAACCATCCTCCAGTGGATCAGCGAACAGGCCGCGACACTGCTGGGATCCTGGCCGCAACGCTCGCTGCCGAGCCCCGCCGCCGCTGTCAAAACCGCTCTCGCACCACGCATTCGCGAAAACAATCAGCACTACTGGCAGAACGAAGACAAAGTCAGCCAGTCACCGCACCCCCACATCCCGCTCTCGCAGTTTCAAAACATCGTCCAGAACTGCTGCACCGGCTACTACCAGCAGCATCCCGAGCTGCTGCTGGAACGCTTTCACCGCAGCGGCTTCCTGTACTACGACAAACAACACCTCCCCGATCACGTCATCCTCGACCAGCGCTGGGCCGTGCAGGGCATCTATACACTCACCAGCCGCGACAGCCGGTTCCAGATCCGCGAAGAACTGCTCCGCCGCCGCGGTCGCTTCACCCCCGCTCTCCTCAATCGACTCTCATGGCAGCCAGCCGGCTTCTCCCCTGAGGCTCAGCAGCTGTTCCTCCAGTTCATGACCTCCTGCGGCATGTGCTTCCCGCTGCTCACCCGCGAAGAAAGCCTTTCCGGTGAACCTCAATACGCTGCTCCCGGCTTCTTCCCCCTCCGCGACCACGACAGCCTTTCCAGCGACAGTCAAGACCCGCCTGACACCAAACACTATCAGCTGCCCAACGTCGCTGAAGCCGATGTCAGCAGTCTCATCGCCCGAATCGGTGCCGACTGGGGTCGCTCCATGGACGCCTGGCGCTGGGGCTGCCAATTCCGCTCCGCACGCTCCACCGCCTCCTGCATTCTCGACTGGTCCTGCCCTCCCGACAGTCACCAGTACTTCCACCCCCTCCAGATCACCTTCCGCGGCGACACCGACCCGCCCTTCCAAAACAAAGTCCTCGAATACCTGCAGGAAACCTTCGGCCGAGACAACCCGTTAATCCCGCCCGCTGCCACCAGCCTCGCCCGCGCTCATGACCTCCAGCAACTTCGCGTCCCCGACACCGACGACAAACACGACCCGCAACACGACTCACCCACACCCTCACGCAGCTCCGCCGTCGGCATCGAAATCGCCCTCTCCTTCGCCGGACCTGAACCAAACGCCACACCTCCCGACCTCCGCCCCGAAATCCCCCGCCAGCTTGCCCAAATCCTCCAGCACCAGCTCAGCGGTCTGCCCAATGCCAAAGTCACCAGCTACTCACTCGATAATGAAATCACCCGACTGGACAATTTCATCACCGAACTGGCCAAAGGTGACCTCGTACTGGTCTTCTGGAGCCCCCGGTACTGGCAGTCAGAATACTGCTGCTGCGAATTGATGAAAATCTACCAGATGCCGCCGGCAAATGACTTCGATCGAAAAAATGTCACCATCTGCTGCTTCGATAATGCCCGCCTCGGCACAACAGCAACCAGTCTCAACTCTGCTGCCTGGGAAAAGTCATGGAAAACCAAAGCCCAGCAAAGACTGGACAACGCCCGCAAACTGCACAAACGCGACGAAGCAAAAGTCCAGACGGTTCTGCAGCGAGAAGGACCGATCCACGATTGGTTTCAATTCGTGTTCCAGGAACAGCAGTTTAATGATTTCATCACCTGCCTGCAAAATTATCGACAGGCTTCGCCCCTCGACGTTCCACGCGACCCGACACACGCCTCAGAACTGGCAGCCGCACTGGCCGAAAACACACTGCAAAAATTACACAGCCCCGAAAATCTGCTCTTCTTCGCTCAGCAGCGTTTTCGCCGCGGCCTGCAGACCAGTCAGGAAGCCGACATGCACGATGCCGTCGACCTGCTCCGCAAAGTCCACGCAAGCCAGCCACACAACGGCACAAACTTCGCCCAGTTCGTCAGCAACCTGCAGCAGAAGAAAATTATTGATCGCGTCTTTGCCCCCTGGGCCATCGGCCTCGCCTCACAGCCGCCGACCCACCACTGAACGACAACCAACCTCACCGCCACTCCCGTAGCTCGGGCTTTCCAGCCCGAGCTCCGCCCCCAAAAAAACCCCACTCCCCGCCCAACCTCCACACCACTCCCGTAGCTCGGGCTTTCCAGCCCGAGTTCTGCCCCCAAAAAACCCACTCCCTGCCCCACCTCACCATCACA
>JBJTPZ010000792.1:0-10583 GCA_046075365.1 Planctomycetaceae bacterium
CCGAGCAGGCGAGCAGTCCCGATCCTGAGGTATTGAGCGAGTTTCCAAAGTCGTCGCTGCAAACCGACCGGCCTTTCGGCAGACTCATTCGACTGTCTTGCAAGGAAACGGGACACCACGTTGTCCTGCTGTGCAGTTGCCTGCATTCTCGAAGCCCGATCACTCATGCCCGGCACACGCAGATGCTGCCGGTTGCGCAGGCTTTGGTGCAGGCCTTTAATCAGGCCTGCCGACATGAACACAGCCAGTCGCAGGCTCACCGTCAGGAACAACTTCTGGCCGCGCTGCCACGAGTGTTTCAAATTGTATCTCCACGTGTCACGAACGTGACCATGGAGGCACTTCGCCAGGCTGGAGAAAAACTGCGTAGCCAAGGCTATCGGAGGGTCATGTTTTCGCTCGTCGATCGGCACGCCTCTGAGATTCGGGGCGTACTCGACTGCCGCGAAGCCGGAGAACCTGACGTTGCTGCCTTGACCCGATTTCCTCTGCCAAAAGGGAATGATCCTGACTTTGAAATCAGTGACGTTCAGCAAAAGTGCGTGATGGAACGGCAAAGCATCCGACTGGACGACGCCGCGACCCATCCACTGAGCTGCGAATCCGGAATCAACGCGGGCATGAAGGCTGTTCTGCTGGTGCCACTGATTTCTAATATCCGAGGCGATGTTCTGGGCACCATGCACGTGGAGCGGATGGACAAGCGGCCACTTTCTGATACAGAACTGCAGTCCTTTGAATATTTTGCCAAACAGTTGGCGGAGGCCATTCAGGCGGCCATCATGCTGGACCTGCTTCAGGGCAGCGTTCAGGATCAATCCGATGCAATCGTCTTAGTGGACGCCGACGGGGCGATTGCCTTCGTCAACTCAAAGGCCGCCAGACTTCTTGGCGAAACGTCAGGATGGCGCGGTGCGGGCAATACCCCGGTCATGAAGCTGGATAAACTATTTAAGCCGCAGATTTGCGAGGTGATTCAGAAGGCCGATCAATTAAACAAACGATACTCCGCTTATTTCAACTTTGGTCAGGCCCATGAAAACAAACTGCATGTCGTTACCGCACAGCCGCTGAAAGATTGGCGCAATGTACAGGTGGGTATGCTGGTGCAGATCTCGGACATCGCCGGTGTCAGTCAATTGTGGCGAGATATCCGCGAACTGGGTACTGCCATCGATCTCAAGTCCCTGAACGACACAGTGCTGCGGATATTTCAGGAGCGAGGTCATGACTGGTGTCGAATCTATATGATCGACCCCAGTCAGGAATTGCTGCGTGGCGTTGCCCAGTTTGGCTTTGACACAGCCACAGAGGCTGGCCGGCTTGGTCATCAGGCCTTTGACAGTGGGGCGGCCGTCATTCACGGACCGAACCAGTCTCCGACCTCATGGATTTCACTTCAGCAGGGCACCCCAAAGGTATTTGAGGCTGTTGCGGAAAATTCCCCCCTCGCGGGGAAGCAGCCGTCGAATGCCGTTATTCCAGTGATCTACGCCACGGGAGACTTCCACGTGCCCGGCTATTCCAGAAAGACCCCCGGCGACCGCTGGATTGACCTGCCATTAACACAGAAGATCGAGTCGGCAGATTGCGACGATATAGCCAATGTCCGGGGTGAAACAAAACAGTACATTGGAATGATCTCAATTAATTGTCCCGCGGATCTGAAACTGGAACAATTTGAGCACCTTAGAATTCTGGCCGAGGCTTTAAGCAGCTCGTATGCGGCGATGATCGAACGCGGTCGGCGACAGCGACTGGATGAAGAGAAAACTCGTGCGGCCATGGAAAAAGCAATTGGCGAGGCATGCCATCGCCTGCAGTCCAGTATCGTTGCGCTGCAGGTTGTGATGCAGCTTGTTGAGGACGCGTGCGACAGCGAACTGAAACGCCGTTGGGAGCAAGGCAGAAACCATCTGCAAAAAATCCTTGCCGATGCCACCAGCCGACTGCGAGCGTTCAGGATCGAATCCCGAAGAGTTTGTCTGGGCGAGTTTCTGGGCAATTTCCTGACAGCAACCTTCGACAACGCACCCTACACTTTGCGTGTCGCAGATGAGGACGCCTCGCAGCAACTGCCGGCAGACATCGACGACAGCAAGTTTCAGGAAGCACTGGAAGAACTGGTCGCGAATTCACGAAAGGCAACGCGTCAGGCGAAGGAGCCCCTTCGCGTTGACTTGACGGTCGAGATCCTGCCGGAAGCATGCAGTGCGGTTGAGAGAATTCGGATGGTTTACCGAGATAATGGGATCGGCATTGCCGACGATCTCCGAGCACGGATATTTGAAGAATGGTATAGTCACTGGGACGACGCCGCTTCCTGTGGCTCAGGCATGGGAATGAGCCATGTTCGCAGAATTCTTCGGGCTCACGGCGGAGATATTGCTTGTGAAGCAAGTGATTCCGGTGCGTGCTTTGTACTGACATTTCCGCGCTGGGCCGACCCGAAATCAAAAACCGTCAATGTGGATGGCATCAATGAGGGCTCACGATGACAACAGACTTGAGGGTCGGCGATCTTTTCTGTGTGCTCCTCGTTGAGGATGATCCTGTCTTGAATTGGGGCCTGACCCAGCACATCCGGCGCGAATTTCCCGGTGTTGACGTTTGGCAGGCCGAAACGGTACAGGCGGCGCTCGACGTGATAGAGGGCCATCTGCCACGAAGACCGGATGTCGCTCTTCAGGATATTCGCGTACCACGGCGTTCCGGTGAAGCGCCAATCGCAACCACGGATGTTACGAACAGACTGGTGGAACTGCGTGTGCGATCGTTGTTTATGACAAGCTACGCATCATCGGACGACGTTAAATTGTTCATCCAGCATCTGCGTTTAACCGACCCGCAGATTGCTATTATTCTTAAAGATGATCTGGCCGCTTTCAAGGACAATGTTCTGAATCATCTGCGTGGCCTGTTCATCGAACTTGCGTCGCGGCGAATCGATGAACGGCTTAGAAGCTTGTTTCAATCATCCGATCAATTGACCACGCACCACACGATGACCGCATCCATGCTCACACTGACAAGAGAGATTGCGCGATACTGGCAGTACTTTGACGAAACTACCAAGGCCCGCCTGCACGCGCGATTTGATATTCGTCTGAGTGCACAGGGCGTCGACAATGTCAGACTGACTCCTGAGGTCACTGGATGATTCCTGATCGCATCCATTTTGACCATGCAGCACTCATCGCTGCGGGCGGTCGCCATTGCCAGCTTCAATGGAGTGTCCGGGGTGAAAGTGCGCTGATGGAGCCGCATGCCGTCGCACAGGCAGTTGTCGCCGAACACTACGTGGGTGCGATTCAGCGAAGCGTCCAGCGACTAACACAGGAGCTGGGCTGGAATTGGTCCCGACGCCATCCGGACGTGATTGATGTCGAAGTAATAGATCTTGGTCCGGGGCTGGCCGGGCTGGCCGTGACTGACCTCCATGAAGTTCCATACCTGCGACTCAGTTGCCGACGATTTGTTGTCGATGACGAATCAGAGTCACGTCGGCGTGGAAGCCTTGTCCTGCATGAATTCGTGCACCTGATGCAGTTTGGCACCGACGTCTGGTGGTCATGGCCCTATCACGGATCGCTGGGCGTCTCTGACCCGAACAACTGGCTGCATGAAGGTGTCGCGCTGGCAACCGAAGCCGTCTGTGGTCCTGCAACAGCTGACTGGTACTCATGGCTTTGGAAGTGGGCAGTCGCACCCCATCTGTCGCTGGATTCTGACGAGAGCGGCACTCGGGCGGCCCCCTTTCTGGTCTATCTTGCCCAAAAGCTGGATTTGAGTTTCCTGTCCGACATTTATTCCGACAGAAATGTCTCAGACTCTCCGAAATATGGTACCGAACTTCTGGATTCAACGGTCCAAAGAAGATCGGAAACGGCCTCGCTGTGTTCAATGTTTACTCAGTTCTGTGCCGCCTGGCTGTGTCAATCATTTTCATGGTCACCTCAGGCAACCGGCATTCACCGGATCGTTGGTGACCGGGCCAACTGCGAAGTAGTTTCAGCCGCGATGCTCTCCGCCAGAACGTGGCATTCTGAAGAATGGAGCCTCAATCATCTCGCCTGCAGATACTATTCCATTCGGGATTTGATTGCATCCGCCCCCGGAACATGCGATCTGTCTGTGGTCGTCGCGGACGACGGAATGGCTTTGAAACTGTCATGCATCGCGGTGGTGTTGACGCCCGATGGTACGCCGCTTGACCAGCTGACGCTCCACTACGCCTCCCCGAACCGCCTTGCCGGATCGATCGAAATCCCGGAAGGCCCAAGCCATCTTCGAATTGTTGTCGTAAATTCGGCACATGGTTCTGGTTGGGCATTGCATGACGACATTCGATTTCAACTGCAATGCTCGTGGTCTGCATGAAGGCAACAGTTGCAGACCATCCCATCACAGTGCGGTGTACCTCCCGCGAAAGAATTCTCTTTTCAGATGAAGATGATTGGAATTGCCGCAGGCAGATTCGTCGTCTCTGCAACAGTCAGTATTTCCGCGTGCCGCAAGTCCCGGTCGGGTGACGTGTTCAAGACATAACCTTGCCGGCATCAGCCCCCATGGAATCCCGAAATCTTCAACACTTTGCCATCCAGCAATTCGCGGCACAGTGGATCGCAGAACTGCTTTATGTCAAAGTAACGACAGCGATCCCATTCAAATTCACGGAACTGCAAACAGGCCATTAAGCTCTGCACACTTGAACACGAAAGCTCGTTATGTGGCCCCTTGACATGGTTATTCAGACGCTTGCCCATAATACTCAGCGTGCAACCTTCAGGGCTGTCGCCGGCTGCACAGGACATTCATTTAGAAGCGTGATGAGGGGCCGACCGCGGAACGCTCAAAACTCATGGGTTGTGGCCATCAGGAATGGACGTCCCACCGGCTACGCAAACGAACAAATACACGTGGCATGTCAGGAACAAATTCAGTCAGACTGGAGCAATTTCATCTCCGACCCGGCAGTGCTCAATGCCTGGCTTCTCCGCCATCAAGATTGAGGATTGGGGGCGTAGAGTGAACCGATGTCAACTTTCTGCCTTCAGATGAAGACCTTCCAGGACTGAGTCGACACTGGGTCCCTTTTTCCAGCCCTCCCCGCACCCGGACGTACAGCAGCGACCGCCATCGTGATCGGCCCTCGACAACCCTGCGCCCGGCACTCCTTTTTCGCCCGCCGCCAGCTCAAAAAAGCGTTTTCGCCCCTGCCCCCACCGTACTCGACACAACAGCAACGACAGACTTACTCAGCAGAAACCGCACAAATCGCCCGATTTCAGGCGGATTCGCCGGTTGATCGGGTCTCGTGTGGATGTTTCGCCTCAGTTTGAGTAGTGTGTTGCGGTCCGCCTCCCCGCGGAGACAGCCGGCCACCTGCCAGCACTCTATTACCCAAAGCACCACCATGGCACTCAACCCGATCGTTTTCACCGAGAAAGTCGTCCGCAGCTTCCTCCGCTATCAGCTCACGGCCTATGCCTTTGCCGACAAACGACTGCAGGACCAGATGCGGCAACTGCTGTCACTCGACGACACCCGCGATTCTCCGCTGCTCAAAGGCCCCTTCGTCAGTCTCTCACGCCCCTTCAGACAGGGAGCCTCCGTCGAGGAACTGATCGCTCAGGGCGTTTTTCATCCGCACATGCGGCAACGGATTCCCGCCGAGATTACCCACGTCTACGGTCATCAGGAACAAGCTATCCGGTCCCTCCACGCCGGCCAGACGACACTTGTTTCCACCGGCACCGGTTCCGGCAAATCCGAATGCTTCCTCTACCCCGTCATCAGCCGCTGTCTGCAGCTGCGTGATCAGCAGGCTTCTCCGGGCATTTCGGCCGTCATTGTCTACCCGATGAACTCGCTCGCCGAAGACCAGCTCGGCCGCCTCCGCTCGCTCCTCGCAGGCACCGGCATCAGTTTTGGGATGTATGTCGGCAAAACACCCGACGATACCGCGCCGGGAATCCGCATGCCGCCAGGCTCATCCCGCGCCGACTACGAAGCAAAACTCGCAGCTTTCCGAGCCGAACAGCGGAGTGACACAATCTACCCGGCCGAAGAAGTCTGCACACGCGAAGAAATGCGCCGCCCGGGAGGTCAGCCCCGGATTCTGCTCACCAACGTCAAACAGCTCGAACTCCTGCTCACCCGTCAGCGGGATATCGAATTATTCGCCGGCGCTCGACTGGATTTTCTGGTCTTCGACGAAGCCCACACCTTCACAGGGGCCCTCGGAGCGGAAACGGCCTGTCTGATTCGCCGACTGCGAGCATTCTGCGGCCGCAAAACTCAGGACACCGTCTGCGTCGCGACGTCCGCTACCATCGCCGACAAAGACAACCCCAATGCCGCTCTGGATTTTGCATCCCGCTTCTTCGGTGTCCCCGGTTCCACAGTGACCACCGTCGGTGAGGCCTATGAACGCGAAACATGGGCCACACGTCTCAGCGTTTCACCCGCCCCAAAAACCGATCCGGCTGAACTGCTGGAAGAAATCGTCAAAGCTGTCGAAGATCCCTCCGGAACCCTCGTCCGTGCTGCCTGGAAACGGCTCACTGGCAAAACGCTGCCCGAGGGTGAATGGACTGCCGTGCTGTATGATGCTCTGTCAACCAACAAAATCGCCGCCCAGCTGGCAGATCTGCTCACCACACCCACAGCACTCGCCGAATTGCCAGCCCAGCTGCAGGAATTGGTCGGACGGCCGGTCAGCGAACTGGAAGTGCTCGCATGGCTCACCCTCGGCGCAGCCGCCCGCAGCGGCAACCGCCCGTTGCTGCGGCCGGTAGTGCATCTGTTTCTGCGCGGTATCAGCAATGCAGTCGTCACATTTCCGGCGGGCCAGGAGCTGAAGCTGTGGCTGGCTGCTGAAGATGAAATGCACGCCAGCGGTCGCACGCAGTCGGCAGGCAACGGGCCACAGCATGCACACTTCCCCGTAACCACCTGCACAACCTGCGGTCAGCATTATTTTCTCGCACATCTCAAGGATTTTGAATACACGAAAAAACGTCCGGGAGGTGGCGAAGCGACCGCGGACGCTTCGTTCTGGGAACCGCTCGCAGAGGCCCAGGACGGCCATCGCGTCGTGCTGCTGGATCGCATTATCGGCGACAGTGGCGATGACAACGGCGATGATGAGCAGGAAGATTACAAGCGGACCACGCTGCTGCATTTCTGTCGCAGCTGCGGGGCGGCGCATCCGCAGGCCGGCCACCGCTGTCAGAGCTGCGGCGTGGCGGGTGAACTGGTGGGGCTGTATGCGATTCAGCAGAAGGAAGACAGTCAAGGGCACTTAACCAGTTGCCTGTCCTGCGGTGCGACCGGCCGCAAGGCGGGTTCCTACAGGGAACCAGCCCGCCCTGTGCGTGCCACCACAGTGGCCGACGTGCACGTGCTGGCTCAGGATATGGTGCATCATTCATCCCGCCCGCGATTGCTGGTGTTCTGCGACAACCGCCAGGATGCCGCCTTCCAGGCAGGCTGGATGAAGGACCACGCGCGGCGGTTTCGGCTGTCCTCGCTGCTGGCCAGGGGACTGGAACAGGGCTCCGTGTCGGTAGGTGACCTCGCTCGGTTCGTGGACGAGATACTGGAAGCGGACGAAGCACTGTCGCGGGCGCTGGTGCCCGAAGTCTGGCTGGTGCAGCGCCGCGAAGGTGGCGGTGGACGGCACGAACAGGAACGTCGCAAGTTTCTGCGCTTCCTGGTGCTGCGGGAGGTCACTCTGTCAGCCCGTCGAGCGATTGGTCTGGAACCATGGGGGCGGATGAAGGTCGACTACAAGGGACTGGACGCCGGTCTGCCGTATATTCAGCGGACGGCTGCTCAGCTGGGGGTCGCGCCGGAAGTGTTTCGCGATGGTGTGGCCGCTGTCCTCGATTACCTGCGACGCAAGCGTCTGCTGTTTGACACTGACCACCAGACATTCAACCGATACTGGCTCGACGGCGACCCGGAGATCCAGCAAGGCTACCTGCTGCAGTTCGGTCAGCCCCAGGGCACCAAACTGCAGCGAGACTCTCATGACGACAAGAAGTATGTCGTGCAGTGGCTCACGGATCGCGGCGAAACGGTGATGCAGCAGATTGCGAAGAAGTGGCGGGTTGCAGAGCAGGACGTGCATGGGTTCCTCGAACGCCTGTTTCAGTTTCTGGTGGACACAAAGCTGCTCAAACCTGTGACGCTGATCGGTGCTCGTGGCAATCCGTTGCCTGGAGCGTCCGGGGTCTATCAGGTGGATGCCGATCTGCTGCGGCTCCAGTCGTATCACGGCGCCTATCGCTGCGTCAGCTGCCGTCGCCGCAGCACACGCCCGACGCCGCACAACGCCTGTCTCGCCTGGCGCTGCACCGGCAAGCTCGAATGGGTGGCCGAAAATCCCGATGACTACAACCTGCAGCTGCTGACCGAGGGCTATTCAATGCTCCGGCCCGAAGAGCACACCGCCATGGTGCCGCATGACGAACGCGAGCGGCTTGAGAACCTGTTCAAGGGCGAATCCGACGCCATCAACACCTTTGTCTGCACTCCCACACTGGAACTGGGCGTGGACATCGGCCAGCTCGATACCGTACTCATGCGCAACGTGCCACCACTGCCCGCGAATTACTGGCAGCGTGCCGGTCGCGCCGGACGTCGCCACCGCATGGCCGTGAACATCACCTACTGCCGCGGGGCCTCGCACGACCGCGCCTATTTCAACGAACCCCCGAAACTGCTGGCCGGGCGAGTCGATCCGCCGGCGTTTAACCTGCGAAATGAACTGATGGTCGGCAAGCACGTGCACGCCACTGCCATCACTCGACTGCACCAGTACGCGCGGGATCCGGCACGATCACAGGCCGAACGATCAGATATTGATGCCACCCTGAGAACGTGTCTGCCGGACAGGATTTCTGCATGGCTGTTTGATGCGGGCGAGGTTCGTACCGTGCCGTTTGATCTGTCCCCCCTGGCAAAACTTGTTACCAGCAACCTTGATGATCTGTGCTCGTACGCGTCCGCTGCCTTTGGCCAGGGCTGGCCACTGCAGGACGCGGACGTTGCCACAGACGCAGAGCTCAGGCGACATCTGGTGGAGATGGTCAGCGGGCTGCATGAGATTCTGCGGAGACTGAATCGGCGGCTGAAATGGGCGATGGATCAAACCCGACGACTCAATCAGGTCCGAGAAAAACGGGGTGACCTCGAACCCGAAGACGATGCGCTGTTCAGGCGTTGCGATGCCCTGATCAAGCGACTCAAAGGCACTGCTCGCCGGGGACGTCGGGAAGCCGAAGGTTATGATGACGTCAATACCTTCGGAGTCCTTGCAGCAGAAGGATTTCTTCCCGGGTATGGCCTCGAAGTTGGCTCCGTGCTCGGCACTGCTCAGATTCCGTACTGGCGAAATGGGGCCATGGATTTCACGCTGCCCCGCGCACCGGGTGTGGCCCTTCGCGAATATGTCCCCGGAAATCTGATCTATGCCAACGGCAATCGCTTCGTAGCCCGACAGTTTCGGCCGGATGCCGATGAAAACCGCGCGGAAGTGCCGGTGTTCGAAGTGGCGATTAAGCGGCAGGCCGTCAAGCCCACCAACCTGACGGCTCCATCTTCGTCACTGGAATCCAGGCTGGTTCAGGCAATTTCGGTGTGTGATGTGGAGCTCAGCCACCAGTCGCACATTTCCGATGACGAAGAAGTTCGGTTTCAGCTGGGGGTCTCGATCTTCGGACTGGAGCGTGACCAGCACAACGGTGGCCAGGCGTACGGCTGGGGCGCACAGTCGCTGCAGCTGCGGCGAGGTGTTCGCTTCCGGCTGGTCAACGTGGGCGCCACGTCGGCCATCGAACGCTCAGAGCAATCCGGGTATGGGTATCCGGTCTGCCGCAGTTGTGGCTACAGTGTGTCGCCGCTGTCGTCAGAGACCCAGCGGAATCAGTTTGCCGAGCGGCATAAGGAACATGGCTACAATCCTGCGCTGCCGCTGGGCTTCTATGCGGACGTCACCGCGGATGCACTGAGTCTGCCTGCGTGTCCGGATCAGAAGACGGCCTACAGCGTGCTGGAAGCACTCCGCATGGCCGCATCCCAGGTGCCCGACATGACCATGGAGGACCTGCAGATTCTGGTAATCGGCCACGTCGATCGCGACGAAGTAGACGCCATCCTGTGGGACCCCATGCCCGGCGGTTCCGGGTTGCTCGACCAGATCTGCGGCCGGTTCAGTGAAGTGGTGGCGGCCGCCATGGCGATTGTCAGGGACTGCCCGTCCGCCTGTGAATCCTCCTGCATCGACTGCATGCAGACCTTCCGCAATGGCTTTTATCACAAGCACCTGCACCGCAAAGAAGCAGCAGAAAAGCTGGCGGCATGGGGCGACCAGCTGAAACCTGCCCACGCCATTCCGCCCATGCAGCCGGCCCAGCCGCCGGCCGAAGGGACTCATCCAGTCAACGAGGCCGAACGTCGGCTGCGGCATCTGCTGCTGGCAGCTGGCTTTGAAGAGGGAATTCGCGGCGAACAGATCCGCCTGGACCGAGCCATTGGCACTACGACGCCCGATGTCATCTACCGCGCCGCGCATC
>JBJTPZ010000793.1:0-2740 GCA_046075365.1 Planctomycetaceae bacterium
ACCTCGGTCGGCAGGTTGCCAATCAAGGCTTCAAGCGACTGCTGCGTTTCCGGCGGCAGGTCGAATTCAAACACAGGTGAATCCGGACGGAAAATCTGAGGCAGCATGCGAGCGGCGTATCGGGCCGCAAGTTCCCAGCCATTCCTCGCTCCTTCGTCCGCAGCCATCTCTTCGCACTCGACGAGCGACACCGCCACCGGACCCTGCGGGTCCGGATACATCAGCACATTGTTCTCGGCCAGAAAGCGAGCAAACAACATCCGATGCCAATGCTCGTAAGCGACCTCTTCCGTCAGTCGTCCAATCTCCTGCGTCTTCTGCTTTTCATCCGGCAAGTCCCCCAACTGCCGCCCATGAATCCGCAACCGTCGCCGCACGTTGCGCTGTTCATCATCAAGATACGATGGTGCTCCCGCGTCACCAACGCCCAATGTTTCCAATGCGGCCTTCGCACCGGCCTCAGCAATGTCACGAGCCTCCTTGACGGCTCGTTCCAGTTGATTGCGAAGTGTTTTTTCAAGTGAGGGCATGGTTTTCAGTTTTCAGTTTTCAGTTTCAGGGTGACGGGGGAGGTAGCGGCTCAGAGTGTCAGCCAGGTAACTGCCTACTGAATTCCCACCGGGCCCTTTTTCAGTCCGGCCAGCAGCTGCTTCTCCACCTCCCTCAGCCAATCTGAGATTTCCGCCTCTGTCTTCAGTGTCCGCCGCGGCAGTGTCAGGAATGTCACTTTGGGCTCCCGCAACTTGGCTGCTTCCTGCTGCGCCTGCTGGAAACGGCCGGGCAACGCTGCCACTCTATCGCCCAATGCCGACAATGACGTTTGACTCAGCGTGCCGATAATATCGTCGTCGGTCTGCACCCTGATTTTCGGCTTCTGTGACTCCGTCAATCCCTGCCCGGCCAGAATTCCGTTCCGTTGTTCCTGTTCCAGTTCCTGCCAGTTTTTGTCCGCATCGAGCAGTTCCAGCCCGCGTTCGAAGGCACGATCAAAGGCCTGCGAAATCGTATTCAGTTGCGTTCGCAGCAACTGGGTCACCGCCTGCACCATCGGCGTCACACTGTCAGGCTCATTCAGCAGCAAACGCCCATCATAAATGCTCTTCGCCTGAATACTGTGCGTTTCCACATCGGCCAGCGTCCCAGCGTGCCGCAGCAGGCTCTGCAGCTTTAACCACGTCGGCCAGCACGCCTCAAGGCGTTTTGCCTGTTTTTCCCAGGCTTCAAAGCCCGTTTTCAAATCGTCGCGGCTGTTGTAGATGGCCATCAGCTGGTCGTTGCCAGATGATAAGCGAATATCCTCCAGCACCCTGGTGTCAGGCCGCACCGGGCCCGGCGCATCACCGCCGGCTCGATCCGCCAGCTCCACGGCCCTGCGCAGAAAGTCGGGCACCGCCCCGATCTCCTCGCCAGGCTTCACCGCCGTACCCAGCAAAGTCATCACCTTGCGAATCTGTATCCGCTGCGCTGCCGTGATGTTGGTGGATTCAACCTTAAAACTGGCCTTGCTGATCGCCTTCCGCTCCAGGTCCTTCGGGTCGATCGTGCCGCCACGCTCATCAGTCGCTCGAATCAGCCCCGCAACCAGCAGCACCTGCAGACCGCCATCGACCGCATCTCCGGACCACCCATAGGGCGCGTTTTCGAACTGCTGACGAATCTCGGCCCCCTTCTTCCCCGAACCGATGGCGGCAAGGATCGCTTTACAGACCGGCTGTTGAGCCGGTTCAGCGTCGTGCCCCACCGCCTTCAATCCATCCGGAGCTCCCTTTTTCGCATTGGCATACGCCCTGCCCCAGCCTTCGTGATCCGCCATCACAAATTGCGGATAAAGTCGCTGCAGGGACTTCGAGGAGGCTTCCACAATCAGTGACTGCAGATCGTTCCCGGTAATTTCCGTACCACCCGCCTGAAACACTCGCGCCCCGGAAAAGGCATCGTCCAGCAGCTCGCGAATTCGGCCTTCGGCTGTTTGCCGAGTCGTCTCCATGGCGGAACGAGCCTCAATCCCTTCCGCCGTATTCGGAGTGCCTCGTTTATCGAGCGTGGCGCTGGCGGCTTTGAAATCGATCAGATGGTGACGCAGGTCATCGGCCGATCGTTTGGGGATAAACACAAACACGGTGGCCGACTGATTCCCGGCCTGGCGTGCTTCGGCCCGCACCGAGTTTTCGTCGATTGACCAGCCGTCGCGGACCCAAATATACACCCTGTCCTTCGCATCCGGCGGCAAGGTGGCATCGAACAGGGGATGCACATCACGGCTGACCTTTGATTGCCCCTGGGTCAGAGTGACTTTTTTTACCAGTTCACCGAATCGCCGGCGGATGCGATCGTCACGTTCCGCATCAACCCGGTGTGATTCGTTGGCCAGCAGATTCCGCTGACTAAGGAATTCGTCGTTCCATGCGGCACTTTCTTCGGTCTGAATCCGGTACTGATCGCCCACCTTCATCAGCAGTTCGCACTTGTCCAGCAGGGCTGGCAGTCGGCTGCGGAGCAGGCTGCTGCCGGCAGCCAGATCTTCAACCAGCAGATCAGCGAGGGTGTCGGTGGTGGCGCGAATACCGACTTCGTTGTTGTTGCCTGCCAGTTTGCTGACCAGGAACACCAGTCCGCAGGCTCTGGCCACCAGCTTTTCGTCGTCGCTGCCCTTGATCCACTTCATTGTTCGCTCATGCACCTTGCGGGGCAGGATTCGCGACTGCAGCAGTTTGTCGGCTGCATCAAAATACAGGTAATC
>JBJTPZ010000794.1:0-30038 GCA_046075365.1 Planctomycetaceae bacterium
TTTGTTCTTTTGACACTCGTCGCCGCTGTTCTGCCGGTGGCTGCCAGCCTGCAGTGCCTGCAGGCCTGGCACTGGCTGTTCATTAACGTGTTGCTGCTCAGCCTGCTGCCCCGCTGTGCCTCAAATCTGCGTGCAATCATCGCAGCCCTGTACGTGTGCTCCGGACTGTCACGCATCGCGGAACTCCCCGAGCACGGACCTGCAGGCCTGATCGTTCGCCAGCTGCTGTCCTTCGCCGGACTGTCCGCCGCTGACATAGACACCGTCAGACTGGGCTGCCACATCGCCTGCGGCTGCGAGATTCTGGCAGGTGTGGCCCTGCTGTTTGCTGGATACTTCCCGCGACTTGCCGCCGCCGCTGCCGTTGCCATGCACCTGACTTTGCTGGCAGCGCTGGGGCCCTGGGGGCTGGGACATCACCCCGCAGTACTGCTCTGGAACCTGCAGCTGCTGCTGCTGACTCCGCTGCTGGCTCTCACAGCTCCTCTGTCGTACTCAACTGAACCTCCCGGCTGGCCGACATTTCGCCACTCCGCCCCGGCCATTTTCCACTGGCTGTTCGCACTTTCCGGCCTGTTTGGTGTTGCTGATAACTGGCCTGCGTGGCAGTTGTACTCCAGCCGACCGGAATCATGGCAACTGTACATCCGCCACGATCAGGCAAAACAGCTGCCGGAAAACCTGCAGCCCTGGCTCAGCCCAACGGTTATTAACGGCTGGCAGCCACTGAGCCTTGACCGGTTTTCTCTGGCAGCCACCAGCAGCCCGCTGGTGCCGGAAGATCGATTTCAGGCTGCCGTGATTGATGCCGTACTGCAGCAGGTTCCGGCCGACACCCAGTTTCTTGTTCGCATTTCAGAACCGCACCCCCTGCGCTGGTGGCACCGACAGGAACGGCAGATATCAACGCGCCAGCAGTTGCTGCAGGAACAAAATCGGTTTCTGCTCAATGCCAGAGCAATTGCCCAGACACCGATACAGCGAAAGACCGATTAGCCAAATTCCGTTTTCGAATCCGCCTTCGCATTCCGCAGTAAATTAGGTTATCCTCTCGCAGGCCTGATTGACCTCCGCCCGCAACCCCACCTTGCAAAGACCTGACCCCATGATACTCTCGGCCCTCCGCGTCGGCTCAGCACTGCTGCTGACGGCTTGCGTATTTACGCTCCTGCCAAATGCAGCCACCGCCGCCGACAACACCGACGTGACGACCAAAGTTGCAGCGGCTGTCAGCGACAACAAACTAACCATCAGCGCGACAAATGACATCTTCGGTGATACCGCCCCCGGCGTTCCCAAGAAACTGCGCATCGAATACCGAATTGGTGACAAAGAACAGGTGGGTGAGGTTAATGAAGGCGGACAACTTGAGATTGCCGCACCCGCGGGACAGAAACTGGTCATCATCAAGGCCCTGTACTGCCCGGCTGACGGCTCAAAACCACTGGATTACTCACAGCCCGCCGAATTCCTCGACACTCTCCCAGGGTTTGCCATCGAGCACGTCCTGCAGGCCGATGCCTCCATAAACGGATCCTGGATCTGCATGGCCAAAGATCCCAAAGGCCGGTTGCTGCTGGGAGGCCAGAATGGACAACCCATCACACGAGTCACCCTCAAGGACGGAAAAGTTGTCAAACAGGAAATTCTGAATATCCCCGTCAGCGAAACGATGGGCATGCTGTTCATCAATAATGCCCTCTATATCAGCGGCGCCGGCAGCCGCGGGTTCGCTCTCTATCGCTGCCGTGATACCAAAGGAAACGACAGCTATGACGATGTCGAATTCCTCCGAGAATGGCGTGGGGGCGGCGGAGAACACGGCTCACACGGACTCGTCCTCGGACCCGATAACATGCTCTACGCCGTCTGCGGCAACTTCACGGGACTGCCCCAGGACCTCACAGACTCGTCACCGCACCGCAATTACGCCGATGACCTGGCGCTCCCGCGCATGGAAGACGGAAATGGATTCGGTGCCGGAGCAAAACCACCAGGTGGTTACATCGCTCGCATGGATCTCGACGGCAAAAACATCGAACTGTTCTCCTCAGGACAACGCAACACCTACGACATCGCTTTCAATGCCGACGGTGAGCTGTTCGGCTGGGACAGCGATATGGAATGGGACTGGGGGACTCCATGGTACCGCCCCGTACACGTCTTCCACTCCGTCCGCGGCGGCGACAACGGCTTTCGCGAAGGCACCGCCAAATGGCCTCAGTACTACCCCGACGGCCTTCCGCAGACCACCACTATCGGTATCGGATGCCCCACCGGAGTCACCTTTGGCACCGGAGCCGCTTTTCCGGTCAAATATCAGCAGGCCTTCTACATCTGCGACTGGACTTACGGTCGCCTCATCGCTGTTCACCTGCGTCCCGACGGCGCCAGCTACAGCGGCACTTTCGAAAACTTTGTCGCCCCAAAATCTCTCCGCGGCAAAGGCCCCCGCATGCCCCTCAACCTGACTGATGCGGTCGTCGGAGCCGACGGATCGCTGTACTTCACTATCGGTGGCCGCGGAACCCAGGCCAGCCTGTTCCGCGTCACATGGCAGGGCACAGACAAAGCTGCGCCACTGCCAGCGGAAAAACTGGCTGATTCATCAGCCAGGGACGCTCGCTCACTGAGACACAAACTCGAATCCTTCAATGTACACCCGGACCCAGCAGCAGTCAGCTTCGCATGGCCGCATCTGAACAGCACTGATCGCTATATCCGCTACGCTGCTCGCATGGCCGTGGAACGTAACCCCGTCAGCGAATGGCAGGCAAAAGCTCTGGCAGAAAAATCCCCGACAGCAGCCTTCACCGCTCTGCTGGCACTCGCTCGACTCGGCGCTGCCGATGTCCAGCCAGCAGTCCTCAATGCACTTGCCACCATCCCCTCAAAAGGACTGTCCGAACAACTGCTGCTGGAAAAGCTGCGAGTCGTTCAGGTGTCGATTGCCAGACATGGGGTCCCCGCCGCAGATACCGCCACCCACGTACTTGCAGACATCAACCCGCTCTACCCCGCAGCCAGCGAAGCACTCAATCGCGAACTTTCACAGATCCTGATCGCCCTGAATGCACCGGACGTAGTGCCCCGCACAATCGCTCTCCTGCAGGCCGCAAAAACTCAGGAAGAACAGATCACATACATCGTACAGCTGCGTCGCCAAAAAACCGGCTGGAATAACCAGCTCCGCCGCACCTACCTCGAATGGTGGAACGGCCACGCCGCTACCGCCCAAAGCGACCAGACAACAAAATGGTTCAAGGATGCAGGGATCCCGTTCAACAACGGAGCCAGCTACGCGAACTTCATGGCACATGCCCACGAAGAAGCCAAATTCACACTCACCGGTGAAGAAATACTCGCCCTCACTGATGTCCTCACAGATTACAGTGCCCGACAAGCCCAGGAACCCGCTCCGCCACTCAGCTCGCGCAAACTGGTACACGAGTGGACCACCGCGGACCTGCAGCCACTGCTGGAACAGGTCAGCAAAGGTCGCAGCTTCCAGCGCGGACGTGACGTGTTCTACCAGGCACAGTGCAGCGCATGCCACAGATACGGCGACAAAGGCGGCGCTGTCGGACCGGACCTCACCGCAGTGGCAACTCGCTTCAAACGCCAGGACCTGCTCGAAGCCTCCACAGAACCCTCAAAAGTTCTGTCCGAACAATACATGAATACCGCCATTGAAACCAAAGCCGGTCAGGTCGTCATTGGACGAATCGTCGAAGAATCTGAAAAGCAGATCGTCCTCCGACCAAACCCGCTCGCCCCGGAAACTGTCACGGTACTGAAATCCGACATTGAAACGCGGGAGCTCTCAAAAACGTCACCAATGCCCGCCGGTCTGCTTAACACGTTTACTAAGGACGAAATCCTCGACCTGCTGGCTTACCTCGAATCCCTCGGGGACCCCAAACATCCAAACTTTCAGCCGTAAACAGTGCTTTGCAGCAGCAAACACAATCAGTGCTCAGGCCAGCAAGGCCTGAGCACTTTTTTTTACACACACCAGACTCAAACCACCCGACAAATCACCACCTTTAAATACTCGGATTCCGGACAGGTTGCCGAAATCGGATGATCCGGCGGCTGACCATGCTGCTCAAGAATCTGAATGTCACGGCCGGACTGTCGAGCCGTTTCGGAAATCACTTCCATGAACTCGGCTCGAGTCACCAGACCCGAACAACTGCAGGTCGCCAAAATTCCGCCCGGTCGCACGACCCGCACACCCAGGTCGTTGAACCGCAAATAACCATTCAATGCCCTGTCAATGCCGCTGCGAGCCCTGGCCATGCGCGGAGGATCAAGGATCACCAGATCAAACTGACGCCCCTCGTCCACCATTCCCTCAAGCGCCGTCCGCACATCCTCATGCAAATAGTCGCAGCGCTCAGCCACGCCGTTCAGTCGAGCATTCTCGCGAGCCAGCAACAAAGCTGATTCCGACGAATCAATACCCAGCACTGACTTCGCACCGCCCAGCTTCGCTGCCGCTATGCCAAATCCACCAGAAAAACAGAAAGCGTCCAGCACTCGGGCCCCCGCAGCGTAACGCGCCACGGCAATCCGATTGTCCCGCTGATCCAGATAACACCCCGTCTTCTGACCATGCCGCACGTCCACACCAAACTGCAGACCATGCTCCAGGATGAACAGTGGACTGGGAGGCTCAGATCCGCTCAACAGACCATCCACCACCTCCAGACCCTCCGCCTCACGCATCCCCTTCTCTGTGCGCAGCCAAATCCCCGCCGGCTGACACTCCGACTGCAACGCCGCGATGATCGCTGCGCGATGCTGATACAGCGCCAAACTGGTGAACTGCACCAGCAGACAACTGCCGTACTGGTCAACCGTCAGCCCGGACAACAGATCAGACTCACTGAAAATCAGACGACAGCCACAGTCCGCCGACTGCAGCGGAAACAACTGCCTCCGCAACTCCACCGCCCGACGCACCCGCTGCTGCCAAAATGCCGCATCCGGAACTGCATCCTGATCCCACGAATACAGCCGCACAACAATGCGACTTTGAGCATTGTACAGGCCCCAGGCAATAAAACGCCCCTCGGCACTGACCAGACGCACCACACTGCCAGCCTGCAAAGACTGACCACTGCCCGCATTGACATGATGAATCGCACCCGCAAAGACCCACGGATGCCGACCGAAGAACGGCTGAGCACGCCGAGCCTTCAGTACAACTTCCGCCGGACCCTGCGACTCACGAACCGCAAAATGACGCTCCGAATCTTCCGTCCCCGACATGCCTGCTGCACTTCCTGCCCGAGTTTACCGCTACTGCAATTCAGTCCCCGCCACGCAACACTCGCTGCTCCATCTCCTGCAAATATGCCAGCAGGCGGTCACGCTCATTCGCCAAATGACGGACTCGCAGCAAAGAACGTACACGAGTCCTCAGTTCAAGCCGATTCACGGGCTTCGACAAAAAGTCGTCACAGCCCGCATGCACCGCCTTCTCAATGTCATTCGGCTCATTCAGTGCCGTTACAATCAACACCGGAATCATCCGCCGAGCCGGATCGGATTTCAGCTGCCGACATACCTCATACCCACTCATCCGCGGCATCATGATGTCCAGCAGAATCAGGTCCGGCTGATGCTGCTCAACCATCTGAATCGTCTGCTGACCGTCGGCAGCCATCAGAATCTCGTAACCCTCGTCCGCCAGATACGCCTCCAGCAACTCGCGGTTCTGCTGAATGTCGTCCGCAATCAGCACTCGGGAAGACGAAATATCCACATCAGATGTCTGCATAGCCAACACACCCTCAACTGAAACACTGTTTGACAGCGAGCCCGGGACGCAGAACGCCCCGGACCCACCCGCTGATACACTGCCTCAAAGCGGACGAACAACCGAAATCGGACGCAAATAGTCATCCAGTGTCTCCGGACTGACCACTCCGCCACCCATTCCACTCTTGCCAATGCCACCGTATGGCACACCGTGCACAATTACGTTGTGAGCATTGATCCAGCCGTTGCCGGCTCGGAAAGCCTCGGCCACTCGAGCACAGCGCTGCAGGTCCTTCGACCAGACACTGTTCCCCAGACCATATTCAGTGTCATTCGCCAGACGGACACCCTCGTCCTCAGAAGCAAACGATGCCAGAAATGCCACCGGCCCAAAGATCTCTTCGCGAGCAGCCACGTTGTTCAAAGAACCGGCCAGCAACGCAGGTTTCACATAGAAACCATTCCGGCCTGCCACCGTGCCCGCTCCTCCCTCCAGAACCAGGTCAGCACCGTCCGCTACGCCCTTCTGCAAATAACCCAGCACTCGAGCCTGCTGCTTCGCATTCACCACCGGGCCCATCTGAGCACCACCGTCAAACTGGTACCCAATCTGCACCGACTTCATCCGCTTCACACACTCGCCCACAAAGTCGTCGTAAATGTCACGCTGAATCAGCCAGCGAGTCGCATCGCAGCAGACCTGACCGGTGTGGAAGGTGATCGCATTCACCAGCGCCTGAGCCGTCTCGGGGATGTCCACATCACCGAATACCACCGCCGCACCCTTGCCTCCCAGCTCACACTTCACAGGAATCAGATTCCGGCCCGCTGCCTCCGCAACCAGACGACCAACTTCCGGCGAACCCGTAAAACTCATCCGACGGAAACGCGGATTCTGCGAAACCGCAGCTCCCGCCGTCTCTCCGTAACCCGTCACCACATTCAAAACACCCGGCGGCAGCAAATCCAGCTGCTGCACCACATGACACAAATACAGGGCTGACAGCGGAGTATCTTCGGCAGGCTTCAAAACACACGTGTTGCCCGCAGCCAGCGCCGGAGCCAATCCCCAGCCAGCCAGCAAAAATGGGAAGTTCCAGGGAATAATGAACCCACACGCTCCCCAGGGATGACGAGTCACCCAGGCCTCGTGCTTCTTCACCGCGATCACCTGACGGTAATTCACCGCCTGAGCCAGATCGGCAAAGTAACGGAATGTGTCGATGAAATTCTGAATGTCACCCACCGCCTGCGAATAAATCTTGCCGCAGTCCAGAGCTTCCACCTGAGCAAACTCGTGGATTCGAGCCTCCACGGCGTCCGCAATGCGGTGCAGCCGTGCAGCTCGCTCCGCCACCGGCATACCCGCCCAGCCGCTGTTGTGAAAAGCATCCACTGCAACGTCCACCGCACGGTCCACATCCGACTTCTGCAGACTGGTTACTGTCGCAATCTTTGTACCCGAACCCGGATCCAGCACCTCAAACGTACCGCCGTCAGTCGCCTCAACCCAGCGCCCCCCAACATAAGACTTGTGCAGCGCGACAGCCAAAAACGCACTGACCGCCGGGGCAAAACCGGCGGCGGTCGGAGCAGCAGTGGTGGACATCGTGAACCCCCCAAGAGAAAACAAATGCATGGAAAACACTGCCGGAACAAATGCCCGACAAACATCTCAGCCAAATACAGGACAATAAAGTCCAGTACCAGGCGACCAGCGGAATTCGCAGACAGGATCTTACCGATTAACGGCAGCGATGCAAAATCCGCCGGCTGAGGAATTCCGGGTTTGTTGCAGGCAGACCCGCCAAACGGAATCCCCATGGCAGGACTTTGTCGGTTTTTGACGCAGATCCATTCACTCCGGCACGCCGTTTCGATAGCATTACAAACGGTTTCGGTGAATCACACGGCCTGGACAGGCCGGCTTTTCACCGCCTGATCCGTCCCCTTTACAGCTGTTGCAGAAGTCAGTGTCACATGGGCACCATTCCCGCCGGTGAATTCAAAAAAGGCATCAAGGTCCAGATCGATAATGAACCCTACGAAATGCTGGAATGCAATTTCGTGAAGCCTGGCAAAGGTCAGGCACTCTACCATACCAAACTGCGAAATCTGCTTCGCGGCTCCATGTTCCAGAAAACGTATCGCAATGGTGATTCACTGGAAACCGCCGACGTACACCGCAACGACGGCGTCTACTCGTATCGCGACGGCGACAGCTACGTCTTCATGGACAACAGCACCTTCGAACAGCACAGCCTGCCGGCCGTCGCGGTCGCTGATGACATGCGCTGGCTGCTCGAAGGCGCCACCGTCGGACTGCTGTTCTGGAACGGACAGCTGATTTCCATGATCCCTCCGCAGCAGGTCATCCTGAAAGTCACCTACACAGAGCCGGCCGCTCGCGGCAACACCGCCACCAACGTCACCAAAGCTGCCACGCTGGAAACCGGCGTCGAAGTTCAGGTGCCAGCCTTCATCAAGGACGGCGATCGCGTCAAAATCGACACCGAATCCGGCTCCTACATGGAACGCATCCAGTCCTGAACACCACAGTAACCTGCTGCACTGTCGCTGCTCGGGCTTTCACGCCCGGGCAGCCCCTGCACTCAGTACCAGTAAACGCAGCACCAAAGTGCCAGCACACGGCATTTCCGCTGCTGTGATCCTTCAGTCGAATCTCCCAGCCACCCTGCACAGATCGCCCCCAAGGCATGTCCAAGAACGCTCAGCAAGGCACTGCAGACTCCGCACAGATCGACAGCAGACCGCCTCACAACGGCCGCCTGTACATCGAAACTGTCGGCTGCCAGATGAATATGCTGGACAGCGAACTGGTTGTGGCAGCACTGCGCCGCGAAGGCTATCTGCTGGCCGATAATCCCAAAGATGCCGACACCGTCCTGTTCAATACCTGCAGCGTCCGTGAACACGCAGAACACAAAATCTACAGTGCCCTCGGACGACTCAAATACAGCAAACGCAATCGCCCGCAGAAAGTCATCGGAGTCATCGGGTGCATGGCCCAGAAAGATCAGGAACTGATCTTTCAAAAAGCACCGCATGTCGACCTGATCGTCGGCACTGGACAACTGGCCGAAATCCCCCGACTGATCCGCGAAGCTCGCACAAACGATCAGCAGTCACGACTCACCGCACTCAGCCTCGGACGCTCAGACGGCTCACGCCTGCAGGTCTCTGACAGCTTCCAAAGCTATGACCCGCTCCGCGATCCCGAAATGCGGCCAACGCCTTTCCAGGCGTTCGTACGCATCATGATCGGCTGCGATAAATTCTGCACCTACTGTGTCGTACCCGCAACTCGCGGCCCCGAGCAAAGCCGGCCACCCGCACACATCATCCAGGAAGCTCAGGTGCTCGCAGATCAGGGCGTCCGCGAAATCACCCTGCTCGGACAAACTGTCAACAGCTACAAATACACAGAAAACGGTCGGCTGGTGCGGCTCTCAGACCTGCTGCTGCAACTGCACGAAATCACCGGGATCCAGCGCATCCGCTTCATCACCAGTTTCCCCAAAGACATGACCACAGATCTGCTGCAGGCCGTGCGCGATCTGCCCAAAGTCATGAAATACCTGCATGTCCCGGCACAGTCCGGCTGCAACGAAGTCCTGCGACGAATGAAACGCGGTTATACCGTTGAAGACTACCGCGAAATGATGGCAAGAATCAACGACATCATTCCCGGCTGTGCTGTGTCCAGCGACTTCATCGTAGGTTTCTGCGGGGAAACCGACGAAGCCTTCGAAAAAAGCATGCAGCTGATCCGCGACTGCCGCTTCAAAAACAGCTTCATCTTCAAGTACAGCCCACGAACCGGCACCAAAGCGGACGAACTGTATCCCGATGACGTCCCCGAAGACGTAAAACGAAGACGAAATAACGAAATGCTGGAACTGCAGAACCGCATCTCAGAAGAAGACAATGCGGAATTCATCGGACGCAAAGTCAGCATCCTCGTCGAAGGACCCAGTAAATCGGCCGCCCGTCGCGCCGCTCGCGAAGGACTGCCGGCCGACGCCGCCGGTAAACTGCCAGTCCTCCAACTGACCACCAATAACCACGAACACGACCACGAACAGCACCAGCACCACGAACACGAACGCGGCCTGCTGGAACATGCCGGACTGGCAGAACCGCAGCAACTGCAGCACGCTTCGCCCGCAGCCGAACAACTCGCGCTGCAACTGACCGGACGCACCGAATGCGACCGTATCGTCGTCTTCGACGGCAACCCGCGACTGATCGGCTCGCTGGCGGAAATCGAAATACACGACTGCACCAGCACCACACTCATCGGCTCCATCGTCACACGAGAACTGCAGTTTGGGTCAGGTAATGTCCTGCCCATCCTGATGTAACAGGGCCCGCTTAATAACGCACGACCTGATTGCCCGGCAGCCGCCGAATCAGACGTCGCACCTCCAGCACAGTCAGCGTCGCAAGAATCTGCGGCGCCTGCTGTTCACGGCCCCGCAGCACGTCGTCCACTCCACAGGGCTGCCCGCCGATTCGATTCAGCACATCCTTCTCCAGTGTGTTCAGCGACAACTCCCTCGGCTGATGCACAGTCTCGGTCCGTGACCTCACGGCCGGCTGCGGCAACGGACCTAAAGCCTCCAGCACGTCGTCCGCATGCCGCACCAGCTGCACCCCGTCCCGCAAAAGCTCAAGACAGCCGGCGCTGGCCAGACTGTCCACCGGCCCCGGCAACGCAAACACATCCCGCCCCTGCTCAATCGCATGCCGCGCCGTATACAACGCGCCGGATCGCCGTGAAGCTTCAATCACCAGCACGCCCAGACACAGTCCGCTGATGATGCGATTCCGCTGCGGAAACAACCCCGGCAGCAATTGCTGACGATGCGACATCTCACTCAGCAACGCCCCCTGCTGAACAATCTCCTCAGCCAGATCCGCATGCTCCGGCGGATAAATGCTCTGCACACCCGCCGGCAACACCGCCACTGTTCTGCCACCAGCACGCAAAGCCGCACGCTGCGCGGCCCCGTCAATTCCCCGCGCCAGCCCGCTGACAACCGTCAGACCCGCTCGCGCCAGCGAAGCACCCAGTCGCTCGGCCTGACGCAGGCCATAAGGAGTACAACGGCGGGACCCCACAATCGCTATCGAAAGTTCGTCCTGCGGCAACAAAACACCACGCTGAAACAGTACTCGCGGAAAATCACAGATCTCAAGCAGGCGACGAGGATACTCAGACGTCCCCGATAACAACGGACGTATTCCACCCGCCCGACACTCATCCAGAATCTGCTGCGCTCGCAACAACAACCCCGGATCCTGCAGGCCCGCCACAATTTTGGCACCCACCCCGGAAACCTGACGCAACTGCTCAGCAGATTGCTGCAGCACCGCTGCACACGACCCAAACACCGACGTCAGCTCCGCCAGCAGCCTGGGACCAATTCCTGATATCAATCCGAGGGCAATTGCTGACTGCAGCTCTGCTGACCCCGCCGACACACTCTGCTCTGTCACCATCGCACCGTCCCGCTGACCTGAAGTCCAGTCGGCGTCCGTGCTTACTCCACCAGACCGGGTGTTCCATATCCCGAGTCGACCTGACCGTTTCTGATCAACAGGACCAGTTCCCCATGACACCCCGAACGACCGGCCGCCAGCCAGTCATCCACCGCAAACTGAAAGACCGCCAGTGTTGCCGGCGGCACACTGAATGCACTGCAGCTCCAGCAGCACATCAGCATCGCCATGCCGGGATTATGCCCCACCACCAGCACACAGGATTCATCCGGAGCTGACTCGTACCGCGCAGCATCACCAAACGCCTCAGCCGACGCTCCATAGAGCCCGGCCTGCAGCTGCACCGGTACTCCCGGCCCAAATTCCGGCACCGCCGAAACAGCCGGAACAGCCAAACCCGCTGCAGCCTGACGTACCAGAAAGGCCGTCTGAGTCGTACGAACGGCAGCCGATGCCAGGATTCGCTGCGGCCGCAAACCCCGCGCCCCAAGCAGCAGCCCCGTCTGCCAGGCCATCGAAATCCCCGCAGCCGTCAGACAGCGATCAAAATCAGACTGCCCGGAAACCGCCTCCGCCGCTTCCGCATGTCGCATCAGCAGAACCGTTTTCACAACACACAGCACCTTCAGTATAAGGGTGGAACCATTCAACACCACCAATAACTAAACACTTACCGCCATTGGTGCAAGTCAGTTCCCGACCTTTCACTCGCAGTTGCACCGAGCCAAGCCGAAAATACCGACATGGTGAGGTTCCGAAACACACCGTCACTGCTCAAGCAACGCCTGCACGTCGTCCGCAACATTACCCGGAGAAGCCACAAATTCCCGCATTTCCTCCGCCGTCGAAAACACCCAGACCCGGCCTCGGAACAACGCCGCATGCTCCAGATCGCCCTGCACGCGACGATTCGCCTGCAGCAACGTCAACGCACAGTCACCGTCAAGCATCGGCCAGTAACGCTGCGGATTTGCCGAAAACATCTCCAGCTCCTCAGCAGATGCAAAATACAGCAGCTGCCCCTTCCATTTCAGCTGGTGCCGAGAACTGCCCGCAATCACTGACCGGGCATCTCGAGCACTCACCAGCGAATTGCCGCCAAAGGCTGGTTGCAAAGACGCAGCAGCAGCCGAATTACGTGACGGCTTCGCAGCCGCCACCGGTGGCTTCACAGGCGCACTCCGATGCACCATCTCAGGTGTCTCCGAATCACTCCAGTCGTCCGGATATGCAGCCCTGTCAGTCGCAGCACCACCAGCAGCCTGACCAGTACGTCGGTCACGCACCGCAGCATAGTCCTCAGGCTCAACAGGAAACTCCGGCAACTCCTCATCACCGCTTGCAGTACCCTGTCGACTGATGGACTTGACCGGCAATTGCGCATCGCGCGAGGCGGAACGAGTCGCCGGAGCCTGCGTGCCAGAAGACTTCTCTGCCGGCTTCTTCGCAGCCGGTGGTTTTGTAGTGCGAGCCATGTCCGGAGCGGCACGCCTTGCTGCTGCTGCAGGAGGCGTCCGACTGCCGGCCGGCGGAGTCCTGCCGGCTGTGGCCGCTGCAGAAGGTGTTCGCCCGGCAGCAGCAGGAGCCGGCACCGTACGCGCTGTCCGCGACTGAGCGGCCCGAGTCGCGTTCTGACGCTCCGCTCGATCCAGATGCGTCTGCATTGCCTCAGCTGTCTGAAAACCCGAAATCCGATGAAGTACTTCCAGCTTCGATGAAACCACCAGCACTGTCGGTAATCCCTTGATCTCCAGATCCTGCAGCAGATCCTTATGCTCGTCCGCATCTACCAGCACTGCCACGAAATCCTGAGAAACACGACCGGCCAGTTCCGGATCGGTCCACGTGCTCTTTTCCATTCGCTTGCAGTAGGAACACCAGGATGCAGTAAACTGCATCAAAACCGGCTGCCCGGACTGAGATGCCTCGCGCAGCGCCGCTTCCACATCTGTCTGCCACGGAATCTGATCCGCCTGCGTACGATCGGCACTGCAAATCGTCACACAAACACACAAGAAGGCAATCAGCGTCTGCATTCCACGCATGATGTCGCTCTGTATTCCGTTGAAGTCCTGATACCCAAAATCCTGGCGTCCCGCACCGCCGTACTGTGTGCTCGGGCTTTCCTGCCCCTGCTCACAAGTTTCACCGCGGTGCGCATACCCGCAGCCTCGTGGACAATCTCTCTATCGACCAGACACCCGAGTTCTAACACCCGCGTTGCCCGCAAAACCTGCCCAGGTGGAATATTCCGCAGTCCCGAGCAACACTGCGGCAGCATGCCGGCCGAAACAACACCTCGAAACGGCAGTTTTTGCCAGTTCCAAATCAGCTCCCGCCCAGCTCATCTCCAATCTGCAGAATTTGCTGGCCTGCATTCACACTCCTGTTCGACTGCCTGTAGCTGGCAGTCTGCTGGCTGTAGAATGCCGCAATTCACCATCGCAAAATCTCCCTCTGACTACGAGTAACACCATCGTGCAGGTACTGGGACTGGATATCGGCGGAGCCAACATCAAAGCGGCCACCTCGGACGGCCTGTCAGAGCAGCTGGCGTTTGCAATCTGGAAAGCCCCGCATCTGCTGGGTGACCAGCTGCGTTCGCTGCAGCTGCTGCACACGACCCGACCAGCTCTGGTCGCTCTCACCATGACCGCCGAACTGGCCGACTGCTTTATCACACGAGCCGACGGCGTCCGCAGCATCATCGATGCAGTGACTCAGGTGTTTCCCGATGTACCGGTGCGAGTCTGGCTGACTTCCGGGGAATTCGCCACAGCCGAAGAAGCCGTGGATCTGCCCGAACTCGTGGCTGCCGCCAACTGGCATGCGCTGGCCACCTGGGCCGGCCGTGCTGTTCCCGCCGGACCAGCACTGCTGATCGACCTCGGATCCACCACCACCGACCTCGTGCCCATTTCGGACGGCTTGCCCATACCTGCCGGATTAAACGATCTGCATCGACTCGCCGCCGGAGAACTGCTGTACACGGGCGCTGCCCGCACTCCCGTTTGTGCGCTCGTGCAACACCTGCCTCTGCAATTGCCCGACACCCCTGAACCTCAGTGGATTCCGATCGCGGCTGAATTCTTCGCTACCGTGCAGGATGTACACCTGCTGACCGGCAGTCTGGCTGAAGAACCTGCATCGCTCGATACTGCAGACGGTCGCCCAGCCACCCGTGCCGCCGCCCGAAATCGCCTTGCGCACCTGTTCTGCTGTGATGCATCCGATCTCTCTGCAGATCAGCTCACAGCCGCTGCGGAATGGGTCTCAGAGCAGCAGATCCAGTGTCTGCAGCAGGCCATTTCCAGACGGCTGGATTCGCTGGCGGCACTGCATCCGGAGCAAGCTCGGACCATTCGAGTCATGGTCAGTGGCAGCGGTTCGTGGCTGGCCGCGAAGGCACTGGAAGAACTTGGTGATCCGCGAGTGGCCGAAGTTCTGAATCTGTCGGAAATGTTCATCAGCAGCGTCAGCATCTGTGCCCCCGCATTCGCTGTGGCACGACTTGCTGCCGAACGCTGCTGGGATGATCTGCTGCCTTTGCAGCAGTGGCAGAGCTGAGGGAATCGCAATATGCACCACCGGCAGTTGACAATTCCGTTACACAATCGCTATCTGGTGCCCGCCCACCCAGGACGAGTTCCCCATTTATTTACTGACGTGCTGATCATCGGCGGCGGGATCGCCGGAATACGAGCAGCTTTGGCGGTTGATCCCGCGTTGCGAACGATCGTCATCACCAAGGATTCTCTGCAGCATTCCAACAGCGCCTACGCTCAGGGAGGCATTGCCGGGGCACTTGATCCGCTTGATGACTATGCCAGCCACATGTCTGATACACTCGCCGCCGGCAAGGGGCTGTGCCATGCTGACGTCGTCGATCTGGTCGTGCGCGAGGCATCGCAGCGGATTCTTGAACTGGCCCGATTCGGAGCCCAGTTCGATAAAGTCGATGGCGAACTGGCACTCACGCTCGAAGGTGGCCACAGTCACGCGCGAGTCGCCCACGCGCTCGGTGACGCCACCGGCCTCGAAGTCATGCGGGCCATGAACCAGCTGGCATTGTCGCAGCCCCACATCGACTTCTGGCCGAAAACCTTTACACTCGACCTGCTGACCGACGGACCGACCTGCCGTGGAGCTCTCGTCTGGAACCAAAATCACGGCCGCACGTTCATCTGGGCCAAACAGACAATTCTGTGCACAGGGGGCGCCGGGGCGCTGTATCGCGAAACCACCAACCCGCAGATTGCCACAGCCGACGGACATGCGGCTGCGCTGCGGGCGGGCTGCGTGGTTCGGGACATGGAATTCATGCAGTTCCATCCCACCGTCCTGTATATCGCCGGCAGTTCGCGACACCTGATTACGGAGGCGGTCCGTGGCGAGGGCGCTCATCTGGTCGACTGCCATGGCCACCGCTTCATGCCTGACTACGACGCGGCCGGGGAACTGGCTCCGCGGGATGTCGTCAGCCAGGCCATCACCGCTCAGATGGCAAAAACTCAGCACCCCTGCGTCTACCTCGACCTGTCATCGATCGGCGCTGAAAAAGTACGGCTCCGGTTCCCGCACATCGGACGGGTCTGCGCGGATTTCGGCCTCGATCTGACTCGCGATCGAGTTCCTGTAAGACCCGGCGCACATTACATGATCGGCGGAGTGATCACTGATCTCGATGGCCGCACTTCGATCAGCAATCTCTGGGCCGCCGGTGAAGTCACTTCCACAGGTCTGCATGGTGCCAATCGACTCGCCAGCAACAGCCTGCTTGAAGGAGTTGTGTTTGGATTGCGATGCGGACAAAACGCCTCCGCTGCGGCACTCGGAATGCCCGACAACTTCACCGTCCCCTCCATCGAATGGCAGCCGGAACGCAAAGACCCGGACGAACACGAGCAGCTGGACATTGCCGATATTCGCAATTCACTGCGCAGCCTGATGGGACGCAGCGTCGGGATCGTTCGCAATGAATCAGACCTCGTCGCCGCCTGCAGCCAGCTGGACTTTTGGTCCCGCTACGTCTGTCGCCGAGTGCTGTCGGAACAATCCGGCTGGGAACTCCAAAATATGATGCTGGTGGGACGAGCCATGGCGGCCGCCGCACTCGAACGCCGCGAAAGCCGCGGCGTGCACTCCAGATCAGACTTCCCCGCACCACTGGAACAGCAACGCACGCATATCGAGGTCCGCTGCGAACGGGCAGGGTAGGGCAGGGCAGGGCAGGGGAAAATCCGGGACGGATTCACAGTACACAGACTTGATTCACACCACGCTTACCGGTGAAATCCAGCTCTCACGGCCCGCCTGGTATCAACCAGGTGTCCCTCCCGTTGCACTGATTCCAGCAGGCTGCACCTGATGACCCATACACTGATCTCACTGCTGCTGCAGCTCCTGCTGATCGCCCAGGCTGGCGGTGGCGGAAATTTCGGCAGCGGCAGCGGGGGCAGCTTCAGCGGGGGCAGCTTTGGCGGGGGCTTTGGGGGCTCATCCGGGGATGCCGATTTCCTTCCGGGAACTTATTCACACAGTGGCTCCGGACGTAGTACTGGCGGGGCCGAAGTTTTTTTCTTTGTCGTGGTCATTATCGTCATCATTGGCTTCAAATTCATCGAGGCGTGGCAGGCTGCACAGGCTCCCGCCGTCACTCGCGAAGTGCGGGCCGGACTGAAGCGTCAAAATCAGAAACTGCGTGAATCGCTGCTGCTGGAACTGCAGCAATCAGATCCGCTGTTCTCAGAACAGCAGTTCCTTGATCGCTGCTCACAGGGCTTCGCACTTATTCAGAAATGCTGGGCTCGGCACGATCTGGCAGATTGTCGCGGTATGCTGTCAGACGCCGTCCACGAACGATTCCGGTTGTATCTGCAGATGCAGCAGGCCGAGCAGGTGCATCACCGTATCGACCAGCTGGATGTCTCAGAGGCCCGCGTTGTGGCCATCAGCACAGACCCGCAGTTCGACACAATTCACGTACAGTTCACGGCTTCAGCCCTGATTCGGGAAGAACCACTCGATCAGATGCACAAGGCCGCATGGGGCGTACCTCGCAAAACATTTTCCGAAGTCTGGACATTCGTCAGACGCCATGGTGCCCAGACCAGCCTGCAACGGTCACTGCTGGCAGGCCAGTGTCCCCACTGTGGGGCTCACCTGGTGATCACAGACACCAGTCAGTGCCCGCACTGCCAGTCTTTCGTGCATGCAGGTTATGATGACTGGGTGCTTTGCGAAATCACGCAGGACAGTGAATGGATCGTGACGGAATCTGCCGCTCAAATTCCCGGCTGGGGACAATTGCAGCAGCACGATCCGGCACTCAGCCTGGCACAGATCGAAGATCGCGCGTCTGTGGTCTTCTGGCGCTGCCTGCTGTCACTTTACTTTCAGGATCCGCGGATGGCGTTGCCGGTCCTCTCAGCCACAAGCTCAGACATTCCGAATCGCTGGAAGGTTGCCAATGACGGCTTTTGGAAACTGCCGGCAGTGGGGTCCGTACAACTGCTGCGCTGTCTTCCGGCCGAGCAGGAAAACGATTCGGACCGCGTCGTGGTCCTGTTGCGCTGGTCAGGTACACGTGCCTGCGGAGATCGAACCAAACCGCACCTGCTCAGTCGCCAGATGCTGTTTCCGCACGAACTCACTCTGGTCCGCCGACGTGGTGCACAGTCAAAACTGGAAGACACCTTTCACACGTACAGTTGTCGAGCCTGCGGAGCCCCCATCGATGTGGTCGGCACCAGCTCCTGTCGCTGGTGTGGCAAATCACTCAACGACGGCACCTATGACTGGGTCCTGGAATCGGTTGAGCCGCAAAGTCTTTGGCAGGCGCCAACACAGACAAATCGACTGGTTGCAAAGCCGCTTACTATGCCTGCGCCGGATGTTGATCCGGACAACGTCCCGCCTCCTCTGCCCACATGGCAACAGCTCTCAGCATGGCAGTCCACCAGCATGGCGCCGGAACAGATCATCGCCTGCGCCGCTGCCATGCTGAAAGCTGACGGCCAGCTTGTTGCCGCCGAATCCCGGTTTTTGCAGGAACTGGCCACACAGCTCGGAATGACTCAGGCCCGCATGGAACAGGCCCTCACGCTCGCCGAAACCGCTCTGCAGATACCCCCGTCCACAGACCAGCTGGAACTGCTGCTGCAGGATCTGATTCGCGTGGCCTTTGTGGATGGTCGACTGACCAGCGACGAACGGGCCATTCTGAAACGATTTGCAGCCCCCCTGAAATGGTCCGGTACGACTCTGAATCAACAGATTCAGTCCGTGCGAAACAGCATCGTGCAACGGTCAAAACCGCAGTAATTCCAGAGCAGAATGCCTCTGCTGCACTCCATTCCGCTGTCGCTTTTTGGCAACAAAACCCTAAAACCGACTTTACGTACGGCTGGAAGTCGAAAAGACTGCGGATTTTCGTTGCAATTACGGAAACACCCGTTCAACCACAGATTGCTCTGCCGAAACCCACTGACCGACGCTAAGATCATCGCGCTGTTCGGACCGCCACTGGCTGCCGAAAAACCGGCGATTCCTTCATACCTCGCAGCGTATCTGAAACATGGCTCGGATTCTTGTCACCGGCGCAGCCGGTTTTATTGGTATGCATACTTCCGCTGCCCTGCTGGCCCGCGGTGATCAGGTCGTGGGTATCGATAACCTGAATGACTACTACTCGCCTCAGTTGAAACACGATCGACTGGCGCTGCTGACTGGCAGAACCGGCTTTTCATTCCTCCAGCTGGCACTCGAAGATCGCCAGGGCATGGAACAGCTTTTTCAGCAGCACAAGTTTGATTCCGTCATTCACCTCGCCGCACAGGCCGGTGTTCGTTACTCGCTCACAAATCCACACGCCTACGCAGACTCCAACCTCATCGGATTCGTCAACATCCTTGAAGCCTGTCGGCACCATCAGGTGGCACACCTCACCTACGCCTCCTCCAGCTCCGTCTATGGTGCCAACAAAAAAACACCGTTCTCCGTAGAAGATCGCGTTGACCATCCCGTCAGCCTGTATGCCGCCACCAAAAAGGCCAACGAACTGATGGCACACACCTACAGCCATCTGTTCGGACTGCCAACCACTGGTCTAAGATTCTTTACCGTCTACGGCCCGTGGGGGCGCCCTGATATGGCAATGTGGCTGTTCACCGAAGCCATTCTTGCCGGACGAACCATCGATGTCTTTAACCACGGTCGCATGCAGCGTGACTTCACCTTCATTGACGACATCGTCGAGGGTGTGGTTCGCACAAATGACCTGATCCCCCGTCCCTCAGACCCGCGGGCGATGGAAACCATGGGTACCGCTGCACCATGGGCTGTCTACAACATAGGCAATAATCAGCCGGTTCAGCTGCTGCGGCTGATCGAAACCCTTGAACAGGCCATCGGTCGCGTCGCCGAAAAACGATTTCTGCCCATGCAGCCCGGAGACGTAGAATCCACCTGTGCCGATATTCAGGCGCTGCAGACCGCCACAGGATTCCGCCCTGATACTCCCATAGAAGTCGGTGTCCGAAAATTCGTTGACTGGTATCGCAGCTATCACGGCGTCCCCGGCTAAGCCGACTCTGATTCCCGCGTATTCAGGACCCTGCAGCGTTTTCTGCAGCCCGGAAAGTGCTATGCTGTCCGCGGCCGTCGCCAGACGTACCTCCCGCCAAGGCTCTGCTCGGATGTTACCTATGTCCTGCCCGATAGTCCTGCGCACCCTTTCTGCCTGCGGGCCGTTCCTGCTGCCCATACTGCTGCTGACCTTCCGGCTCGCTCCGGCGCCGGCCCAGGACAGCCCGGCCACTCACAGTTTTGACACTCAGATTGCCCCGCTGCTCGCCGCCCACTGCCTCGGCTGCCACGGCACCGATGATCCCAAAGGCGGCCTGAACCTGACAACTCTGGCAGGCTTTCGCAAAGGCGGCGATTCCGGCAGCCCATACAACGCTGACCAGCCCGACAACAGTCTGCTGCTGCAGCGAGTTCTGCAGGGGGAAATGCCACCCGAAAAACCTCTGCCCGCCCAACAACAGCAGATCCTGCAACGCTGGATTCAAGCCGGCGCAACATGGGGAACAGATCCCATCGACCCCTATCAGTACTCCAGCGAAACTCGCGCCGGATTCGACTGGTGGTCACTTCGGCCGCTGCAAAATATCTCCGCCGAAAATCCTGCAGCCATACACCCCATCGACGCATTCGTCGATGCCAAACTGCAGGAAAACGGCCTGCAACGATCGCCACAGGCCGACCGTCGCACTTTGATCCGACGACTCTCCTTCGACCTCCTTGGCCTGCCACCCGAACCAGCCGATGTCGCCGCCTTCCTTGCTGACAACAGCCCGCATGCATGGGAACAACTTGTTGACCGTATGCTGGCTTCACCACACTACGGTGAACGCTGGGCACGACACTGGCTGGATGTTGTCCGTTTCGGTGAAAGTAACGGATTCGAATACGACGAACCACGCGATAACGCCTGGCCCTACCGCAACTGGCTGATTGACGCCTTCAACAACGACCTGCCTTATGACCAGTTCGTCAGGCTGCAAATCGCTGGCGACGTGATGCAGCCCCACGATGCTCTCGCTGCAGCAGCCTCCGGTTTCCTGGTAGCCGGAGCACACAACACCACTCTGCCTTCCAGCGAGAAAATGCGGCAGTCAATGGCGCAGGATGAAATGGAAGATCTGGTTGGCACCCTCGGCCAGACTTTTCTGGGACTCACCGTCAACTGCGCCCGCTGTCACGATCATAAATTCGACCCCATCTCTGCCCGCGAATACTACAGCTTCGCCGCAGCACTGGCAGGTGTCCGGCACGGGACTCGTGATGTAAAGATCCCGCTCAACTCTGCACAGCAGCAGCAACTGCAGCAGGCCGAGCAAACCCTGCAGACCACGGCACAGCAGCTGGACCAGCTGACAGCACCCGTCATTTCTGCAATCCTGAAAAAACGACAGCAGGGACAGCCGCCTGGAAGCCAGCCACCGCAGCCCATGGCAGCGTGGGAATTCAATGCCGACCTGCAGGATTCCATCGGTGAACTGCACGGCACCGCACGCGGAAATGCTGCGATCAAAGACGGCAGCCTGCAGCTCGACGGCGCAGGTTCCTTCGTCGAAACTCCGCCACTCCCCAAAGATATCCGCGAAAAAACCCTCGAAGCCTGGGTACGCCTCGGAACACTCGAGCAGAGCGGCGGAGCTGCCGTCAGCCTGCAAACAACCGATGGCAGCATCTTCGATGCCATCGTCTTCGCCGAACGCGAACCACGTCGCTGGATGGCAGGCAGCAATGGATTCACCAGAACCTCGCCGTTTAACGGCACCGCTGAAAATGATGCAGCAGATCGCTTTGTTCATGTCGCAATCGTCTACCAGCAGGATGGCACAATCATCGGCTACAGAGAAGGTCTGCCATATGGAAGTGCCTTTCGTCCAGGTGATCTGCAGAACTACGCAGCCAAAACTGCTCAGCTCGTGTTCGGACTCCGACACGGGCCGGCCGGAGGTAATCGACTGCTGCAGGGCAGCATCGATCGAGTCCAGTTTTATGATCGCGCACTGACAGCCGATGAAGTCGCCGCATCAGCCTTTGCCCGTGGCTCGCAAAGCATACCACGGGCCGAACTGCTGGCAGCCATGACCGAAGATCAGAAACACCAGCTGCTGAATCTCGAACAACAGCAAAAGTCAGCCAGTTCACTCCGGCGCAGCCTGCAGGAACAACAGCAGTCGTCCCTCTACACCTGCATCTCTGCCGAACCCGGGATCACCCACGTACTGAAACGCGGCGATGTTTCGCAGCCATCAGAAGTCGTTGCACCTGCCGGACTCCGCGCCGTCCGAGGTGCTGCACCAGATTTTCAGCTGCCACCCAACTCCTCCGATCGCGAACGCCGCATGGCTCTCGCCACATGGATCACTCATCCCGAAAATCCACTGTTCGCACGAGTCATGACAAATCGAGTGTGGCACTACCACTTTGGACAGGGCATCGTACCAACGCCCGGTGATTTCGGCTTCAACGGCGGACGCCCCAGTCATCCGGAACTCCTCGACTGGCTGGCCTCGGAATTCCGTCGCCAGGGTTTCCTGCTGAAACCACTGCATCGACTGATCGTCACCTCAGAAACATGGAAACAGGCATCACTGCCTCGCCCGGACGCGAAATCCATCGATGCCGATAATCGACTGCTGTACCGCAGAACTCCGCAACGTCTTGAAGCCGAATCTCTGCGAGATGCTATGCTGGCTGCAGCCGGAGTCCTCGATCGCACTGTGGGAGGACGCGGCTACCGAGATATGCGGCACTTCAAATTCAAAGGCAGTAACTTCTATGACCCGCTCACCGAAGATGGCAATGCCGGCTGGAGACGCACTATCTACAGGTTCGTGCCTCGCGGAGGTCGAAACCCGTTCCTCGACACCTTCGACTGCCCAGATCCCTCCGCCGCAGCTCAGCGACGCCCGGTCACAACAACACCGCTGCAGGCACTCGCACTGCTCAATAATGACCTCGTGTTCCGCCTCGCAGAATCACTGACCGAACGAGCCCGCAGGGAAATCAGAGATGATCAGCCAGCTCAAATCTCATGGATCTTCGAAACGGCACTGGGACGCACGGCTGACCCCCATGAACTGCAGCAGGCTGCAGACTTCAGCCGCGAATTCGGATTGTCAGCATGGTGCCGAGTCCTGCTGAACAGCAACGAATTCGTCTACGTACGCTAAAGTACTATTCACCCACACCCCCAAACTGACTCCAGTCAACCAGCTGAATCTCCGGCTGCAGGATCTCCAAAAAGTTCGTCCGCGAACTGGTTTTGACACCACGCCCGCCACGCGAACTGACCTGGTACTTCGTCTGACCAAAACTCAGCACGCTGTCATTGTCATTGCGGACCCGCAGACAGTCACTCGGACGCGACAACTGCACGATCCCCAAAACCTCGTCACCCGCCTCCAGCTTTAATCCTCTCACTCCCTTGCCGGCACCACCCAGAACAGGCACCTCGTCAATTCGAAAATGCAGCACCCGAGCTCGCTTCGATGCCATAAACATCGTTTCCGCGTCACGTACCAACTCTACAGATACAACCTGATCTCCCTTCGCCAGCCGACAAAATTTGCGACCTGCCTTGGTGGAAGCCGTCCGAAACGATTCAAATGGCAGCCGCATGATGTTGCCGCTGCGAGTCGCAATCAGAAGCGTCAGACCGACACCGTCTCCCACTGCTGCCAGATCCGGAACAAACCTGCCATCGGTTGGCAATGCAGCCATCACGCTGACACCATCCTGCATCTTTGCCCGCTTCGCCAGTGGCTCCCCGTAACCCGAAGAAACCGGAATCTGATCTATCGGCAAAGTATACGCGATTCCGTCAGAACAGAAGAAAACAACATGATCCACCGTACTGCCGGGCACCACAGTCAAAACCGCGTCACCCTCGCGAACACGAGTCCTCGCGACACTGCTGAGCTGACCCACACGCTTGATCCAGCCGTCCTTCGTCACCACAACGTTCGTGTTTTCCCGTACGATATAAGCCTGCGGATCATACTCCACAACCTCCTCGGCTGATCCCAGTTCACTGCGACGTCCATCCGCAAAATCCGCAGCCACCTGCTCAAGCTCTGTCGTAATCAGCTTCCACATCTTCGCTTTGGACTTCAAAGTCGCCTCGATCCGAGCTGCCTCCGCCTGCTTCTCTGCCAGCTCTTCACGAATCCGACCAATCTCCAGCTTCGAAATCCGGTACAGCTGCAGCTCCAGTATCGCCTCCGTCTGCAGCTCATCCAGCGGAAATTCAGCCATCAGCTTTTCAGCCGCATCACGCTTGCCGCTGCTGGCACGAATGATCTTCAATGCTCGATCAAGTCCGTCGAAGATTATCGCAAAACCCTCGAGAATATGAATGCGACGACGCAGCTGCTCAAGCTGATACTGCAGACGACGCTGCACAGTGATAAACCGAAAATCCAGAAAGTACTGCAGCAACTCCTTCAGACTCAGCACCCGAGGCACCGTCTGGCCATTCTCGGCCGGCACCAGACACGTGGCGTTGTAGCTGAAGTTCTGCTCCAGCGAAGTATGCTTGTACAGATAAGCCATCACCGCCTCAGCGTCAGCACCCGGCTTCAGCTCGATAGCAATCCGCAGACCGTTCTCCTCGTTCGTCTCATCATTGACGGATTCCAGCTGCGGCAACTTGCGGGCCGCAATCAGCTCACCAATCTCCGTCATCAGCGGACCGGTCGCCGCACCATACGGGATCGAATAGACAATGATGCGGTTTTCAATCCGACGCCGGCCCTCTTCGTCAAATCTCCACTCACCACGCATCCGAATCGAACCACGACCGGTTTCATACATCTCCCGCAACTGTGCCCGATCAGTGACAATCCGCCCGCCCAGCGGAAAATCCGGCCCCTTCACAAAACGCATCAGCTGAGCAACCGATGCGTCCGGATTCTCCACCAGATGCACCGCCGCCTTCATCACCTCACCAAGATTGTGAGGCGGCATGCTGGTGGCCATCCCCACCGCAATCCCCGCTGAACCGTTGACCAGCAAAGACGGAAATCGAGCCGGCAGAATCACAGGCTCCTGATCCGCTGCGTCATACGTCAAACGCATGTCGACCGTGTCAAACCGCAGCTCGTTCATCAGATTCTCAGACAGCCGAGTCAGTCTCGCTTCCGTGTAACGACTGGCCGCTGCCCGCAAACCCATGATCGAACCAAAATTTCCCTGCCCCTCAACCAGCGGATACCGCAGCGTAAAATCCTGAGCCAGACGAACCAGTGCTTCGTAAACCGCAACCTCACCATGCGGATGGAACGAACCTGTCGTGTCACCACAGATCTTGGCACATTTTCGAGTCTTCGCGTCCGCAGTCAGTCGCAGACGATCAAACATCACGTACAGAATTCGCCGCTGCACAGGCTTCAGACCGTCCCGCACATCTGGCAAAGCCCGCGATGTAATCACCGACAGCGCGTAATTCAGGTAGCGACGTCGAGTTTCGTCACTGATCGGAACAAACTGCACACTGGCCTCCGGAGCAACCGCACCCTCTGTACCAGTTCCCCTGCCAGTCGTCTTTCTGCGAGCCACTGCGGCTTCCTTTGCCTGCTGATTCAACAACGAATGAATGCCGGATTTGCACACGGCCTGAGCCAGTCGCGGATAATAGGCAATCGGTCGGCAAATCCACAGATCGACTCACCATGGGAATTTGCTAAAACAGGAAAACCAGGCTGACTTTCCCGTCTGCGAAAGATATCTGGCGAACAATTGTTCTGCTGCTTGTCCGGTCACTGCAGCCCGGCGTTTGATTCATTACGCCACCGGAGACCGGCCGAATATCTAAGCAGGAAATATTCCAGGGGCAGCGCGCAGACCGCGATTTTCCCCTGAAAAATCGTCGCTTTTCAGGTTCGGAAGGATTCCGAACACCGCTGAAACAGAGACGCTCGGCGATCCATGGAGGGGTCTGAAATGTTACGCAGTAGTTTGGTCGCACTGGCCGTCGGCGTCCTGACGGCTGGCAGCCTGCCGGCTGAGGAAAAATCTTCCGATAAGCCGGCACCACAGGGCATCATGGGCTGGCTGCGAAACCGGGGCGAAAACGCTCCCCCTGCCAAAATTCGCAGCAGCCAGCAGCAAAAACCCGGAGTCGAACGAGCTGTCGTAAGTGACGCAGAACGACAGGCCGTCTCCATCCGACGCACTGCCGGTGGCCCACAGGACAACAAACCGGCCGCCCGCAGCATTTCAGCTCCGACTCCCGCGGCCAAAACCGCGGCAGCCCCCGCTGAACAGTCACGACCAATCCAGCAGGCACCCGTAGTGCCCAACACCAGCACCGTCGCCGGCCCACAGTACTTCAGCGCTGCCGCTCCCGGGAACGGTGCCAGCCTGCCAGTACACCCCGGACGCAACTGGCAGACCTACGAACCAGCCGTTCCCGCTCGACAAACCGTCGCCGCCAGTTATGCCGGAGTCCAGCAGGCTCCGGCTCCCGCAGGTCCCGCTCAGCCACTGCCCGGATACCCACAGACCGGCGCCAGCCTTTACCCGGCACCGGTTGCCGGCATCCCACAGCAGATGGGTGGCGCAGTAATCACGAATCCGGCGCTGCAGCCGCACGAAATGCTCTACGCACACCAGTACAAAGCCCTCTACCCACCCTACTACTATGAAGTGAACGGGGGCTGGTTCGTAACCCCATTCGGTGTCTGGTCACAGGAAAACTGGAAGCTGAAAGGCACCCAGGTGGACGTGAAATATCGCTCCTCCATCAGCCCCTTCGCTTTCTTCATGCCCCCGGTCAACTGACCCGTCGCCATACGGCTGTACCTCTGTTTTCAAAGCGGCACTTTTTAAAACGCTCTCACTCCGCTCAGGTGGCTTATGATCATCCCAAAGATAATGTTGCACACAGCAGTAGCCGCATGCCTCGCTTCAATGGCAGGTCTCGCCACAGCTGACGACGAAGGCATCGTTCGGATCCCAGGTCGCAGCAAAACTCAGGGAACCGGTGCCGTGACCATTCGCCAGACAGCCTTCCTCAGCGCAGACAAGTGCGCAGAGAATGCCAGTGGCGGGCCGTGTGCCGAAGGTGGACATGGCGGACCCTGCGGTGAAGGAGCCAAAGGCGGCACCTGCGGCGATGGCGGTGGCCCCTGTGCCGAAGCCGGGGCCGGCGGACCCTGCGGTGAAGGCCACGACCCGAACGCGTGTGCCGAATCCGGTCATGGCAACGGACACTCCCAAAATGGATTGTTCGGCGGAAAAGGACTGCTGGGCGGCAGCCTGTTCGGTGGCGGTAAATCCAAAGGCAGCCACAGCGGATCAGGGAACTCCAGCGCCAGTCGCAATGGCAACGGCAGCCGAAAAAATGGCAGCGGCAGCGGACATGCAGCCGGCCACGGAGCAGGGCAGGGCCACGGCAGCAATGCCGGAAACGGCCCCGGACTCGCTCACGGCATTGGCAATGGCAATGGATCCGGATCCGGCAGTGATCATGGCAACGGCCGGATTTACCGCCCCGTCCATCCGAACGATGCAAACCATGGCGGCTTCGGAAACGGCGGGCGTCTGTTCGGCCAGCACGGATCGGGAAATTACCACTCCTCCAGCGGCTGGAACTCCGGCCCATACGGTGGTCCCGCACACACCGGGAACGAATTGTGCAATTGTCTGTTCGGATGGGCAATTCCGTCAGGAAACTGTGGACAAGGCCTGCCCCTCTTTGGAAAGTATCATACTGTGTATGCCGATAATCCGGGTTACGTCAACCCGGCCGACACGCAGCTGTACGCTACCGGGGCCAACGGTCTGCCAGTGGTCATTCCCACGGCACCGAATGTCAACTACCAGTACAACTACAGCTCCGGCATGCCGGCCAGTCGCATCACTACGCTCGGAACCTGGAATCCCCAGACCGCCCCGCAGCGAATGAAGTTTCAAACCTGGTGATCTCACCTGGTGATCGACTGAACGCGTGTTGTATTGACCAAACGGGGAAGAACGGAGCTTCTCATCAGATTCCTTCATGGATCAGACAGCTTTTTCCGGAGCGTGGCGTTATGAAGATGTTCTCAGCAGCCTGCCTTGCAGTCACTACTGCATTGACATTAGCAGGCTCGTCCCAGGCTCAGCAGCCCGCCGGATCGGCTCAGGTGCAGGCCGTCACTGTCAGCCATACCAACTGTCAGCACTGCCAGCACAGTCATCAGCACGCAGGACAGTGCAATAACCCAGCCTGCCCGCTCAGCCGTTTCCAGCTCTACCCCGATGGGGGCTACAATCCCCCGGTCAATATGCCGGTGAATTACAACTGGGCTCAGTATCAGCAGATCGTACCGGCTCACCCCTACGGCACCGCAGGCGGTGGATTTACTGCCCAGTACCCGGTCGTGCCAAATCCCGCTGATACCGCTCAAAGCGGGTACTACCTGCACAAAGTACCATCATGGCAGCCTCAGCCCGGCATGATCCCGCCAACACCAAATCCGGCCCTGTTTCACAATCGCGTCTGTCCGGTCCCCGGACAGGCCACTGTGATCCGCCAACACAACCATCATCTCCACGCCGCTGCCACCCAGGACTCTACGGAAGGCGTTGTTAGAATACCCGCCCGCCGTCAGGCAACGCCAGTCACGGCAGCAAAGCCAGCGGTCAGCCGACCACTGGAAGCACCCAAACCGGTTGTCCATGCTCCCCGGCCAGTTCCGGCCACGGCAGCAGTACCGGCCAGCACACCGGCAAAACCTAAGACAACCGTAAAGCCAGCTTCAAAGATCACATCAAAGCCGGCAGCAGCCCCGAAAAAGTCAGGGTTCCGACTGTCTTCTCTGTTCGACTGAACAGACCACGAAACCTCCTCCGCATCAGAAAGCTCTGACAGGCCTCACACTGTCAGAGCTTTCTGAATTTTTCGGTCCGCCAGTTCTACGGTTACTCATCCAGCCTGCGAAACAGCGGCTGAAGGTCTCAACAACGCATCTGCAGGAATCACAGACGGCTGCAGGCATACCGCAGCATGCTGCAGAACACGACGGTCATACTCTGACTGATGTACGCTGCGAGCCATATTGTGGCGAGCTCCCGCAGCCACCCAGTGCTGCGAACCGCTCCCAACCAGTCGATGCAGTCGCCTGGCAACGTCCTGCGATACATAAGTATCAGCACTGCCTGAAATCAGCAGCACACTTTCCGCTTCAAGCCCGGAAACTTCGTCCTCAAGATGCACGAAACGACAACCCCGGCGACTCTCATTGTACGCCATCGCCTGACGCAATGTTCGCTCTACATGCCAGTTCGGAACCAGACGGTAAAGCCATCGCGGCAAAATGAGGTCGGCAAAACGATCAGCAAAGAACCGCAGCATCGTCAAAGTGCCAAAAGCACTGTCAGCTATGACTCCACGCACCTTCGGGTATCGAGCCCCGGTGAGCAGCGCTCCTACGCCGCCCCGACTCACGCCAAAGACAAGGATTGGCAGAGTACTGAGACGCGGATGCGATTCAATAAACTCCATGGCCGCACTGATGTCACGCATCTCCAGTTCTGTCAGCCAGTGACTGGCTGAGTACCCAGAAGGACGATCGCTCTCGCCCTGGCCACGAAAATCAAAGGAAAACAGCGCATAACCCTCGTCCAGCAGGGCAGCACAGTACTTCGGAGCCATCCAGTGATTGCCGTCCATCTCAGGCAAATACAGAATGAGCCCACACGACTCCTGCTCACCGTTCCAAACGCTGCCACTCAGGTTCACGCCGTCCAGTGTACGAAACTGCACACTCTGAGCACGTCGATCAGGCTGCCCCGGAATTACTCGAAAGGCAGGAGCCTTCTCGAGGAAACCAGCAATCGATGGCACAAGCAGACGCCGAGTCGCCAGCATCTCAACGACAGCCACCAGACCCGCAAATAAAACCAGATATAACCAGATCAAGGGGAACACTCCAGCTGCGCCAAAAAGCACACATCCAGTTGTTCAGGATCCTCCAGCCACGTCACCACAGTCCGACTGCAGTCACAAATACAGAATCCATCCCGATCAGAGACCTTAACGGCCCTGATCTCACCCCCCCCCAAAAAAACACCGCCCCCGACACACACTAACCAGCAAAACCACCCAGAATCAAAGCAACATTCTGACCACCAAATCCAAAGCTGTTCGAAAGAGCCGCTTTGATGCGAGTCTCACGAGG
>JBJTPZ010000795.1:0-5759 GCA_046075365.1 Planctomycetaceae bacterium
GTATCCAGCGACAGTGATCTCTTTGCCATACCCGGGTTGCGTGTGGAAAACTGGATCGCCTGACGTGCGGCAGTTTGCAGTCGTTGTCCAGCCGCCACTCATGCTTCCAGTTCACTGAATCTCCACATCAGTGAACGCCCATGTCGGATCGGCTTTGGGACTCGCCCTGCGGGCCCGTGGCCCAACAGGCTCGCCATGTACGCAGGTGTTTGCCACACAACGCAGCGGCAGCGGTGGCATCCACCAGCAGAGGCGTGGATTCGACGGTCAGGGGTGATGCGTGTGTGTCTGCAGTCGCCATGGTGCTGCCTCGGGGAAACAGTGCAAAGTGTGACATCGCTGTCTGAAGAACTACGCGATTCACAGGGCGACTGACGACTGCGGGATGCAGAATTCCGGGATGGCGGTGCAGGAAGGCTGCGGTTGAAGGGGAACCGCCGATCGACGACGATTGCCGCAGCAGGTGGTTTCTATTGTGTGGCCAGTACTCCATCCAGACGACCCGGATCCAGTTCGAGCACCTGTCGATAGAGAAGGACAATGGCGGACAGCGCCTGATTCTGAGTACTCGCCGAAACCAGACGGTCGACAGTTAGGTGAGTGAGAAATGCAGAGATCTCTGGCCCCCGGAGTTCTCCAGGATGCCGCCGTGTTCCGTCGGGAGTGCGGTGAAGCCTCAGAAACCTGACAATCCAGTCCACATAGGCAGACTCCGTTCGGATGGAGTCATGCAGCACCTTCATTTTGTTGCGCACCTGAGTCAGCAGTTTCGGCGCCTGCTGCGCATTCGAGACAGGCTGTGATTGATTCTGTCTTTCCGGGTTCGAAGGGCTTCCTGAATTCATGGTGTAGGCTCCAGGATGGACAAAAACACGAACTTTTTGGTATGCTCTTCTCAGAGAACATTGACAGACCTTGGTAATTATCCAGAACACTCACCGATTTAGACAGATTCCATCTTCTGCCTAATTCCGTTTTTCTGTCTATAAGTCGTTCGCCCAGGCCACTAAGTAAGAATCGCCTCCGAAACAGGCTGACCACGGAAATCGTAATATGAACAATCCAAAGATCGGAAACCGCGTCATCCTTCTCGGTTTTGCGATTGCATTGGCTATTGCTTCGCTCTTTGTGCAGTGGGGCGTTGTCACTCTTACGCCTGAGGAGGTGCGGGCCAGCATGACGATCAATGGGCAGAAAGTTTCACAGGATGGGATGGGAGCACTTCCTGGTGGAATGATGTCGTCCATGGTGTCCGGCATGGACGTCCCGATCTCCGGCGTGAATGGAAGACTGGATTTTGGCCCACTAAAGATTCCCTATTGGCTGCCTGTCACCACTGTGGTAGGTGCCATAGTAATCACCATATTGAATTCGATCGGATTCTCCGACTTCCCACGGAAGGTTGTCATGGCGCTGCTTGTTTTTGGAATTCTTACTGGGGTGTGGGCGATGATTGCAATAACTGGCAATGGCACGATCGGAGTTGGCGCGCTACTGCTTATTGCCGCGGCGGTTATTGGAATTAGCCAACAAACGTCGCTCGGGCCACGTCAAGTTTTCACCAGCGAAAATTGAGTGGCGAACAAAGCGATGCACGCCGAGTTGCGGTGGTTTGCTTTTCACACTTTACAGCGTCGCTCGCCGCACCCGGGTGATCGCGGTCGTTATGCGATAAAGGAAACACACGATGCTTCCGGAGCAGAATCTTCCATGGTGGCGGCATGATCGACCATGGGGATTTCGTTTCTCCTCAATGGACGCGATCATCTTTGCTTGCGGCATCATAGCGACGATTGCACTTTGGTACTACATCGGTCCCTTCGCCCTGCTGGTTCCGTATCTACTGGGCCACTTCTTTCTGTTCTGCAATACGTTTCGCGTCGGCGGGGAGCGATCACTGATCTGGGTGGGATCATTCCTTGCCAATGTCTATTTCTGGCCCCAAACTCAAAATCTCCTGATCCACCTGGTGGTACAGGCAATCATTACACTCGCGTTGATTGCCCAGTGTGTTCTGGGTAAAAACTATCACGGCTTCGCGTGCGCTCAAGTGAATCCAAATCGCTATCGCGTCGGTGCTATGTCTGAAGGGGCATTTACTCGCAAGGTCTTGTTGGCATGTCGTGTTCCAAAACCGTGGATTGAGGCACTCGTCGGCAGGCGACTCGATGAATTCACACCTGAATCCTGAGACAATCGCATAACAAAGCAATGCACGCCGAGTTGCGGTGGTTTGTTTCTCACACTTTACAGCGTCGCTCGCCGCAATCGGGTGATCGCGGTCGTTATCGCGAAGACAAGAATGCTCTGGCCACTCGTACTTCCGTTTCAGATCACCAGCTGCATACTCGCTGTTCTGATTGCGGCAGGTACCATGATCACTCCCGTCAGGAAATGGGGGCGACCAAAAACGTTCGGGGTACTGACGATCACGTCGTTCGTCTTGTTCATTCCGTCATGTATCGGCGTCACCTCAATTGTTGACGCGTATCGATTTGGCACGTTTCAATATGCTGCCTATACTGAACTGCAGGATTTCCGAGTCGAAAGGTTTGTTCCAGAAAAGGCCCGAAACATCACCGTCAGCAAGTATGCGACGGGGCACAAGGCAAAATACACAATCTCCGAGCAAGAACTGAGATCTTATCTTGATCAGCTTTGGGAGGCCCATGGAAAACAGTCGGCGATCCCTCGTAAAGACCTGGAAGGTCAAGTTGTTGTAGCTCCTCAAACGATTCAGGCAGACTTCTCTGGCTTAGACTGGCCATTACTTGAGAACGCAGTTGAGTATCACAGTCCCGTGGAAGCCGACGGCGGAGGGGCGACGTATTATTTCAGCAGAGAGTCGTCGATTGTGTACCATCGAGCTGGATACTGGTAACGCGATAACAAAGCGTTGCACCGGCGTTGCGGCCGGCGGGTTTTCTGTGTTTCAAGCATCCGCCGGCCGCAACCCTGTGAACGCCATCGTTGAACGTAACCGCTTCGTGAGCATCAAGTCGTGGGACTATAGCGTCTGTTGCTATCTAAGCTCATGGTGGTCCGCCTGTTGGGGATGTCCAGGTTGCCTGGATTCTCCAGGTGGCAGGGGAACTCCTGGTTGTAAGCAAACGCCAGGTTCTCCAGGTTGCAGCGAGGTTCCAGGTTATTGCTGAGTTAGTGGCGTGGGGGCTATTGGCTGCTGGATTTCTTTCGCTGGCGCGAATTCAGCCGCAGTGACTGGCGGTGTGTAAGGCATGCTGAGTGAAGATGGCACGTGTTTGTGCCAGCGACAGTTTTACTCAGCAGCTCAACACTCGGAGCCGATCATGACGCCATGGCAGAACCGGACGACGTCACTCACACAGCGGATGGCAGACGACATGCGTCTGCGGTACTATTCTCAGCGGACCATCGACGCGTACACCTGGCACGTCGGCCGCTTCGCCGACTTTCTGAGCCGTTCGCCCGAGTCGGCGACCCCCGAAGACGTACGATCGTTTCAATTGCACCTGATCGAGAAGCGAAAGTGCAGCTGGTCGTCATTCAACCAGGCCGTTGGTGGGCTACGGTTTCTCTTTCGAACCACGTTTCCCCGCGACTGGGTCGTCAGCATGGTGCCGTTCGGCAAGCGGCCGAAGCGACTGCCACAGGTACTCAGCGGGGAAGAAGTCTCACGGCTGATCGCATGCATCGACAACAGGAAGCATCGCACATTCCTGCTGACTCTGTATTCCACCGGAATGCGGCTGAGCGAAGCGGCGCATCTGAAGATCGCCGACGTCGACAGTCAGCGGATGCAGCTTCGCATCGCCTCGGGCAAGGGAGCGAAGGAACGTCGAGTACCGCTGTCACCACGACTGCTGACCGAACTGCGGGAGTATTGGAAACAGTACCGTCCTTCGGACTATCTGTTTCCCGGCAAGACGGCCGATGTGCCGTTCGCAGCGACGACCATTCAGAAAGTCTGCAAAGCAGCGGCCGTGAAAGCCGGACTGCTCAACGACATCACGCCTCACACTCTGCGTCACAGCTTCGCCACTCATCTGCTGGAAGCGGGAGTCGATCTGCTGACGATCAGCCGGCTGCTGGGTCATGCCAGTTTCAGCACGACCATGAAGTATCTGCATGTGCGTCAGTTGCATCTGAACAGTGTGCCGTCGCCAGCCGACTGGCTTCCCGTGCGACAGCTACCCGGCTGGGAGCAGCCGGCGAACAGCCCACTGCCGGTCACGCGTCCCAGTCGCTGAGCGACGGGACTCGCGTGCCGCGAGTCATCGACATTCTGCGGGAGCACGTGGCCGGGTTTGTCGCCAGACATCCGTCTGCCGCCTGTGCTCAGGTGCAGAGTACTCTGGCGAAGATCTCATTCTGCCGCACGCAATCGCTGGGAGCATCATGGCACTGGTGTGCTGAGTGCAACACCGGCATTCGCATTCCCAACTCCTGCGGTGATCGCCATTGCCCGCAGTGTCGCGGTGCTCAGCGAGTCACGTGGGTCGACACGATGCAACCGCTGCTGTTGCCTGGCGTCGATATGTTTCAGGTCGTGTTCACGATTCCTGAGACACTGTCGTCGCTGACTCTGGGCAATCGTCGCGAGATGTTTCGGCTGCTGTTTCACGCAGCATGGCAGTCACTGAAAACGGTGCTCGAAAAGGAGCAGCAGTTTGAAGCCGCCGCGGCGATGGTGCTGCACACATGGAACCAGCATCTGGAGTCGCACGTGCATCTGCATGCGGTGGTTCCCGGCGGCGGACCGTCGCTGAAGAATGCGGAGCAGTGGAAGTCGGCAACGCCTCCGCCACATGAGCGACAGGATCGCTGGTGGCTGGTCGATGCGGAAGATCTGCGGGCCGAGTTTCGAAAACGCTTTCTCGCAGGCCTGCGACGACTGCATGCTCACGAACAACTGCGACTGGATGGCGACTGGGCTTATCTGCGTGACTCGGAGAGCTTTGAACGCTACCTGGCTCCGCTTGAGTCACAGGCGTGGGTGACGTACATCGAGCCGCCACCGGAGACCTCTCAGCCAGAGGATGTGGTGAAGTACCTGGCTCGTTATCTGACCGGCGGACCCATTTCGGATCGTCGGCTGGTGAGTCATGATGGACGACACGTTGTCTTCACCGCGCGAAAGGGCACGACTCATGGCGGCAGTGACGAAACTGAAGAGGTCAGCGTGCCGGTGGATGAGTTTGTGCGTCGCTGGTGTCTGCACATTCTTCCGTCAGGCTTCACGAAGAGCCGTCGGTTTGGTGGCTGGAGCAGTCAACATCGCGAACGCTGCATGGAGCATTGCCGCAGGCTGAGAGAACAGCCGGCCAGCGTTGACGGTGATGGCTCCGGGGCAGCGAAGACTGAGACATCAATGGCCGCTGACAATGCTCCGCACGAGCGTCCGTGTCCGACCTGCGGTCATGGACTGGAACGACTGGAGTTCGTTCATCGGACGAGTTGGAAGGAGATTTTCAGCAGCGATGACCGCCCGGTCTGGTATCGCATCCGGGAGCGTGGATGAGCATCTGCCAGACAACCTGGGATTACCGTCTGTTCGACTCACGGGGCGTCGCCCCGCGAGCATCGAGAGTCTTGACGCTGCGCGTGCAGCCCGCTGAGTCTATCGTCCCGATCTCCGCAACAGGCGTAACTCCTGCAGTCATCACAAAGCGAACCTCGCCCGCCTGCCACGCCGCCCATTTCCAGAGTGACAAGCCGCCTCGCCAGCGGTAAACTCCGAGCGGCGAGGATTCCTCACCGTGATGAATCCCGCAAGGGCC
>JBJTPZ010000796.1:0-12689 GCA_046075365.1 Planctomycetaceae bacterium
GGTGCCCGGGGCTCGGGTACTGATTCCCCCGCGCGTTCAGGTTCAGCCGGAGGCAACGGCCTTGGCGGCTGCAGTCGGCTGCGCGGGGCCGAGCCATTGCTTCCGGAATTGTCTCGACGCCGCAGCGTTCGAGGTGGTGCGGCGGGTGAACCTGGTGCCGGCCCCGGCGGCACCACAGACTCGGACCCAGGCAGCTTTTCTTCAGCCGGAGCCTCTGACGTTTCCTGATCGGCACCCCGCGGATCCTGCACAGACTCCGCCTGTTGCTGCAATTGCTCAAGGAAGTCCCTGAGCGATTCTGTTGATTCGGGCGTCAGTTTCGGCGCAGGCAATGGCGGGACAGGCCCCGCAGCTTTATTGCCCTCAGCTGACTGAGGCGGCAACAGACCATCACTTTTGAACTGCTGCAGCATCTCTTTCATTTTCTGCTGCGTTTCCGGCTGCTGCAGACTTTTTTGCAGAGCATCTGGTGACAGTCCACCCAGACCTGGCGGTACCACATCCTGCGGTAACTGCTCCTGCAATTTTTTCAGCATGCTGCCCAGCTGATCAAGCGCCGCAGGCGGCACCGGAGCCCGCTCCTGCTGCTCAATCGTCTGCCGCAGCTTCTGCAGCAGCCGCGATGCAGCCGGTACACCGGCTGCGCGATCAGGCAACGGCAGCGGCCGCTGCGTCTGGTCCTGACCGCTGCAACAAGTCGGCAACATGAGCGCACAGCAGCCGAACGTCAGCAGCAGCAGCAGCCAGCCGGGGCACCAGCGAAACCGGAAACAGGCTGCGGTCATGACTGATGCACCCAGGCAGGCGGTTGCAGTCCGGCATTCAGGGGCTGCAGATCGGACGGAAGAAACCAGCCGTCTCGGCGAATCAGCTCGCCATCAAACCAGATCTCGCCACCACCATAATCCGGCCGCTGAATCAGCACCAAATCCCAGTGCACACAGCTGCGATTGCCGTTATCCGCCTCTTCATAGGCGTTCCCCGGAGTAAAGTGGAAGGAACCTCCGATTTTCTCGTCAAACAGCGTGTCCAGCATCGGATGCAAAATGCGATTGTTTGTCCCAAATGACCATTCACCGATATACCGGGCACCGGGATCGGCATCAAGGATTTGATTGAGTCGCTCAGGGGCATTGCGGCAGTCTGCATGCTCAATGCGGCCATTCTTCAATTCAAAGCGGATCCCTTCAAACACAGTCCCCTGATAACGCGAAGCCGTGTTGAACTGGATCACCCCGTTCACGCTGTCCTTCACAGGCGCTGTAAAGATTTCACCGTCCGGAATATTGCACTCACCAGCACAGGGCACCACCGGAATGTTGCGGATGGAAAAGCTGAGCTCTGTTCCGGGAGCTGTAATGCGAACCTGATCAGCCGCTTCCATACGAGCTTTGAGTGGCAGCAGATCCCGCGCCATCGCGACATAATCCGCCGTACAGACGTCAAAATAGAAGTCCTCAAAAGCCTCACAGCTTTTATTGGCCGCCTGAGCCATTGACGGGGTGGGATAACGCAGCACAACCCAGCGAGTCTGAGGAACACGAATTTGAATATGCACCGGCTGCCACCAGTGCTTCTGATACAAATCCATGCGCTCACCAGGCACATCAGCAAATTCGTTGGAATTGGCAGACCCGCGAATCCCGATGTACGCATCCATCTGCCGCATCAGGCCGGCTTCATGGTCACCCGCCAGCATCATGCCAGTCTCTGTCGCCGTCCGATACAAAGAGCGCTGAATGGCATTATTCTTCACGATGACCAGCGGAGTCGCACCGGCCTGACTGGCGATTTCCACAAGCCGACAAACCAGCGCCGGATCGGGCAGGTCGATCGCTTCAATCAGCACTTTCTGGCCGGACTGGATACGACAGCTGTGATGCAGCAGCACCTGAGCCAGCCGTTCAATACGAGGATCTTTCATTGCGAATTCCGCAGAGCAGCTTCGGAGTATTTTGAAACGGAACGTGAGATTCCTGTGAAATCATAGACTTTTTGCGGGTGAAAAGCATACTGAATCCGGCCGGAATCCAGGTTTCGACCGACAGATCCGGTGAGTGGCATACGGCGAGTCTTTCCACAGCAGACGACAGTCCGTAGAATGACGCCGTCAAACACCCCGGAACACAGCCGCATCCCGGCTCGTTCTGCCGCTCCTCTGCACATCGGATGATGACCATGTCCTGGACAGCACCGTCTCCAAATTCAGCCTTCGCAAACACCCGCCGACACTCCCGGCGAAACAGCCTGTTGCTCATGCTTATGGCTGCAGCCTGCTGCTTCCTCGCCCTGCCGCAGGCCACAGCTCTGGCCCAGCGCACCGGCGGATCCATCGAAGTTGAAACCAAATCCGCGTGGTCGCACATACGAGTCCGCCGCAGCGGCAGCGTCCGCTCCCTCATCTTCGTTCGCGACTCCGGTGAAGAAGCCTACGAAAGCCAGGTCAACCTCAAAACACCGTGGGTGCTGCGATTCAGTTACCTCCAGCACATGTTCGCCAACTACCTCCTTCAGCCAGAACAAAAAGACGCCATCATCGTCGGCCTCGGTGGCGGCTCAATGATCCACTATCTCCAGAAATATGATCCGCAGGTGAACATCGAAGCGGTCGAAATTGACCCGGTTGTCGTCGAGCTGGCCGAACGCTATTTCGCCGTCAAACAAAAAGACAACGTGCGTCTGATTATCGCCGACGCCTTTGACTACCTGAAAAAGACCCCGAAAAAATACGACACCATTTACATGGACGCGTTTCTGAAGCCGTCAGCCAGTACCGATGAAACCGGAGTCCCGCTGAAGCTCAGGACGCAGGCCTTCTACCAGCAGCTGCAGGGACTGCTGAAGCCCGGCGGCAGCGTCGTGTTCAATATCAACCCACATGCCCAAATGCGTGCCGATATCGAAACAATCGCCGAATCATTTCCGCAGACTTATGTATTCAGCCTGCCAAACTCAGAAGGTGTCGTCGTTGTCGGCAGCCTGCAGCCCGAAAGACTCACACCCGTCCAGCTGGCCACCGCCGGAAAAAGCCTCGATAAACGCTTCAAATGCGGGTTCTCTTTCGAAGACATTGCAAAACGTCTGAGAAAACAATAGGCGGTCGCAGACGCCCCTCCCCCCGCCAGACGCAATAAAAAACCGCGGGACACTGCGTAACAGCTGTCCCGCGGCTCAGTTGTGCTCAGCAAGCTGCTGCAGGCCTCACTTCGTGATGATCTCACGAACTGTGCGGCCGCTGGGAATCATCGGAAGCACGTGCTCCTGGTATGGACAGATCACGTCCAGCAAATACGGGCCGTCCCACGCCAGCATCTCAGCCAGTGCCGCCGGATACTCAGCACGACTGCGGACCTGCCGCGATTTGATGCCATAGCCTTCGGCGATTTTCACAAAATTCGGGAACGTCTCCAGCGGCATCGTGCCGTCACCTTCACCCAGGGCCTCCGGATGATCGACAGGCCCCAGATACGTATGAGCACGGCGGCCCGACATAAATCGGTCCTCCCACTGCACCACCATCCCCAAATGCTGATTGTTCAGCAGCAGGATCTTTACCGGCAGCTTCTCACAGTGCAAAGTCGCCAGTTCCTGAATGTTCATCTGGAAAGAACCGTCGCCGTCGATGTCAATCACCAGCGAATTCGGAAATGCTGTCTGCACTCCCATCGCCGCCGGCAGACCAAATCCCATCGTGCCCAGACCGGAACTGCTGAGCCAGCGACGAGGCTTGTCGAACTTGTAGAACTGAGCCGCCCACATCTGATGCTGGCCAACTCCCACCGCGACATAGGTGTCGCGACTTTGAGTCTGACGCCACAGCTCTTCAATGGCGTACTGCTGCAGAATCGCATCGCCAGCGTCCGCATAACCCAGCGGAAACCGCGCCTTCCAGCCGGCAATCTGCTGATGCCACTCACCCAGTTCTGGAATGTCCTCGTCCGTCAGCGCCGCATTCAGAGCTTCAAGCGCCTCACGAACGTCGCCGTGAACCGGAATATGAGCCTCTTTGTTTTTGTGAATCTCAGATGCATCAATGTCCACGTGCACAATCTTGCCGTGCTTCGCAAACTCTTCCAGCTTGCCCGTTACGCGGTCGTCAAAACGCACCCCAAAGGCCAGCAGCAAATCCGCCTGATCCACCGCATAGTTGGCATACACAGTCCCATGCATGCCCAGCATGTGCAGCGACTGGTCATGAGTCCCCGGGAATACACCCAGCCCCATGACCGTCATCGTGACCGGAATCCCGGTCCGCAGTGCAAACTTCGTCAAAGCCTCAGATGCATTGCTGTGGATGCAGCCGCCGCCAACATACAGCACAGGCCGCTTTGAACGCTTCACCGCAGCCAGAATCTGACGCACCTGCTCGGGTGCCACCGCACGAGTCTGCGGGCGATAACCAGGCAAATTCATCGGCGGATCAAAGTCCACTTCCGACAACGGCAGCGCCTGCAGCTGCACGTCCTTCGGAACGTCCACCAGAACCGGACCCGGACGACCAGTCATCGCCACATAATAGGCTTCCTTCATCACACGCGCCACGTCACGCACGTCAGTGATCATGTACTGGTGCTTCGTGATCGCTCCGCAAACCTCCACCATCGGAGTTTCCTGGAAGGCGTCACTGCCAATCACCGCCTGAGGCACCTGGCCGGTTATGCAGATCATCGGGATGCTGTCAAGCTTCGCGTCAGCAATCCCCGTCACCAGATTCGTGGCCCCAGGACCACTGGTCCCCATCACCACACCAATTTTGCCTGTAGAACGAGCAATCCCCTGAGCAGCAAAACAGCCGCCCTGCTCGTGACGCGGCAGAATCGTACGAATCCGCTCACGATGCTCACGCAGCGCCTGATGCAAAGGCATGCTGGCACCGCCCGGATACGCGTAAATCGTCTCTACACCCAGACGCACCAGCATCTCGACCAGGATCTGAGCACCATTGATTGTCTGAGTCGCATTTTCGACGGTAGTCAACGTCTTCACCCTTCCACAACCACAAAATATACCCGTCAGTTTCGCTGCGCGGGACTGCCCGCTGCCGAAGTCTAATCTGCGAAATGCCGCCGATCGATGAAGAAATCCGCAGGATTGCCCTGAATGCCGGAAAGTCTCAGAAGGGAAAGCAGAAAAGAGCGAGCAGTCCAGTTGGGCAGGCTGGAGAACCCCGATTTCGGACTCGCATGTCGCCAATTACGCCGCGATTCCGCTCCCAACAGCCAAAAATCCCGTTGACTCTCTCTGCCAGACACCACTAAAAGCGTCCGTGACGGCCTGCCGCGTCAGGTCTGGATCGGTCAGATTTCCGGAAATTCTCGTGATTTTCCTTAAATTTGCCCCGGTATCGACGGAGCGATCGGATGCGACATCTGACAGTGACAGGACTGGCAGCACTGCTGCTGACAGGCTGTGGCGGATCTGAAAAGGCTGATCCTGCGGCAAAAACCGCCGGTATCCCCCTCGCCATCGCCTCCGCAAAACAAACGGAAATCCCCGTCAAAGTCACTCGCAAGCTGGACGAGTACCCGCCGGAGATTCGAAATCTGCTGCAGCGCGCCAACGCGGCCGTCGTGGCCGGTCGCAACGCCGTCGCCATTGAATCCCTGTGTCAGGCCATCGGACAAAGCCCCGAAGATGCCAGCCTGTTTCGGATGCGCGCCGACGTCTACAAGCTGCAGGGCGAAAATGCCAGTGCGCGAGCAGACTTCAGTACCGCACTCCGTCTGGCACCCAATGACCCGGATCTGTGGAATAATCGCGGCTACTTTCTGATGAGTCAGCAGCTGACAGCAGAGGCCTTAAGTGATTTTGACCGAGCCATTCAGCTCCAGCCGACACATTCAGCCGCACTGAACAACCGCGGCCTCGTCAGACTGGCAGACCAGAAACTGGCTGAAGCCGAAGCCGACTTTAGTCAGGCCATCGAAGCCGATGCGAAGTTTGTCGAAGCGTGGAACAATCGCGCATTCGCCCGCATGAAACAAAACAAACTGCCGCAGGCGATGGAAGACATTCGCCAGACTCTGCAACTTGACGAACGCTATGCCACCGCATGGAACAACCGCGGCCTGATTGCCGTTCGTCAGGAAAACTACGAGGAGGCAGTACGAGCGTTCACTCGAGCAATCGAGCTGGAACCACTCGATTCCCGCTGGCTGACTCACCGCCGCGAAGCCCTGCTGAAACTGGGTCGCTACGAAGAATCCCAGGCGGATGCAGCCCGAGTCCTCTGGCTGGAAGAACTGCGGCGACTGTCCGCTGCAGCCCAGCAGAGCCCGCGCGGAACAGAAGTCTGGATGCAGCGTGGCCTGCATCTGGCTGCCGGCCGCGAATTCGGTGCAGCCGCCCAGGACTTCACTCGCGTGCTGCTCCTGCAGCCCAAAAACTCTGCAGCACTGGCCGCCCGTGCTCGTGCGTGGGCAGCGATGGGCGATCGCACCAGAGCCATGGCGGACTGCGAATCATGCCTTGCAATCCGCACTGACAAGGATGCACTCTCGCTCCGCGGAGATCTGTGGCTGCAGCGCGAGGATCTGGAGAAAGCCATCGCGGACTACGAAGCCGCCGAACGGTTTGATGAGCAGGTGGCACAGGCCTACGAGCTGCGTGCCGCCGCCCACAAAAAGGCCGACAGACTAACGGAGGCCGCGGCAGATCAGTCGCGTGCCGCCGAAATTCGCTCGGCCCTCGCCGCACCGGAAGTTCAGACCCCCGCAGCCGCAGCAGCAGATCCGTCGTTTAACCCCTGAGTTCGCTCGAGCCCCTTTCCAGATAATTTCTGCAGTCTGGCGTTACTCAGACCCGGCGACTATCATTCACGGTGTTCGCCGGATACGAGCATCCTTTGAATTCAGTCAACCGCCGGACTGCCCATGAGCTCTACAACGCGTCCGACCACCGAAGGCTCGGGAAACTTCCTGCTGGGAAGCTGCGTGTCGCTGGCTGTGCATCTGGCGATTCTGCTGCTGGGCACACTGCTGCTGAAAGGCTGCCAGCAGGCCAGTCCCGGAACGGCCGGTGGCGAGGTCTTCCGGGAAGTGGGCCTGTTCGTCGTGGATGGCGCTGAAGACGGTCGCAGCGATGTCGGACTGCTGCCCGGTGCAGGCACGGATGAACAGACGCAGCAGGCACCACAGATTCCGGCGACGGCAAATTCCGATGCTGATCAGACCGCTGACTCTCAAAATGCTGCCAGTCGAGTTCCTCGGCAGATTCCGGATGTGGGGACTCTGACAGATCCTGATCGCACGGGCGACAATGACGGCAGCCAGTCCAGCCCTCTGTCCGGCCTGATTGGTCCCGGAGCCGCCATTGCCGGCCGCAGTGGCGGTGCGGCCGGCGGCAGCGATTCACTCATTCAGCCCCTGCAGTCCGGCGGCGCTCGAAAAAGCGGCGGCACCGGCGGTGCGGGCGAAACCACCTTCATGAATATTGCCGGCATCGGAAAATCGTTTGTCTATGTGATTGATACCAGCAGCAGCATGGACGGTCCGCGACTGCGTACAGCCAGAGCTCAGCTGAAAGCCAGCCTGCGGCTGCTCCAGCCTAACCAGCAATTTGCCGTGATCCTCTACAATGAATATCGCGTGCGACTGAAACTGAGACGCCAGGCGGAACAGCCCATGTACTATGCCACAGATGTGAACAAGCAGCTGGCGGTTCAGGAGATCGACAGAATCGCATCAGACAGCGGCACCGATCACAAACCAGCTCTGCTGGAAGCCCTGTCGCTAAAACCTGATGTTGTCTACTTCCTGACGGACGGCGATGAGCCTCAGCTCAGTCCCGCTGACCTGCGTGACATCGCTCACTATCGAAACGGTGCCACTATCCACGTGATCAAATTCGGTGATGGCAGCCTGACCAGCCGGACCCTGAACTGGCTGCAGAAACTGGCCCAGCAGGGACAGGGTGAATATCGCGAGATTATCGCTGATGCTCCCTGACAGTGGACTCGCGGTGGCAGCCGGTAGTGACCGTGCTAGAATACCGTTACACAGACCCGCAATGCTGCGGGAACAAATTTCACGGCTTGCAGATAAGGACAGCGGGGATGACCGGCTATACGGTGCACACGGGCGCTTCAAAGAAGTTTGTCAGCGGCTGGGATCGCGTTTTTGGAACCAGCCGCAAAGCCGGGACCAAAGCGACGGCACCAGCCGACGGTGGTACCGCAAAGACATCCGGATCAAAAAAAGCCGGTAAAGGCCGCAAAAAATCCTCATAAGCAGCACCACCTGCAGCAAAACACCCGGGACAAAAAAATAATCACCCCGGGTTATTGCTTCACAACACTCCCTTATGCCAGGATTGTCACGGCCCGGTACTGCTGCATTCCGCTGCCCCCGGTGCCGCGGAGAATCCAGCCATGCTGCCGTCCGGCCGGTTATTGCTCAGCACGCTGTCCAGCGCCATGGACAGCCTGCTGCAATTTGCCATCCCGCCCTGGTGCCCCCTCTGCCGCGATGCTCTGGCTCAGACTGCAGATCTGCCCGTCTGCTGGTGCCAGAACTGCTGCACACTGCTGACAAATCAGACCGGTCATCGCTGTCAGCGGTGTTCCGCCACCGTCGGCCCATGGTCAGCAACGCAAAACGGCTGCGTCCACTGCCGCGGCAGAAAATTGCGGTTTCGCTCGGCCGTTTGCCTCGGTATGTACAGTGACCACCTGCGACAGGCACTGCTCTCCGCCAAGTGGTCCTTTTCATCAGTGCAAATTCAGTCCCTCGCAAGACTGCTGGCACTCCAGTGCGAACCGCAGCTGCGACTGCTGCAGATTGATCGTATCGTCCCGATTCCACAGCACTGGAGACAGCGACTGTTTCGACATTTCAACCCGGCATGGCTGATCGCTGAAGAGCTGGCCACCGTGCTGCAGGTTCCCTGCGACATCCACATCCTGCAGAAAAAACGTCGTACCCGCCCCCAGAAACGTGTTTCCGTCACTCAGCGGTTTGATAATCAAAAACAGTCTTGCCTTGTACGCGATGCCCACGTCATCCAAAATCAGCGCATCCTGATCGTGGATGATGTTCTGACCACAGGAGCCACCTGCTCCGAAGCTGCCAAAGTGCTGCTGCAGGCAGGTGCCGCTGAATGCCACGCAGCCGTCATCGCTCGAGTGCTGGATCATTCTGCCTGAACTCATCAGGCAGCACCAGCACCGGCCAAAGACTGCTCGCCTGAATTCTGGCCGCCGCCGCCGTAGTATCTACAAACACCACGGCATCAGACTCGCTCAGCCGCGACAGATCCACATCCCCAGGAACTCGCCATTCCGCCTCAGCAATCGTGTCAGTCACACCATCTCGCGTACCCTTTTGATACCACGGCTGATCGGCGACAGGCAGTGCCCGCCAGGACTCTTCAGAGCCGTACCGGACAGGCCTTAAATCCCAGGCGCTGAGAGCCGCACGACGCACCGCCACTCCCCACGGCTCAAAATCAAAACGCTGCCGATGCCCCCGAAAAATTCGCCGCGACCTGAATTCACCAAGCGGCACCGCCGTAAATGCCACCACCCGATGCCCGCCGCGGATCGCCAGATGCGACGCCCGCAGCAATCGCTCAGACACAATCCGCTGCAATGTCCCGCAGGCTGAATGATCACAGCATTCCTGCAGCAACGACTCGCAGTACTGCTGCCAGGATTCTCCCGGCCACGGACCGGATGCCGGGCGAGTCCAGTGACAGAGCCAGCGATCCGGACAGACCAGCGGATTGTCATCAGGCAGGTGCCGCAGCCGAACCGGGTCTTGCCCGCCGGCATGCCGACAGTCACCGCGATCAACCCCGCTTTCAGAAGAATCATCCGGCATCAGCCGCACCTGCCGCCGCTGTTCGCCGGACAACGCCGGCAGACATTCGGCCGTCAGATAAACCGGCACTCGCTCCCGCACCGGATCACTCAAATGCCTTTGCAGCAGACGAGCGATATTCCCGTGAGGGCGGCACCGCAAAACTCGAATCTCATCCGCCAGGGCAAACACAGCCTCGTCCGCAGCCGGCAGGTCCAGACGCCGCAAACCTGACCGCCGCTCACGGTGCAGGATCAAAGTGTCCAGACCAAACAGACGACAGCCAGCCACCACCAAATCGGCTCCCGCACCCTGCTGATGAATCAGCACCTGAGTGCTTTCCGGAGGCAGCTCAGCCAGCAAATGACGCAGTCGAGCAACCCACTGAGTCTCCTCGTCCAGCCGTTTCCGCAGCCGGCTGGAAACGATCGCCACACGACGCACTGATCCGGTCGCCAGACAGCCTGCTGTGCCGACAGGCAACCGACGCTGCTGCATCAGTGCCGCAAGCTGCTGCGAATGATCCAGGGCGTCCAAATGTTTCAGTTCGACGGAAAAAGTTGCCTGCCAAACCACGCCGCACCCTGCGTCTGAACAGTTCGTCGTCCCTTACTTCTGCTCACCCTTTCCTTCAAGCCACTCGAGAGAAAACACAGCCAGCTGCAGACTGCTGTCAGCTTCATAAAAACACAGCAGTCGGCCATCCGGCAAAAACGCCAGATCTGAATATGCACTTTTGCCGGACTCCAGCGTACGCTGTACCGGCCACGTCCGCCCAAAGTCACGACTAAGACGGACCGTCAGGTTCTCTCGCCGACCACGCCCGCCGGGAATCTCCTGACCCTGCTTGTCACGAGCCAAAGAGCGGGGACAGGAAAACACCACCCAGCCCGACTGACCCGGCACGCTGGCCACACTGGCCATACAGATCGGTTCCCAAAGGTCTGAGTGAAACTGTGGCGGAGTCCACGCGGATGCACCGTCCGGACTGGTTGATACCAGCTTACGACTGGCTTTCGACTCATTGCGCGAAATCAGCAGCACTCGCCCGTCAGACAATTCCGTCAGAGTCGTTTCGTTGGGATCCTGAAACTCTGCGGTGTCGGGAATCGCGATGGCTCCCGCCCGCCACGTCTGACCATGATCATCGCTGTAGATGGTCGCTGACACTGACGGATGATGATCGCGCACGCCGCCATAAGCCAGCCACACCGGAACGACCAGACGTCCGCTGCGAAGCTGTATTCCGTGACCCGGACCTGTCGCCAGCACCTTCCAGTCACAACCACTGCGGAAACCTTCAAAAGCTGAAGTAATTTCGCGAGGATCGGACCATGTGAGCCCGTCATCCATGCTGCGAATTGAAAAACAACGGGCATAATTGATGCAGTACAGAAACTCAATGGCCTGAGTCTCGCGGTCGATGATCGCGACCGGATTGTTGACCGTCTGCTCTGCATCCGCAGCTGCGTTGCCGGAAGTGCCGGCCACTCGCGACCCGCGATGAGCAATTTGCACAGGTGCCGACCACGTCCGACCGTCGTCCGTACTGCGCCGCAAATGCACTTCAATCTCACCCCAGTCACTCTTGCTTTTGCGGCGGGCTTCGCACCACGCCAGGATCGTGCCGCGAGTCGTCACGGCGACTCCCGGAATACGGTAAAGTGCTGTGTCATGCTGGCCGGCAGTAAACAGAGTCGTGCGAAACACAGCCGGCTCGGAAGTCTGCGCTGCAGCCGTCGAACAGACCTGCAGCAGGACCGTCAGCAGCGACACCTGCAGCACAAGGTTTCGGGCAAACATGGTCGGCATGGACAGACTGCTCCGGCAGGTTGGGCAAGGGTTGGGCAGGGACACATCAAAATACTCCCGCAGTCTGCCGTTCAAGCCGACAATTCTCAACCATCTGCCTGCCAGATTTCGCTGCGCAGCGCCACCGCCGTCAAGCTTCACCCGCCCGCTATTACCCGTGAACTTACCGGCATACCGAGAGAAACCGGCATAATCCGCCAAACCGGCAACTGCACAAATGTTCGCTCAGAACCACCCAAAATCCAGCAATTCAGGCCGTTTCGACGTTTCTTCGAACTGGTACCTGCTGACGATTCCCGGCAGTTGCCTGAGAAATACCCGTTTCTGACTGTTTTTCATCCCGAAGCACTCGCACTGCCGACTAGAATTATGTCGGAAGATTCATCGCGGTAAGCCGACCCCCAGTCGGTTGTCCCCGTTAAGGCTCCCCGCCCACCCCTACCTCTGTCGTCGCAGTGCCATGCTGTCGGCGATCCCTCCTGTGAGGCTGTCATGGCTCAACAAACTCAATTAGTGGCCCCGTCGCCTCCACGAAGCGCTCGAATTTTCGCGTGGCTGCTCACCGCCCTCGGCCTTTCAGCAGCAGTGGCTCTGGCCTTCGCTGCACTGCCACGCACCGCACCGCTCTCCAGTCGAACGCTGCTCACCGTTCAGCCTTCCCGCTTCCGCATCACTCGCCAGTGCTCCGGAATTGTCGAGCCTGTGTCCAGTGCTGTCGTGCAGTCCGGTTGTCACTGGACTGTCGCAATCCTCAGCCTTGTCCCCGAAGGAACTCAGGTTCAGGCGGGTGATATTGTCGCCGTGCTGGACTCCTCAGAGATTCAGGAATTTCTGCGATCTCGTGAGATTGCCCTGATTCGAGCCAACGCATCACTCACTGCTTCCTTAAAAGCTCAGGAACTGCAGCAGACCGCTGCTGAACGTCGTCTGTCAGATGCCCAGTTCGCGCTGCAGTCAGCGGAAATGGATCTGCAGCAGTACGTAAACGGCACTCACCCGCAGCAGGTCGACAAACTTGATCGGGATCTGCTGCTGGCTGAGACTCAGAAGCAGTCGGCTGAAGATGAGTTTGAATTCACG
>JBJTPZ010000797.1:0-7081 GCA_046075365.1 Planctomycetaceae bacterium
CAGAGGGAATGGCGCCTGATGAATTAACGTTGCAGAAAGCGATTGAACTTTTAGCAGCTCCGTCTGGCGAGCGAGAGTTAGGCAATGATCCAGCAACCGGCCTTCCCATAGTCGTCATCAATGAACGCCAGTAAGGTGCCTCTGGCCTCAAACGCACCTTGATTCCTTGCCATCGCTGGTCCCTGGCAATCCTGCCGGATCAGCCGGACTGTTGGCAATTTTTTTGCCGCAACGACGCTGGTTGTCAAGATTTCTGAGAGTCTGATCGGCGGCTGACTTCCATCGTCAACCACGATGATCTCAAAATCATCCGGGTCAAAACTTTGAGCGAAAAGTGCGAGCAGACATTCGCAAAGCCGTGCAGGTCGATTTCGAGTTGGAATGACGACAGAGACCAGCGGGCAGCGAAAGCCATCAACATTTTTTGTCTGGACTGCATGATCTGCGGGTAAGCCACCGAAAGCCGCTATGCGATCTGGGGAATTGGGTGAGTGAGGGCGATCTATGTTCAAGCGGACTTCCCATCATTGATTTAGCTCAGAATGTGATGATTGCCTCTGCATTCTGCCGAGAATCCACGTTTGTCAGGTGGGAAATAGGGGCAATTTTCTGGTGTTTCCAAACAAAAAGAGCAGATATTTCCTGCTGTGCAACGCCTGAACATACTGAGGGGCAAACATCTTCCCAGCACTCCGGACTCGGTCCCAACAGTCTCTCGTCAAAGCAAGTACTACGGAAGTGACAAAACATGCGGCCGCTTATTTTGCATGTGGGTATGTCCAAGACAGGTACAACGTCTTTACAGACCACTCTTTTTAGCAGTCCTCCGGTTAAAGAGTTTCGGTTTATCAGTCTCGATACCGACTTCGGTAATCAATTGTTTGAGTTCGTCTTCCGGGACTCATCGGACGACCCCAGTCGCATCTTCAGGCAGCGAATTCCCCCGCAACGCCGCCCGTCACTGGGAGAGTATTATCGGAATTACCTCGACACGACCCTGCGGGCCTGTGCAAATGCTCAGAGCACCCCGGTTCTGTCAGCTGAGATTATTTGATCCTTCACTCGTCGGGAGTTAACGTGCATCCGGGATTTCTTTCAGAGTCGTGGTTTTTCGACTCAGGTAATCGGCTACATACGGTCGCCCCTCGAGCATATCGAAAGCGCCTATCAGCAGCTGGTAAAGGCAGGCAGAACAGGACATCTCCCGTTTGTTCTTGAAAGAATCTCGACGCTGCCGGATCGCGTCGCAGCACTTGATGAGGTTTTTGGCCGAGAAAATGTCCGGCTGTTTGTCTTTGCCCCCAACACGTTTCCCGGCAGGTGTGTTGTACGTCATTTCTGTAATGTGCGGGGATCGACTGCAGGCACCTTAAGGTGCACAGAGAGAATGAATCGATCAACCTTCATGTTCTGAAGTTCGTCTATGCATGGAACAGTCTTCAGAAGGACGACATCTTCAGCCTGAAGTCGACTGTCACTCGTAGAATTCTCCTGGACGCTCTGCGAACACTGGACGGCCCGCGACTGATGTTCCACTCCAGTTTGACCGGCGCTGCAATTGATCAAATTTCTGCCTATCTGCCGGCTCTGCAACAGCGACTTGGGCAGGCCCTGCCTCTTTCTTTGGCGACTCGCGATCCCCTCGATGGAATCCGTTCCGAGGAGGAATTTCTGACGTTCTCTTCCGAGTTTTTGTTTTGGCTGCCGCGGCAGTTTTTCCCGGCCTTGCGGGCCAATGGTCACAATTCGGGTAGTCTGGAAACCGTTGTCCGCCGACTGGACCTGCTCTGCCGTCTGCGGACGCCAGATCGATTTACGGTAAATCTGGTGAAATTTGCCGGAATAAGGTTTCGCCGTGTGCGAATGGTGCGGCGTATGAAAGCCTGAAAAGGGGTGATGTCCGTACGGATTCTTCGCTGCGAGCGGTTTTATTTCGGTCCGTTAACTGTTTTGTCTCGCATCGTGCTGCTGATCCAGTCGGTTATTCGCTGCAGGGCCAGCGGGCTGATGGTTTCTTCAATCTGTTCATATTCGCTGACGGCACCGGTACGGCAGCTTTGGAACAGATGGTTCAGCCCTGGCAATTCTTCGATCATGACCTGCTGATTTCCGCCTGCAGCGAGGCTGCTGCGAATGGCGGGCAGGTTAAGGTCAGGGTCCACCTGTGTGTCACGTTCGCCGTTCAGTGCCAGTACGGGACAGCTGACTCGCTGCAGATCGGGACCTGGGTTGTATGTCAAAAAGAACCGAAACCAGCCGGTGTGCAGCGTCTTCAGGCCGCCGTCAAGTTCAGCCTCGAATGCCGCGCGTGCTGCGGGGGACTCAGGCAGCAGGCCGGTGAGCTCCTTGAGAGCAGCCGTTCGCAGTGTTGCCGCGGTGGCGTCTGCGGGATGCTGCAGCACGGTGCGGATCAAAACGTCCTGCTGAGTACGCTGGGCCTGCAGAATCTTTTCATCAATGATCCCTTCGGCACGGGCAATCAGTTGTCCCTGTGACAGGAGAATTTCGGCACCGCTGACTCCGGGCCCCGCCAGCAGCACAAGAAATGCGACATCTTTCGAACCGGCACTGGCCATTGTCCCGATCAGGCCACCTTCGCTGTGGCCAATCAGGCCAACAGACTGCGAATTGATGCCGGGCTGGTTCTGCAGAAAACGTATGGCTCCCAGTACATCCTGCATGAAATTGCGACTGTCGGCGGCTGCAAAATTGCCGGTGGATTGCCCCGTACCGCGGTCATCGAATCGCAGCACTGCAATGCCGCTGCGTGTCAGTGTGTCGGCCAGGACAGCGAATGGACGATGCTCGAGCAGAGTTTCATCGCGATCCTGAGGTCCGGACCCCGAGATCAGAACGGCGGCAGGAAAACCGCCGGCAGGAGCCGGTGTGCGCGGAACCGTCATGGTTCCTGCCAGACGGACTCCCGCCTCCACACTTGCAAAACTGACTTCCGTGACCTCGTACGGAAATGGTGGTCGGGGTGTCTGTGGACGCATTAAAGGCGCTGGTGCTGCGGCCAGTTCGCTGCGTTTGAGTGTGAGTTCAAGTTGCGGACCGCCCTGAGACCATTTGCCTGACACACTGTTGCCGTCAGGGGCCAGCTCTCCTTCGAATTTGCCTGCCACCTGCGGAACCTGCAGGCTCCAGCGGTTGCCCTCGGTTGTTCTGATGGTGAGAAAGCCGCCGGCCTTCTGCGCCAGACTGTCCATCCGGATTTGCTCGTTCCCGTCGGCGTCACGGTACACGCGAAACTGCAGCGGCAGCTTCTGAAACAGGACGGACAGTTCACCTGACCAGACTTCAGACGGTTTGTCGGCAGGCCTTTGTGACACCTGGCGGAGCGTCAGATCCAGAGTAGTTCCGTTTTGCTTCCACTTTCCCTCGGCCCGGTCCCGTGCGGCATTCAGTTTGCCATCCCAGGTGGCGCCTGTTTTTTTCAGCTCGAACGACAGCGTGTTGCCGTCGTTTCGGAACGCGTCCAGCGTGAATTCGGCTTCCCCTTCGTCGAGACTTAGCAGTTTCCATTGGTCACCGGGAGGTCTGTGGTCCGGGCGGATGAAAAAACGAAAGCTTCGCACCCCGGTGTCCAATTCGCCGTACCACGCCAGCGGCGCGGTGTTGTCTGACTGGGCGCAGCAGATTTGTGACAGTCCCGTCACAACACACAGTGCGAACAGCATGCGATGGCGAGCGAAGCACGGGGAATGTGTCATGGCGAAAAACCTTTTCGCGCGGATTCAAACGCTGGTTCTGGCGGTTCTGCTGATGCTTAAGGAGTCTGGCAGGTTTCAGGTCTTGGGGGGAGTCCTGGCGGGAAAGAATCGCACTGGCAAGGAGAACTTTTTGGGTGATCGGTTTTCGGTTTTCGGTTTTCGGTTTGGCGAGCCGCGGACGGGAGTCCGCGGGTGTGAGATTTGGGTCGCGGCGGGGGTGTTTTCGATTACGAGCACGAGCACGAGCACGACATTTTTTTGCACCGTTGATGAACGCGAATGGAGGCTGATTTGGGGACTGGGCGGATAGCAAATCTGGGGTGACGTGCCCCCTCACCCCCGACGCCTCTCACCCGTTTCACGGGGGCGAGGGGAGGATTGGGTTTTCAGTTTTCAGTTTTCGGTTTTCGGTTTTCGGTTTTCGGTTTTCGGTTTGGCGAGCCGCGGACGGGAGTCCGCGGGTGGGAGATTTGGGGCGCGGCGGGGGTGGTTTCGATTACGATTACGAGCACGAGCACGAGCACGAGCACGAGCACGATTACGAGCACGAGCACGAGCACGACGTTTTTTTGCACCGTTGATGAATGCGAATGGAGGCTGATTTGGGGACTGGGCGGGTAGCGGATCTGGGGTGACTTGCCCACTCACCCCCGACGCCTCTCACCCGTTTCACGGGGGCGAGGGGAGGACTGGGTTTTCAGTTTTCGGTTTTCGGTTTGGCGAGCCGCGGACGGGAGTCCGCGGGTGCTGCGGATTCCTGCGTTTCATCCGTGAAAATCCGTGTTCATCCGTGGCATAAACCAGTCCGTGGCGTAGTTTCGTTGTGAACTCCACGGGTGGCCGGTTTTGGGGATGATTTCCACGTCGATCAGTTCCCGGCTGTCGTCGTCGAAGCGGCAGATCATTTTGTCGATCAACTGGCGGACGACTTCGCCCTTGCGGCGGTTCTCGTTGCCCTGCACGGTTTCCAAGGCCGACTCGTAGGCGGCGGCCAGCCGTTTCGATTCTTCCAGAACTTCGTGGTATTGCTCGACCAGTGGTTCCAACTGGCCTTTCAACTTCTTGATCTCGACTTCGATCATTCCCATTTCGGCGTCGGCACGTTCTCTTGCCATCTCGGTCTTCAATGACTTGTATCGCCCGAACAGGCGGTCGAACTCGGCTTCCTTTTCGGCCAGCTTCTCTTGCAGCATCTTGGCGTTGCTGGCGTAGGCTTCGTTGTAGATTTCTTCCAGCGTGATATCGCCATACACGTCCATCGTGTCTTGGTCGATGATGACTTCGCTGTCGTCGATGTAGTGGATGCCTTGGGCCAGATTGGCCGTGATGAAGTCGGTCATCTTCATGTAGACGTAGTGCAGTTCGCACTCCTTCATCCAGCTTTCGGTGAACAGGGCATCGACCAGCGATGAGTTCTGATCGGCGGCCACCAACACGTTCAACCGATGGCCGACTTCCTCCAAGTAGCATTCCAAGATTGGCTCGATTTCAGCGTTCGGAACCCGAAAGCATTGGCAGCCCGTTTCGTTCTTCTTGCCGTTCACCTTGTAGGTCTTGCAGATATACCCTTCGCAGGCTTTGTCGCCTGACATTTTCTCGCCGCACTTGTGGCAGTAGAGCAGGCCCGACAACCAGTGAGCCTCACCCCGGTTGGTCTTCCGGTGAATCTCCCGGTCGTTCATCTTGGTCTGGACCTTCTCCCAGATTTCAACCGGGACGACTGGATCGAAGACAGGTTCATCCGGCTGGACCCAATCATCCGGCTCTCGCTGGCGACCGTTGATGCTGTCGCCGTTCTTCTTGCGGGGAGCGGTTCGGTATTCGCCCTCGACGAACTCACTGAACCGGCTGTTGGATCGTTTGTTGTAGGCCGGCAGTCCGATGTAAACCGGATTGAGCAGCAACTTGCTGACGAAGCCGCTCGACCATGCCCCGGCCCGCTCCGGATCGACCTTCATTGCTTTCAATCGTTCAGCGATCTTGTTGAAGCTGATCGTTTCGGTCGCATACCACTCGAAGATTTTTCGCACCGCTTCCAAGCGTTCCGTGCGGATCGACGGGGCCAGATAGAACTTGTCGGTTGGGTCTTTGGCCGGGAAGTTGCCTTTGCCGTCGAAGCGTTCCTGCTTCCCATCGGGCCAGATTTTCAAGCGGTGGCTCCATCCTTCGATGACCACTCGCCACTTGATCTTCTTGCCGCTCTTGCAGATCACATCCAGACCGTAGGGAACCGGGCCGCCCGTCCATTCGCCGGCCTTGGCCTGCACGATCTTCTTGGACAAGTCCCGGTCGGCCTTCACCTTCTGTTCTCGTCGGGAAGCCAATGAATTGACGGTCGTGGTCAGCACGGTGGCGTCATCTTCATCGGAGAGACAGCGGTTCTCGATGATTGACCACAATCGGCAGCCACCTTTGCGGAGCGTCGAAAGGAACTCGCCCCATTCATGCGGGCCGCTGGTTCCGAAGCGGTCCTGCGACTCGACCACGATCCAGTCGAGTATTTCGTTCCGCACCATGTCGAGCAGCAGTTGGAACTGCTCCCGCTTGTCGGCTTTGTCTCTGGACCCCACGTCCTCGAACATGGGAGCGATTTGCAGCTTGTGCTGCGTCTCGAACCGGCCGAATGATTTCTTCTGCCGGTCGTTGTCCTGCTTGTCGGTGGAGACTCGGATCAATCCGGCGATCCGTCCCGCTGGGAAGTTGTCGTTATGGGTCATCGGTCTGGTTTCATCGTCCATACAAAAAAGAAGCCCCCGTAGCCGACAGGGAGGCTATGGGGGCGGGACTCGCACGAGGGAAACACTTCGGAATTTCCGAATTAGTTTTTTTGCAACGCCGGTTCGGTCTTCAACACGTCGTAGATGGTGGGCCTCGATAGTCCCGTCGCCCTTGCGATGGCGGCCACCTTTTCCCCTTCGGCCTTCATCCGGTGAATGAGCCGAATCTGTTCGTCATTGACCTTGATCCGTCGTCCCTTCTCCGATCCGCCCCAAGTCTTCCCCTTGGCACGGGCCGCCGCCTGACCGGCCAAAATCCGCTCCGCACGGACTTCGGTTTCATATGCGGCCACGCTCGCCAGCACATTCGCCATGAGCCGGCCAGCCGCCGTGGACAGGTCCAGCCCATCACGCAGGCTGACCAGTCGCACGTTCAACTCCGTCAGTTCATCGAACAGGGCAGTCAGTCCCTTGGCGGTTCGCCCCAGCCGATCCAGCCGCCACACGGCCACCTGCTGAAGATCGGGCTTTTCACTTTGCCAGGTTTCCGGGACATCACCAGTTGCACGCTGCGGTATTGAACATGCCAATCATGGACCTGGGAGGTCGGTCTGAGTGGGAAAACTCCTGGTTGAACGTGCCGGTTGTAAC
>JBJTPZ010000798.1:0-2075 GCA_046075365.1 Planctomycetaceae bacterium
CAGACAGTTTGGTATATTCGTGGACATCCAACGTTGCGTATTACGAAGGACACGAGGGCTTCGGCTACATCTATCGCAATCCGAAATCCCAAGGCCGAACAAAGCGGTGAATCGGAGCCGCCGATCACGCGGGATTTGAAATCATAGTTTTTTTGCGGTGGCCCCGTTACCGCCGGCGTTCGACTTTCATTGTCGCTCGGGGCTGCGTGAACTCATGTCAGTGCTACCACCATCACCCCGCAGTCACATTTCTTTTTTGTCAAAACTGCTTAGCGGTCGCAACTGTGTGTTTTGCGCATCCTAAGCGGTCCAAACGGATGATAACCCGGGACAATGTGAGAGTCCGAGAGGGGCGAGAGTTGCGGGGGAAATGGGGGCCGGGAGGTGGGTGGCGGGTGCGGTGATGATATCGCGATTGCTGCGGTGGCAGAGAGTCTGAGATCTCGCGTGTCGGCGGAAGTCGTTACCAGAGTTGGCGTTGTGTTGCGGAAAGTGCGATGGCTGGGGAGTTGGCTGCGTCTCAAAACCCGGCGGTCTCTGGATTTCGAATTTGCTGAAACTGCTGGTGGGCTGCAGGTTCGAAGGCTGACTGCGGGGTTTTGATCCCTCTGCGATGCCCAGGGGATCGTCGTGGACCGGCTCGGCCTTACGGATTCGATGCTGAAAACCGCGATTTTTCCTCGGTTTTTGAACCATCCGGAATCGCAGAGGCGTTTTCGGAATCGAAATGTCTCTGTTTGAATTTCGAGGTCCGTGTCGTTCGCTCCAATTTTTTGACGGCCCCGGGCAATTTTTTTGACGGCACCTGCCGTCAAAAAAATAGAGCAGTAGATGAGAGAAAGTTGAGAGTAGAAAACTCGAAACTTTCTCCCATCTACTGCGGTCTCCTATCTACTTTCCACTCTCTAAAACGCCCCTGCCGCCCCCCGATGGCCTTCGCGTTCGAGAAACTGGTCGTCTACCAAAAGTCCGTCGATTTCGCAGACCAGATCTGCTCGAGATCCGAAAACTTCGCCCGTGGCTACGGCTTCCTTGCTGACCAACTGAACCGCGCGGCTCTTTCGATTTCTGCCAACATCGCCGAAGGCAACGGTCGCTTCACTAAGCCCGACCGCAAAAACTTCTTCGGCATCGCCCGTGGCTCCGTCCAGGAATGCGTCCCGTTGCTCGAACTGGCCCGCCGTCGAGGTCTGCTCAGCGCAGACGACCACGAAGCCCTGAAATCACAGCTGGAAGAAATTGCGAGGATGCTCAGCGGGCTCATCAGTGGATTGGCAGTTCAAATCCCTTGTTTTGTGGCGTGTCGGGATTAAACGCCAGCGTTCTGTCGTTTCCGAGTTCTGTTTACAGTTGTCCTTCTCTCGCTGCATTCAATTGGCCACCGGTCGGCTTTTGCGGTAGAATCCCCGGTGGCTTCAGGAGTCCACGTCAGTTCCGGCCGGGGAGGATGTCAGAAATGCACCACACCATTGATGCTGTCTATGAGAATGGGATGTTTCGGCCCCTCCATTGCGAGGGACTCGCAATCAGCGAAGGAACGCAGGTGCGTATCACCGTCGATGACGCAGAGATGCCGGCAGCTTTGCGGCTGGCGACAGCGGTCTATGATGGACTTTCAGAGTCTGCCATCAGGGAGGTGGAAGAAATAGCCCTTGACCGCCGCAACTTCTCCGGCCGGCAGAACGACCTGTGACAGAGCGAACCACGTTGCTTGACACGGATGTACTCTCACGCTTGATGCGCAGGGACCCAGCAGCACTTATTCGTGCTCGCAGGTATCTGTCCTCGCACACTCACCTGACGATCTCACTTGTGACGCGTTTTGAGATACTCCGGGGCCTGAAGGCGAAAAACGCGGCAGCACAGATTGCCGCTTTTCAGGCGTTCTGCGAAACAAATCTGGTTTTGCCGATCAATGATGGAGTCATTGTCCGAGCTGCAGACATCTATGCGGAACTGCGAGCCAGAGGACAGTTGATCCCCGATGCGGATATTTTGATTGCAGCCACAGCCATCGAAAATGGTCTGATATTGGCCACGAACAATTTGAGCGACTTCAGTCGCATCTCCGGGCT
>JBJTPZ010000799.1:0-6798 GCA_046075365.1 Planctomycetaceae bacterium
GCTTCCGGGCCGTCAATAACCAGTTCACCGATTGTGAGCTGTTCGATCCATGCCCAGTGCATCAGTGGTTCCTGAGGCTATAAAAAAAGGACTCCTGACGCTGCCGACAGGAGTCCCTGGCTGGTTTGTGCCGGAGTATCAGATCTGTCGGCGGGAACGACTTGTTGTGGAGTCTGTGGCTGCCACGGTGTTCAGATCGGAGGCCAGCCACCAGTCAGCCGCGTCCCACTGTTCCATGATGGAATCGACGGTTGCGGTATCCCGACTTGCACTTTGCTGAGGAGCAGCAGTTTCTGTCCGGGCGACTGCCACAGGAGCAACTTCCGTGGACTGTGCTGCCGTGGTTGTCGGTTTTGCGCTTGCGACGTTTGAGCGTCGTACAGCAACCGGCTGTGTCAGCAGTTCGAGGCTGGTGTTGAGCGGGGCGGCAGCGATGGGCATGATCGGCTGGGCGGCGTCGGAGGAGACAACAGTGAATGTCACCCCGGCACTCCATGCACTGGATTCGCCCATGTTGCTGACAGCCTTCACCCAGACTCTGTAAGTTCCTGCCGGAATCGGGGAGGCGGGTGTGAAGGAGGTTGTTGTCAGGTTTGTGAGTCGAATCACAGACTGCTGCGGTGAGGCCGCCGGAGCAACCCACAGTTCATAACGTTCAGTATCGCCAACGGCCGTCCATGTGAATGTGGTCTTTGCGGAGACGCGTCCGTTGGCTGTGGGTGAGGTGACTACAGGCGGGGCACCGATTGAGAACCTGCGGACTGCTGACCACGGGCTGACGTGCGTAGTGCCAACTGTTCGCATCCACATTTCGTAGTTGCCGAAAGCGAAGTCTCGCACGGCAGTGAAGGAAGTACCGGTAACAGCCTGGTTGCGAAGGACAACTGCTTTTGTGGCAGCGTCGCTGACATACAGGTCGTAGTACTTTGCTCCGAGGGAGGCTACCCATGAGAACGTTGGGGTTCGATCGAACGAGCTGCCACTGGTTGGCAGCGTGATGACCGGGGGTGCCAGAACGGTGAAGTCTTTCGCAAGGCTCCAGGCGCCCCCTTCATTCCTGGCGTTGAATGCCTTGACGAAGGCTCGGTAGGTGCCTGGTCCGAGGTTGACTGCGGACTTAAAGCTGGTGGTGACGAGGTCTGTGACGTTCACGACCTGAGCCTTGCCGGTTGTCAGGTTATTGACCCAGAGGTGGTACCGAGCGGCGTCGGCAACTGCTGTCCATGAGATTTCAGGGAAGGTTGCAGCTGCGAGGTTTCCAGTCTGAGCAGGAGCAGTGACGACTGGGGCGGTCTGCACGAAGAAGTCTCGTGGTGTGCTCCAGAACCCTGGAATTTCGAACTGGTCGTAGGCTCGGATCCAGACACGGTAGAGTCCGATCCCGAGGTTCTCGGAGGGTGTAAAGCTATTAACAGTCAGGCCACTTTTTACGATGAAGGTGTTGACACCGGCACTGATGGCAGCGATCTGAATGTCGTAACTTGTTGCTCCGGGGATCAGATTCCAGGTGATTGTGGGTCTGGGAGCCGTGGTGGTTGCTGAGGGTGCGCTGATCACGGGTGGTTCGTGGTCAAGCACGGTGACACTGACGGTGGAGGACTGGTACCCGGTGGCCGCTGCCGAGACGAGCACCTGCTGTGGTCCATCCAGATCCGGGTCGTTGACCGCTGTGACGCTGAAGGAAACGGAGTCCTGACCGGCAGGGATGGTGACGGTGGCGGGTACGGTCAGTTCGGTGAGGTCGGAGGACGAGAGGCTAACGATGAGATCGAGGCCGTTGTCGGTATTTGTTCGAGTGACAGTTCCGATGGCGCCGTTGACACCGGCATTTTCGAGGAAGGAGGTGCGACTGAGCGAGAGCTGTACGGTTTCATGGTCGCGAATCGTCAGTGGCAGGGATCCGGAAATCGTACCGGCACTGATGCCATTGATGACGATGGAGCGATCACCAAGGAGTGTGTTATCGTTCAGGATAACAATCACATCGGTTGAGCCAAAGCCTGCGGGGATTACGGCCTGCAGCGGCATTGAGACAGCGGTGGAGTCTCCGGAGACGGAGAGGCTGACGACGAGGTCTGCGGAGAAGTCAGATGTATTGGTGCGGCGAACGTTCATGACGAACGAGCCATCATTTTCGAAGAGTGTGGCCTGATCTGGCTGTGTGAGGACAATCTCTGGCTCGACATCGATGACAGTGATGGAGAGGGACTGGCTGCCATTGTATTCGGGTGCGAGTACAGTGATGCTGACGACAGTGTTGCCGTCGATCGTGTTGTTGTCGACGGGCACGAGGTCGAAGGAAACGGTCTGTTGTCCAGCCGGGAACGTAACGATGACAGAACCGTCTGGTTCAGGATTTACGAAGCCCAGTTTTGCAGTGTTACTGCTGCGGACTTTCACACTGAATGCAGACAGGTCGGAATTAAATCTTGTCAGGAGTCCTTTGACGGCGCCAGATGCGTCGTTTTCAGCGACTGTGGAACTGGAGAGAGAGAACGTGAGTTGCTCATCGTCGTTCACGAGTAGACTGTCGGCACTGAGATCAAGTCCGATCACGTTGACGGAAGTGGCTGCGATGGTCACGTTCTGGACACCGTCGAGCAGGGAGTCATCAACAGCATCGAGATCCAGCGTGACACTGCTTTGGTTGGCCGGAATCACGATGGTGCGTGAGGCGGAGTTTCCAAAGGCGGCTTCGGTGTTATCGCTGGACTGCAGCACAACAGTGGCGGGTGACAGGCCAACCGTTTTGAAGCTGAGCGACCAGCCGTTCAGGCGTCCGAAGTCGTTGACGTTGTCATCGATGACTTCGAGGTACCAGATGCCCTGAGCTTCTTCGCCGATGAAGTCGGAGAGGCGACCTTCGGGCATGAATCGCCCGGTGAATGGTGCGTTGCCGGCGACGATGCTTTGAGTGGCTTCATCATCGAGCACCGTGGCGACCATGTTGCGTTCGTTGGTTGTCAGGTCGCTAAACAGTTCGACTCGGCGACCGGACGGACTAATGAGGAACACATCGAGGTCACCGATCCAGTCGTGGCGGAAGTTGACAGTGACATTGACGTCAGCGACGCGTGAGATCTGGCTGGAGACGGTGATTGGAGACCATGTGGTAGCGCGATCGAGCAGCTGGAAGGTGGCTGGATTGCTGAAATTCTGTTCTGTGACGTAGTCGAAGGGCCCGTTGACATCGCTGCGACTGACGGTGACGAGAGTGGCTGCTGTTCCGGCGCTTTCCGAGAGTGAGTCAGCTGCGACGCTGACAAGGATTTGCTCTCTGTCGAGCACAGTAATCGTTTCTGTTCCGGCAACATACATTGGCGGGAAGGAAGTCACTGGAGAATCAACATCAGCGGCGATGCTGACGATCTGCACTCCGTCTCGTTCGGCGTCATCGATGGCGTCGAAAGGAATGACGATGGTCTGCTGTCCTTCGGGAATTGTGACGTTGAGAACGAAGTTAATCTCGCTGGTGTCTGAATTGGTGAGCCGCACTTTCAGTTCGCCGCGGTTGCGAGTGAAGTGTTCACCGAATGAGGCGAAGGCCGGTCGATTCGAACCTGAGGCGTATTCTGCCACGGCAGCAAGGCCTGTGTCAGTGTAGGCAAACCGGCCATTTTGTTCTGCGACGATGATGGCGTTGGAAACATTCACTTCGATGTCTGCGATGGCCCCCAGGTTGGCGGCGATACGCTTGAGTTCATTTCCACCGGGACCGAAGCTGACGATCTCGCCTGTGGCTGTCCCGCCGAACAATCGTCCATCGAGAGCCACGGCCAGAGTCATGACGGGAGTGGAAAGGGTGAAGAAGCTGACGGGTTCAAGGGTGACGGGGTCAAATTTTCCTACGTCGGTGCCATTCAGGTCGAGTGCATAGATGAAGCCATCGAAAGCAGCGACGACGTCCCGATAACGCAGTGTTGAGTCAACGAGACCGTCGATGCCGTCGCCACCGAGGGCTTCGAGCCCGAAGAAGAATGGCTGATCGATGGTTCTTTTGTAGTTTCCGTCGAGATCGAAGACGCGGATTTTGTTACCACCGGCGGTGGCACCCACGTAGAGTTCGTCGCGGAGTGTGGCGATCCCACCCTCCCAGTACTCGCCCGAGGACCACATGCGATAGGTGCCGTCGGGTTTTGGCATGATCAGTCCGGATTTGGCACTGATTTCGTAGATGGTATCGGAGAAGGTGGCTGAAACGTAGAGTGAATTTCTGGCGGGGTTTGGGGCGAGGCCACCGCTGAGGTCGAGTCCGAAACCGCCGTTGATACCGTCGACATTCAGCACATTAACGATTGTCCGCAGCACTGGGTCATAGACCACGATGTCGTCTGTCAGGAAACCGTCCATCAGATAGATCAGGCCGTTCATGTAGGCGAGTCCCTCGAATCCGGAGTTCGAGGTGGAGCCAACGAAGAACGAGTCAACGACATTGCCGGTGATGGAATCGATTTTGTAGAGGTTATTGACAGAGCTGTCGACGATGTACCAGATGTACTGTCCGTCGAAGGCGAGTCCAGCAGAGCCACCACCTGCTGCGGGGGTTTTGAACTGTCGGAGTACGGAACCGCTGACGGGGTCGAGTTCGTAAACGTCAGATTCAGGCCATGTGCTGCCGAACAGACGTGGTCCGAAGGTCTTCGTACCGAATCGGTCAATTTGTCCGGTGGCGACGTCGTAGCGGACCAGTCCCCATGGGTCGCCGGAGCTGGTTTCAAGGTCGCTGATGAAGACGTATGATCCTGTCACTGTCAATCCGCCCGTCCCGGTATCGGAGACGGAAGCGCTGGCGTTGTTGATGATCTGGTGAGTCCAGCTGCCATCTCCGGGGTTGTAAACTGAGATGTACACAGTGGAGGTGCCGTTGAAGACAGCGATTTTGCCATCTTCCATGACAGCGACGTCGCGGACGGTCTGAGTCGCTGGTCTGAGTCCTGCGGGCCAGGGAACGGGCACGGTGGATCTGAGTTGTCCGTCACGATCGAAGAATCTGAGTGAGTTGTTGACAGCAACAATGCGATCGGGCGAGAAGATATCGGTGTTGCTGCGGGTGATTGTCAAAGTACCGGCGTTTGGCCCCGCGTCCTCGAAGACAATATCGGGAGCAGCGAGTACGGAAATAGTCTCATGATCGAGCACATTCAGGGTGACTCGATCCTGTTCACTGCCGAGGTAATCAATTGAGACAACGACCTGCTGTGTGCCATCGAGCAGTGTGTCATCGACGGCATCGATGGGTACAGTGACCTGACGCTGGAAGGCTGGGATGGTGACCGGGCGAGAGATGAGGCCGCCGGAGGAGGCTTCAGTGCCATCGCTGATCAGGAGTGTAACAGTGACTGCCTGGGCAAAGGGTGCTGTTACCTTGCGGATAGTGACAGTGGCAGCGGCAGCGCCTTCGTTTTCAGAAATCTCAGTCCGAGAAATTGACATTGAGACGGATTTGAGTTGCTGGAGAGCACCGTTGACATTGAGGCGTGCACCAGAAGAGACTCGCCCGAAGAGTCCGGGCAGCCGATCTGCACCGTTATAGAGTGCCTGGATGATGGTCTGGTAGGAGGCAGAGGGTGAGACGCTGCGGAGCATCGCGATTGCGCCTGCGACCATGGGTGAGGCCATGGAGGTGCCATCGCTGAAGTCGTAGTTTGGTCCGTAGAAAGCCGAGCCTGCTGCGGGAGTGGTGCTCCAGATATTTACGCCGGGTGCCCCGATATCGACACTGTTGAAGCCGCGATTTGAGAAGGCGGCAAGTGCATCATTCTGGTCGGTGGCAGCGACGGTGACGATGTTGTCTTCGGGGTAGCTGGCCGGATAGACGGGGTTGAAGTCGTTGTTGGAGGAGCTGTTTCCGGCAGCGACAACCACGATGTGATTATTGGCGCGCGCATTGATGATGGCGTCTTCGAGCGCCTGCGTGGGGTTGACTGTATAGCTGTGGTTGGAAACGACAGCTCCCATGGAGACAGCGTAGTTCAGGGCTTCGATGGCAGCGGAGGTCACCGGCCCGCCGAGGTCTGTGCCGATTTTGCAGGGGAGCAGAGAGACGTTCCAGTTGACGCCCACGGTGCCGATGCCGTTGTTGCCGACGGCCCCGACCGTCCCGGAAACGTGAGTGCCGTGACCGACGAAGTCCATAGGGTCGGCGTCGCCGTCGGCGAAGTCATAGCCATTTACATCATCAATGTAGCCGTTGCCGTCGTCATCGAGGCCATTACCGGCGATTTCGTTGGTGTTGGTGTAGATGTTGGCTGCGAGGTCGGGATGGCGGTAGTCGGTGCCACTGTCGACAATTGCGACGAGGACCCCCGTGCTGCCTGTGGTCTGGTCCCATGCGGATTCGGCATCGATATCTGCGTCGGGGCGACCGGACACACCATTGACGGTTTGTCCGGTGTTTTCCATGCCCCACATCAGGGAATAATCAGGGTCGTCGGGGGTGTTGGTCCAGTCTCCGATCCAGTTTGGTTCAGCGTAGCGGATGCCGGGTTTGCCTTTGAGCTGTTCGATGGCCTGGGGAACCGTGACGCCTGCCGGCAGATTCATCAGGAAGACGCCGTAATTGCCCAGCGGTCGGACTTCTGAGCCTTCGATGACGGCGGCAACACCGGGACCGGTTAAGTCATTCAGGGACAGGCGGTCAACGCCGACCAGGACCTGATTGGGGACGTACTGAGCAGAGAGAACGAGGCGTGGTTCAAGAGCTTCCAGTCCCGGACCGGTGTTTTCAGCACGCCGTGACCGACGCTTGCTGTGAGCGGCGATTTCCGGGCGAAACAGATTCTGCAGTTTGCTGAAAAG
>JBJTPZ010000800.1:0-1808 GCA_046075365.1 Planctomycetaceae bacterium
CCTGATGACGTGTCTGACATTGACGGAGGACGTTGCTGCGGAGGCGGCTGAGGGGGGAGTTGGGCTTGTGGTGAGTCATCATCCGATTTTCTTTCGACCGGTGAAGCGATTGACGTCGGGTGATGCGGAGGGCAGGACGGTTTTGAGTCTGCTGCGTGGGGGCGTAGCCGTCTACAGTGCTCACACGGCCTTTGACAGTTCATCTGCGGGCATCAACCAGCAGCTGGCCGTGCTGTTGGGTTTGTCGGGGATACGGGTGTTGCGAGTGCTGGCTGGGGGTGAAGCTGGCGGTGGTCGATTTGGGGAGCTGTGTGAGTCGGTGTGTGTGCGGGAATTTGCAAAGCGAGTCGGGTTTGTGCTGGGTGCGAGCGGTGTGCAGGTGGTTTCCGGGGGGCGGGCCGTGCGTCGCGTGGGAGTGGCGTGCGGTGCTGCGGCAGAGTATCTGCGGGACGCTGTGGCATGTGGCTGTGATACATTGGTGACGGGCGAGGCCAGATTTCATGCCGCGCTGGAGGCTCGTTCGCTGGGGATCAATTTGATTCTGGCGGGTCATTACGCCAGCGAGCGTGGGGGTGTGGAGGATTTGGCGCGGCAATTGGGGTTGCGGCTGGCGGGGGTGGAGTGTTTTGCGAGTCGGCGGGAGAGTGATCCTTTGTATTGGGCAGCTGCGGGGGAGGCGGAGTGATGAGTTTGGAGCGTGACGGTATTGGCGGGCGTGTTGAGCGGAAGGGACCAGAGACGGTTGCGGAGGCGATTCGGCGTGGTTTTGGCTTACGATGTCCGATGTGTGGCGGGGAGGGGATGTTTGAGGGGTGGCTGCGGATGCGGCGGGAGTGTGGCAGATGTGGTTTTCGGTATGAGCGTGGTCCGGGGTATTTTTTGGGGTCAACCTATATCAACTATGGATTGACGGTACTTCTCACAACCTGGACCTACATCATTGGGCGATTTGTGTGGGGTCTGGGTCGTTGGGGGCTGATTCCGGGACTGGCCACATTTTCGGTGATATTTCCTGTTGTTTTCTTTCGGTATGCCCGATCACTGTGGCTGTCGATCGATTGCTGTCTGGACAGGCAGGGATCGATGGAGGAGCGGGGAGAGTGAGTTCCGGGCCTGGTTCAAAAAACTTTTTTGGAAAATTGAACCACAGCCCTTGACTCTTTTTGGAATGCCTGTAGACTTCCCCGCTCGCTGACACCAACCAGCAACGAACGAAACCGCAAGACAAAGTGGTTAGCTCGAAAGACTAATACAAGATCTAGTGGTTTTCTGGTTTGGTGTCGTGATCTTTGACAACATGATTGAGTTTGTGAGCCTGAGAGATTTTGGCCGACGAATTTGTTGGTTTTCGCTGACCTTTGACCGGGTCAGCAAACAGGTCACTCTTCTTGCTAAGTGCCATGGGAAACCGTGGTGAAGCATATTTTTGAAGGGTTTGATCCTGGCTCAGAATGAACGTTGGCGGCGTGGATTAGGCATGCAAGTCGAGCGCTCATCAGCAATGGTGGGAGCGGCGAACGGCGTAGTAATGTGTAGGAACGTGCCCTCTGGACGGGGATAGCTACGGGAAACTGTAGGTAATACCCGATGAACTCTGCGGAGCAAAGGTGTGATTCCGCCGGAGGAGCGGCCTACATGATATTAGCTAGTTGGTGAGGTAATGGCTCACCAAGGCGATGATGTCTAGGGGGTGTGAGAGCATGGCCCCCACGACCGGAACTGAGATACTGTCCGGACACCTACGGGTGGCTGCAGTCGAGAATCTTCCGCAATGGACGAAAGTCTGACGGAGCGACGCCGCGTGCGGG
>JBJTPZ010000801.1:0-2935 GCA_046075365.1 Planctomycetaceae bacterium
GAGATTTCAGTTCCCCGTCTTCCAGGAGCCAGCGATGCGAAAAGAATTATGCTCAAACCAGTTGCGGCAGGAGAGCCCGCCGATCGATCAGGTGCAACTTGATTCTGCCAGTCGAGACTCGCTCGTCAAAGTGTTGCGATCGCTGCAGAAAGTGTATTCGAAGCCTGAAGTCACTGAAAGAATCAAGCAACTGGTCGGCTGCGACATCAATGACCAGACATCAACAGACCGCGGTGGTGAAGGTATGGACTGCTGGCACATCGTGGTGCTGGCGGGAGTACGTCTTGGGTGCAATTACACATACGATCACCTGCAGGATCTGGCAGAGAACCACATCAAGCTGCGAGCCATCATGGGGATTGGGGCGTGGGATGAACACTGCAAATTCAACTGGCAAACAATTCGTGACAATCTTTGTCGTCTGAGTGCGCAGACGATCAATGAGATCATACAGCTGTTTGTTGCGGAAGGACATAAAATCAGTCCGAGGGCAATTGAAAAGTTCAGCCAGAATCGTTCGTGACGGAAACCACCTGATAGTCGCGTTTCGCTCCGTCGAAACGAACCTCCTGCTGATTCACTGCCGCACCCGACACTCAATTGCCTTTGCAGGCTCAGGTGGAAATCGCCCCGGAATTCCCGGATTGCCGTCGTTTCACCATCCCAGTCCCTGTTCTCCTGTGAAACAGTTGAGTCTGCGTCAGGATCAGGCAATTGTCGCAAAGCTTTTCGGGGCAGCGCAGATTTTTCCTCCCTTCTGCGTTCCGCTCGTGCCTGTCGCGCCTCTTCGAGCTTCCGATCACGCTCATCATGGATCGCCTGCTGGCGACTCTGGAGCATGTCCGGCGGGGTCACGCAGCCGATTGCCGAATGCAGTCGCTCAGTGTTGTAATGGTCCACGAAGCTGCCAACCGCCCATTTCGTATCGTCGATCGTGAGCGGCGTTGAAGGCCGAATCCACCGGCTCTTGATAGTCCGGTGACAGCATTCAATCTTGCCATTGCTCTGAGGATAGAACGGGCTGGTGCGGACGTGGGTCATCCCGGAAATCTTCACGAATTGCTTGAAGTCGTTCGCGATGAACTGCGGGCCGTTGTCAGAAATGATACGCGGTCGAGCGTGCGGGAAACGCTCACGCCCCTGCTGCAGCAGGATCTCGATCTGCGTTTCACCCATTTTGGGCGCGATGTCCCAGGCGACAGCCTTTCTGTAATCGCCAACCTTCAGCATACTTTTCAGTGCGTGGAACGCACATCAGCAAAACACTCGACACGACCGCCATGTCACTGCAATGGGCTGCGGGGATCTTGTGATGGTTGTCTGTACGGCTGGAATCTGGTTCTTCCTTCGTGAGATCCTGAAACCAGGATATCGCTGCAGCGTCTGCGGTCGGTAGTCGTCCTCAGTTGTGACATGTGATTTCTGACAGCGTCTGCAGTGCTGGCAGCGCCCATGAACAGATTCTGAGGGCAATTGGGCCGCGTAGCCTGCGAGCGAACTGATAACGGGACGAACCAGTTCGCTGAGATCTGCGCCCTGCAGCCTGGCGGCGTGAATGCGGGCCTGCTCACGGCAAATGCCGGCAAGTCATTGCTGCTGCTGGATTGTCGCACTGTCACAATCCGCTATCCGCCTGCCAGCGCAATCGCGACAGCTCATGTTTCCTCGGTCTTCGCAGCGGGAGGTTGTTTGACCTTGACTGCCGTTCCATACATCTGGAGGTAGAAGAACTGCATGCCGCTGGTGTCGATGTCGATGTCCTGCCGCATGTGGACGATGGCATCGCCACCGACTCGCCCGGCACGCTGCTTCAGTTCCTCGACGGCCACGAAAAAAGCACTGTCGAACTGAGACTGCCCAACTGAGAATTCGCCGTAGAGGAAACCCCAGTCCATGGCGACGCCTCGGATCGTACCACGGGATTTCATATCGGCCAGTTTTTGGCGATATTTTCCAATCAGGTCTGTCAATTGGTTGAAGAACAAGCCTTTGTTTGAAACCGAGAAATAGACAGGCCCGATGATCTCGTAAGGTTCGTTCAAATCACCAGTGGTCACCTTCATTTGGGCGACTTGCTGTTCCCATGATCTGAATTCGTCAATCTCATAAGCGGGCCTCCATGGGCCATTAGGCGACTTTGCCACACCCCAGTCATCACGTCCACCTTTTGAAAACCACTGTTTCAGATCCGACGCACTGCCAGGGCCTCTAACTTCCTTTGTCACCGGATTTTGCACGTAGAACATCTTTGGGCTGAGTTGATCGCTCATGGGACAGGTCTCCGAACGCAAATGAGCACGCGTTGTCTGTATTACGTGGTATCGTCAGATTGATCATATTTTGCACCGGCAAATTACTCTCGCTGCATTCACCGGCAGATCGCCTTAACATCTTCCAGATCCCAGTCAAAGTTCCCCCCGTGCCCGACAACCCACTCCATGATTGCTGCCTCCGCCACCTTGTCCGAAATGCCGTTTGCCCGCTGAAATTGTGTCATTTGTTCATCCCTGTCATGAACTCGCTGAGCCGCCGCTCTTCCCTCCGGCGTTGACATTATCGCGTCGACGATCGTTTCTATCTCATTATCGATAGTTTTTTCGTCAAATGTTGGCGTTCAATTTACCAACCCTCGTTAGCGCCTTTCATGTTAATGGCACGGAGGTAATGAAAGGGTACTTCGAGGTCCGCTGCCAATTCGCGAAACTTGCGATCCTCGATTTCTTCAATTTGCCGTTCAACTTTATCGAGTTCGTCCAAGTCGACAGGTGCTTGAGACAGTTGTTCACGTCTCCCTAAAAGTCCTTTTTGCCGAGCCTCTTTGTCTGCTGCCGCCCATGCACCGGAAATTCGAGAATAGATCTCTTTCTTTCTTTCGAGATCACTGTCGGACATCCACTCCGCCCATTGACCCTCGCTGGGGTGGTCGGGCTCGTTT
>JBJTPZ010000802.1:0-1064 GCA_046075365.1 Planctomycetaceae bacterium
ATCGTATCTGTTGAGGTGAAGTCATGCCCGAGTTCCGTGAATTTCAGTCCCGCGTGCGCGATGTGACTGTGGGCACCGGGGTAACGGTCCAACGAACACGCCGTCGCCAAGCTGGCACTCGTACAAATTCACGGGCTGTACGACCGTTACCCCGGTGCCCACAGTCACATCGCGCACGCGGGACTGAAATTCACGGAACTCGGGCATGACTTCACCTCAACAGATACGATATTCAAGGGACCTGCCACGACCGCTCACAGCGTAATTCGGCCTCCCTGGGCTTTGATGCTGTGCTGTGCGGCTTCGAGGATGCGGACGATGCGGAGTCCAGATTCGCCGTCGCTGAGGGGGGGGTGGCTGGTTTGGATGCAGTGCACGAAGTGTCGGACCATCTCCTGCAGCGGTTCAATCTGTTTCAGATGCGGGCACCAGACATCGCCAGTGCGATAGCCAATCAGCACGCCTCGTCGACTTTCCACGGACTCTTCCACTGTGATCCCGCGATCATAGACACGAATTTTCTCAGATGGTTCCAGATCGTTAAACACAATGCTCTTTTGGCTGCCCCCAACAATGAAATGGCGAATTTTCACCGGGCTGAGCCAGTTGACATGGAAGGAGGCGAGCAGTCCGGAACCGAAATCAAGATTGAGGTAAGCGACATCTTCGATCCCGACAGATCCCGGAGTATGGCAGGCACCAAACGCGGACAGACTGCGTGGCAACCGACCGATCAGGTAGTCCATAATTGACAGGTCGTGCGGGGCCAGGTCCCAGACTACGTTGACATCGTGCTGGAACAGGCCCAAATTTATGCGTACACTGTCGACAAAGTTCAGTTCTCCCAGTTCACCGCTGTCCAGCAGCTCCTTCATCTTGCGAACCGGGCTACTGAACAGAAAGGTGTGGTCGACCATCAGCACGCGGTTAGCCTGTTTGGCGGCCTTCACCATGGCTTCAGCGTCAGCCACATTTGATGCCAGGGGCTTTTCCACCAGCACATGTTTACCGGCTGCCAGTGCCGCAAGAGCCAGCGGAGCATGCGTTCCCACTGGCGTAGCGAT
>JBJTPZ010000803.1:0-7898 GCA_046075365.1 Planctomycetaceae bacterium
CACCCCTGCCGCTCAACCGGGCACTGCCGTGGCCGGGTGTGCTGATGACTGTTGTGAGAGGGGTTTCGGGGGGGGTGGACCCCCTCACCCCCGACCCCTCTCCCCCAAGGGGGGCGAGGGGGGATTAGGGGTCGGTGTTCGGTGTTTTGGTCCGGCTGCAGGCGGATGGGCTCACGCGAAGCCGCGAAGCCGCGAAGGGAAACGCAGGGAGGTGCAGTGACTGATGTGTTGAACTGTTCGTGTCTGCGTTTTACTTTCTCGAATCTACATTCTTTGCAGCACTTTCTGGTTGCTGGTGGTTTGAGCGGGATTCGAGTACGAGTACGAGCTGGCGGGGCAGGGGGGGCTGGCAGGAATTCGGGGGGGTGGGGAGCAGATTTTTTTGGCTGGCTGAGGTAGACTGCCGGGGAATTCACCAGGTTTTTTACTGCAGGTTGAGGTTATGTCTGAATATCTGGCACAGACCGGGGATCGGGGTTCGCGGCCGCTGCGGGCGGTGGGGCGGTTTCAGCTGGTTCGTCAGCTGGGTTCGGGCGGTTTTGGGGAAGCGTGGCTGGCGACTGATCCGCAGCGTCAGGACAAGACTCGCGGTGGCGAGGTGGTGCTGAAATTTCTGCGGGCGGAGTATCGTGCGAATGAGGATGTGGTGGATGACTTTAAGAGTTCTTACCGCCGTGTGCAGGCTTTGCATCACCAGCACATTTGTGCTCTGTACGATCTGGGTACGGATGATCGGCAGGGTGTGTTCATGGTGATGCAGTATGTTCGTGGTGTGACGCTGCATCGTTATTTGAGGAGTCGGGACGAGGGCGGAGCGGGTTTGTCATTGGAGCTGGTGGTGCGAGTGCTGCGGATGGCTGCGGAGGCGCTTGATGCAGCTCACAGGCAGAAGATAGTGCATCGGGATGTGACACTTTCCAACCTGATGATTGACGAGGAGAGTGAGCATCTGACGGTGCTGGATTTTGGGCTGGCGGCTGATTTTCGCAATTCATTGTCGCAGCACAACGTGGGCACTGAGCGAGTCCAGGGGACTCCGCTGTTCATGGCTCCTGAGCAGTGGCGAGCAAATCGAGCAGAGCAGTGTGGAGCGACAGATCAGTATGCGGTGGCAGTGACAGCGTGGCGGATGCTGACGGGTGATTTCCCGTTTAGCGGTGACCCGGCAGTGCTGCGACTGGCGGTGCTGGAGCAGGCGGTTCCGCAGTTGCCGGGGAAACTGGCGGCTTTGCAGCCGGTGTTTGACCGGGGTCTGGCGAAGCTGCCTGGTCAGCGTTATGAGACGGTGCTGCAGTTTGTGCAGGCTTTGGAGCGAGCGGGTGCTGGTACGGGGGGACGGGTGCAGGGGGTGGCTGAGGCGCTGGCGGTGCAGACTGAGCTGCTGATGCGGACGCACAGGGAGGCGGCTCAGCTGGCGGAGCGTGGCCAGTTCAGCGAGGCGGTGCAGCAGCTGGAGTCGCTGCCGGCGGGGCTGGCGCAGCAGCGGGATTCGGAGTTGTATCAGCGATGTCTGGCCGGTCAGCAGCGTGTGCAGCGTCTGACCGGGCAGCTGCAGCAGGCGGTGCAGAGCGCGCGGTGGTCTGCTGTCCGCAGTCTGCTGACGGAGCTGCAGCAGCTGCAGCCGGAAGAAGCGATTTGGCGGCGGGAGCTGGAGGCCGTGAAAGCCATGCCTCAGCCTGCTCGGCCGGGTGTGCTGAAGGCACCCTACAACGCGGCGACAGCGGCGACGGGCCAGCGTCTGTGGGCGCAATTTTTGCGGTGCAGTGTGGAGGTGCGGGGGCCGATCGGCCTGAGTTTCCGGCTGATTCCCCCGGGCAGCTTTCTGATGGGCAGCAGTGAAGATCGGCAGGCTCTGGAAGCCGCCGGGTTCGTGATTCCAGAGAACGTCAGCGTGGCGGATGAGCAGCCGCAGCATGCGGTGCAGCTGACGGAGCCGTATTTCCTGGGGACCACTGCTGTGACTGTCGGGCAGTTTGCTCAGTTTGTGCAGGCGACCGGCTACGTGACGGATGCTGAGCGGGACGGTAAAGGTGGCTGGGGTTACGTGGCCAGCAAGAGGTTTGACGAGAAGCGTCCGGAGTTCAACTGGCGGAACACGGGCTTTGAGCAGGATGACAAGCATCCTGTGGTGAATGTTTCGTGGCAGGATGCGATGGCCTTTTTGGGCTGGCTGAATGAGCAGCCGGCGGTTGATGGTGTGCTGCGACGTTTCCGTCTGCCGACGGAGGCGGAATGGGAAAATGCCTGTCGAGCCGGCACAACGACTCGCTTCTGGACCGGTGATGATCCCGCCAGCCTGCTGGGAGCAGCCAACGTCCTGGACGCCAGCTTTCAGAAGCAGTACCCGCGGGTGGATTACAAAAAATATCAGCCGTTTGCGTTTGATGACGGTGTGGCATTTACGTCGCGTTGCGGCGTTTTCCGGGCGAATCCGTTTGGTTTGTGCGACATGGCGGGCAACACGTGGGACTGGTGCAGCGACTGGTACGGCAGCGGATATTATGCGAAGTCTGCTGCGGCCGATCCTGCCGGACCTGTCTCAGGGTCTTCGCGTGTGGTTCGTGGCGGCTCCTGGGACCTCGGGCCGTACTTCTGTCGTTCTGGTTGCCGCGACGACGTCGATCCCGACGACCGTTACGTCAGCATCGGTTTTCGTGTGTGCAGCGATTCTTGAGTTTTCCCCAGTCATCCTCATGGGATTCGGTCTCTGGCGTCTCTGTTTTTCTGTCCTCTGGTCCTCTGTCCTCTGTGCGATTCTCTGTGCGATTCTGCGATTTCCTGTTTTGAAATTTATTTATGATTGAGCTGGTGTACAACGCGACGGTGAGTCGGGCGGCATGGGAGAATGCTGTTCCGCTGGTGCAGTCGCTGCGGTTGTGTGGGGTTGGTGTTCAGCCTTTGCTGAATCTGCAGTTGACGTTGAGCAGTGACCCGCCGTTTGCGGCGGCTCGCAGCTGGAATGTTCCGTTGCTGAGGCCGGGTCAGGTGCTGTCGATTGAGGACTGCGAGCCGGTGCTGAGTGCGGCGTTTTTGGATGGACTGAATGAAGCGTGTCGGGGGGTGCTGCAGCTGGTTTTGCGTGACAGTGCGGGTGTGGTACTGGCTGAGCAGAGTCATGGTGTGCGGCTGTTGTGTCGGCATGAGTGGGGTGGGTGCAGTGACCGGCTGGAGCTGCTGGCTGCATTTGTGCTGCCGAATGATCGGGCGGTGCCTGGTTTGCTGCGTGAGACGGCTCGGCAGCTGCAGCGGCAGGGGTTGCCGGCGGTGCTGGACGGTTATGTGCGGTGCAGTCGGGAGGCAGTGCTGCAGACGGCGGCGGCGTTGTGGTCTGCGGTATGTGCGCGGGGGATTCACTATGCGTTGCCGCCGGCTGGTTTTGAGTCGAATGGTCAGAAGGTGCGGACGGTCAGTGAGGTGCTGGAGCAGCAGCTGGGCACGTGTCTGGATCTGACGCTGGTGTTTTGCAGTGCGCTGGAGGCGGCTGGTTTGCGTGCCGTGATTGTGATTCAGTCGGGTCATTGTTTTCCGGGTGTGTGGCTGCACAGCACGTCGGCGAATCAGCTGGCGGACGACGATCTGGCGGAGGTTCGCAAGGCGATAGCGGCTGGTGATCTGGTGGTGTTTGAGGCGACGCTGGCGACGGCGGGGCGGGGTGTGTCATTTGCTGCCGCGGCGGCTCGGGCGAGGCAGGAGACGGAGGGATCAGCTGCCGAGAAGTTTTGTGTGCTGCTGGATTTGCATCGGGCGCGGCTGAACCGGATTCGTCCGTTGCCGAGTGTGGGTCCTGTGGAGGGGTCTGAGTCCGGGGCTGGGGAGGGTGCCGGGGCGGAGTCTGGCACGGTGGTACAGGGTGTTGTGGGGGGGGCGGGGGTATCGGCCGGGGTGTCGGCAGCGGGTCTGAGTGAGGAGGCTGCGGAGCTGGATTTTGAGTTTGATTCTGATTCTGAGTCTGAGTCTGAATTTGATTCTGAGTCTGGTGGTGAGCGGCAGGTGGGTCGGATGGAGCGGTGGCGTCGGCGGCTGCTGGATTTGTCGCTGCGGAACCGGCTGTTGAATTTCCGCATGACTCGCGGGGCCATCAGTTTTCTGTGTCCGGACGCTGGAGGTCTGGCGGAGCGTCTGTGTGCCGGTGGTGTGCTGCGGATTGTGTCATTGCCGGCGCAGCTGGTGCTGGCTGCTCGCGATGCAGCTCGTTATCAGCAGCAGACGGGCGAGCAGCTGGAGCGCGCTGTGGCGGCGGATTTGCTGCAGCAGGGCGAGCTGGCGGCGAGTGCGGATGCGGCGGTATTGCAGTCGCGGCTGACGGAGTTATATCGGCAGTCTCGGAGTGATCTGGCGGAGGGTGGTTCGAACACATTATTTTTGGCGGTGGGATTTTTGCGCTGGCGTCGCAATGTCGGGGATGGGCGGCAGTTTTTGGCTCCGCTGCTGTTGCTGCCGGTGGAGTTGCGGCGGCAGCATATATCGGCGCCTTTTGAGCTGCATCCGCGTGAGGATGAGCCGCAGTTCAATGCGACTCTGGTGCAGTTGCTGAAGCGGGATTTTCAGTGTGATCTTTCGGCAGTGGAGGCTGGTCTGTTGTCGGACGGCGGCGGGCCGGATGTGGCGGAGCTGTTGCGGCGGGTGCGGCAGTCGGTGCGTACTGTGCGGGGTCTGGAGGTTGTGGAGGACGTGGCGTTAGCCACCTTTTCGTTTGCTCGCCATCTGTTGTGGAAGGATTTGGTGGAGCGTGCTGAGGTACTGGAGGAGAACCGTCTGATTCGGTATTTGGTGCATCAGCCGGACCAGCGTTTCAGCAGTGGTGTGTCTGGAGCATTGCCGACGGCTGCCGAGCTTGATGGTTTGCTGCCGTGCGACCTGAAGGTTCCGCTGGCGGCTGACGCCAGTCAGCTGCTGGCGGTAGCGACGGCGGCTGCGGGCCATGATTTTGTGCTGATTGGTCCACCGGGTACGGGCAAGAGTCAGACGATTGCCAACATGATTGTGCAGTGTTTGTCGCAGGGTCGATCGGTGTTGTTTGTGGCAGAGAAGACGGCGGCACTGGAGGTGGTGCAGCGTCGTCTGGAGCGGGCTGGTCTGGGCCGCAGCTGTCTGGAGCTGCATTCAGCGCGTGCGGATCGGCGTGCGGTGCTGCAGCAGCTGCAGGCGGCGTGGCAGGCGGTGCCGCCAGTGTCGCGGGGTGAGTGGGTGCGGCAGTCTGACGAGGTGGCTCGACTGCGGCAGCAGCTGAATGACGCGGTGTCAGCTCTGCATCTGGGGCGGGGTGGCTGGTCGGTGTTTAGCGGGATTGGGGAGTGTCTTCGCGGCCGTGGAGTGTGGGTGCCTGAGTGGCCGGTGTCTGGTGGAGCGGTGGGCTCGGGTGGTTCGGTGGGGGATTACGGGGAGTTGCGGCAGGTATTGACGGAGCTGGCGGAAGCTGGTCGGGGTGTTGTGTTTGCGGAGGCACCGCTGTGGGTTCGTCGGGGGCAGTGGTCGCTGCAGTGGGAGCAGCAGCTGTTGCAGCAGGCGTCGCGAGTGGTTGGTGTGTTGCGGGAGTGGCGTGGGGCGCTGGCTGCAGCGGCGGAGCTGGTGGAATTGCCTCTGGACGAGCTGAAGCTGGGCTGGCTGCCGGCATTGCAGCAGTTTTGGGGGTTAGTGCCGCGGCTGGAATCTGAGGAGGTTTGCGAGGGTCTGGGGAAGCAGTTTGGAGAGCTGCAGCAGGCGGCTGCAGCGTTGAGTGGTGCATTGGAGAAGATTGCGGGTGCGCGGCAGAAGCTGAGTGCGGTGTATCCGCTGGCATCATTGCCGGAGATTCCGGTGCTGGACCTGCAGCGGAAGTGGCGTCAGGCTGGTGCTTCGATGTGGCCGCTGTCGTGGTGGCGTCGTCGTGGCGTGGTGCGTCAGCTGCAGGTGTGGGCGAGCGGCGGGTGTGTGCAGCCGGAGCGAGATTTGCTGTTGTTGAAGACGATACAGACTGAGCTGCAGCGTGCGCATCAGGCGCAGCGGCGGCTGTTGCGTGCGGGTTCGAGTGCTGGCGGTGGTCTGTTGGCCGGGCCGGGTGAAGCGGGCGAGCCGGACGAGGATCTGGTGGAGGGTTTGTGGCAGCAGCTGCGGGAGCGTCAGCAGCAGCTGTTGCTGGCGGGCGAGTTGCGGCAGGCGGTGTGGGCTGTGCAGGAGCAGACCGGTTATGGGCAGCAGGTGGCAGGTCGTCTGCGGCACCTGCTGACGGATGCGGAATCGCGTCAGGAGCTGCAGCGGCTGGCTGGTCTGTGTGCGGCGGCGACGGACGAGTTTCGTCGTGAGCTGCTGGCCCTGGAGGAGCTGGCGGGCGGCAGCTGGCTGGATCCGCTGGATGCCGGACAGTTTGCGGGGTTGTCTGAGCAGTTGTCGGGGCTGGCTGGTGTGCGACGGCAGCTGCGTCCGCTGGCGGCGTGGAATGCTGCGGCGGGGACAGCGGTGCGGGCGGGTTTGCAGCCGTTTGTGCAGGCGGTGCGTGAGGGTCAGTTGTTGCCGGATGAGCTGGAGGCTGCGTTTTGTCTGGCTTGGGCGCGGTGGTTTGTGCCGCAGGCTGTTGACGGCAGTGATGTGCTGCGTGAGTTTCAGGGAGCGCGGCAGGTTTCCCGGCAGGCAAAATTCGCTGTGGCCGATGACAGGATGCGTGATCTGGCGGCAGCGGAGGTGTTGCGCCTGTGTGCTCACAATCTGCCGGCGGTGACTGACGTGAGCCGGGATTCAGAGCTGGGACTGTTGCGGCATCAGATGCAGCTGAAGCGTCCGAGCTGTGCGATTCGGGGATTGCTGGCGGGGCTGCCGGAGAGCTTTCGCAAGCTGACTCCGTGTGTGATGATGTCGCCCTTGTCGGTGGCTCAGTATTTACCGGCGGACATGCCGCCGTTTGATGTGGTGATTTTTGACGAGGCGTCGCAGATTCCGACGTGGGATGCGATTGGAGCGATCGGGCGTGGTCGTCAGACGATCATCGTGGGAGACCCGAAACAGCTGCCTCCGACCAGTTTTTTCCAGCGGTCGGAGGGTGCGGAGGGTGAGGAGGAGGAGGGGTTGCCGGTGTGGCAGCGGGATTTGGAGAGTATTTTGGATGAGGCGGTAGCGGCTGGTTTGCCGCAGCTGCAGCTGAACTGGCATTATCGCAGTCGGCATGAATCTTTGATAGCGTTTTCGAATCAGCATTATTATGGCGGTTCACTGGTGACGCTGCCATCGACGGCGGCGCGTGACCGGGCGGTGCAGCTGGTGTATTTGCCGCAGGCGGTATACGACCGCGGAGAGACTCGGACAAATCGGATTGAAGCGGAGGCGATAGTGCAGGATCTGCTGCAGCGACTGCAGCGGCAGCGTGATGCGTCGGCCGAGCGTTTATCGCTGGGTGTGATCACGTTCAACCAGCAGCAGCAGAAGCTGATCGAGGATCTGCTGGATGAGGCTCGCGAGCGTGACCGTGGTCTGGAGGAATTTTTCAGTGACGAGCAGTCGGAGCCGATTTTTGTCAAGAATCTGGAGAATGTGCAGGGTGACGAGCGGGATGTGATTTTGTTTTCGGTGGCATTTGGGGTGAATGAGCGGGGTCAGTTGCCGTTGAATTTTGGAGCTTTGAATCGTCAGGGAGGCGAGCGTCGTCTGAACGTCGCGATTACTCGTGCGCGGCGTGAGCTGGTGGTGTATTCATCGATTTCTGGAGAGCAGATAGCGGCTGATCGGACCGAGTCGCGTGGCGTGCAGGATTTGCGGAGTTTCCTGTTGTTTGCGCGGGACGGCGGGGCAGTTTCGGGGGCGTCAGCGGGGCAGAGTACGAACAGGGTTTCAGTCGGTTCAGCGGATGCTGGCGAGGTGACGTCCGGCGATTTGGCTGGGCTGCGGGAAGCGGTGGTGGCATGTTTGAGCGGGGCTGGTTATCAGGTGCG
>JBJTPZ010000804.1:0-1241 GCA_046075365.1 Planctomycetaceae bacterium
ACCAGCAGGGGTGTGGATTCGACGGTCAGGGGTGAAGGATGTGTGTCTGCAGTCGCCATGGTGCTGCCTCGGGGAAAGAGTGCAAAGTGTGACATCGCTATTTGAAGAACTACGCGATTCACAGGGCGACTGACGACTGCGGAATGTGGAATTCCCGGATCGGCGGTGCAGGATGGCTGCGGTTGAAGGGGAACCGCCGATCGACGACGATTGCCGCAGCAGGTGGTTTCCGTTGTGTGGCCAGTACTCCATCCATACGACCCGGATCCAGTTCGAGCACCTGTCGATAGAGAAAGACAATGGCGCACAGCGCCTGATTCTGAGTACTCGCCGAAACCTGACGGTCGACAGCGAGGTAAGTGAGAATTGCAGAGATCTCTGGCCCCCGGAGTTCTGCAGGATGCCGCCAGGTTCCGTCGGGAGTGCGGTGACACATCAGAAATCTGACAATCCAGTCCACAGAGGCAGGCTCCGTTCGGATGGCGGCATGCAGCACCCTCATTTTGTTGCGCACCTGAGTCAGCAGTTTCGGCGACTGCTGTGCATTCGAGACAGGCTGTGATTGATTCTGTCTTTCCGGGTTCGAAGGGCTTCCTGAATTCATGGTGTAGACTCCAGGATGGACAAAAACACGAACGTTTTGGTATGCTCTCCTCAGAGAAGCTTGACAGACCTTGGTGATTATGCAGAACTCATTGATTGAGTCAGATTCCACCTTCTGTCTAATTCCGTTTTTCTGTCTAAAAGTCGTTCGTCAGCAACAGAGGGTCGCTCAGAGTGTCGCGCAAGAGATGGTTGCTCACGATTACCCTTGTCACTCTTGCCATGGCAGCAATGTCCGTCGGTCCCCGTGCTCGCCGAACACTGGCATATCTCAATCAAGTATCGAGTCCTGCCGCAGCCGCAAAGCTCGCTATCCGACCGAAAATGGTCAAACCCACTGCACCAGCCAGTACTGACACCATAGACACATTGTACTCCACATTCAGCGTGCCATCTGGCGTATTCACCACGCTCGATTCACACGGAACGTGGTTGGTGCTTGCAGGGCGTCATGAGGCCGAGATAATGCTGACCGAGATTGGATACCCCACCGAACTATCCGCAGATGGCAACTTTACATTTTACAATGAGGCACTTTCCGCTTGCCCCGCAACTGGTTGGGCAGTGTTTTCCATGTCGGACAAACAGTTTGCTTCACACGTAAAGTGCATCGCTGGTAAAGTAGCGACTCCCTATGC